>NZ_NCJT01000475.1 GCF_002282565.1 Hyphomonas sp. 34-62-18
TGATGGATTTCGCCGCGCGCTTTGACGCCTTCCAGAGCCACCGGCTGGAAACCGCGTGTCTTGGCGGCGGTTTTCATCGCCTCAAAATCAAGGCCGGCCTTGGCGAACATTTCGACGGCCACATCGCGCTGGATCCAGCCTTCCAGCATGGCGCGGTCTGCGCCGCCATTCGGGCGCACAAGATCAGACTGCGCACCACTCCAGGAGTTGGCGACCACATCCCAGCCATAAGCGGCCGGCTCGGTTTCGTGGACGATCAGCGCAGCCGTTGCGCCCTGGCGGGCGGCTTCCTCGAACTTGTAGGTCCAGCGGCCATAATAGGTCATGGCCTTGCCGTTGAAGAGTTCCGGGTCGCCGGTGGCAAAGCCGGGATCATTGACCAGGATCACCACGGTTTTGCCTGTATAATCCTGACCCGCATAATCATCCCAGTCATATTCCGGGGCGACGGCGCCATAGCCAACGAACACCACATCGCTCGGCTCGAATGAAACATGATCGGCATTCTGGCGCTTGGTCCAGATCACGGCCTGATCCTTGAGGGTCAGCGAGAGCTCGTCCTGATCGGGCCAGGTTAGAACAAGGCTGGAGGTGGCCGGGTCAACAGTCTGGTTGACCATGTCGACCTGCTGAAACCAGCTGCCATTGTCGCCGGCCGGTGTGAGGCCAAGGCGCGCCAGTTCGGCAGCGATCCAGGCAGCCGAAGCTTCGCCGGCGGGCGTTCCGGGGCCACGCCCCTCGAACACATCGTCGGCCAGCGTCTTCACGCGGACGCCGATATCTGCCGCCACGATTTCCGGGACAGTGCCTTCCGGCAGCGGCAGAAGCAGGTCTTCGGAGGGCGCCTGGGCTGTTTCCGGCGTTGTCGTTGCGGCTGGCTCTACAGGTGTGGAAGGCGCACACCCGGAAAGCAAAAGGGCGGCTGCGGCACAGCCGAGATATTTCATGTTCATGTGAACGGTTCCCCGTCAGGATTCTTGAGATGCCCCCGTCTCGCATGCTGGGGCCTCTGCGGCAAGCTTCGGAGGGGCCAGCTAGGCTGTTGTCTGCCGGGTGCTCTCTAGGCAAAAGGGCACTATATCCGTCAGGTGTTGTTCATCGGCCGCCGGGATAATGGCGCAGGTTTGAATGGAATAGACGATGACGATTTCTGTTGTGCCTTCTGTC
>NZ_NCJT01000171.1:0-4716 GCF_002282565.1 Hyphomonas sp. 34-62-18
GGCCCCTGGCTGCGCAACACGCTGAAGGCCGACAAGAACGAGACCCGCTTCGAAGCGCTCTCGGACATCTACCGCGTCATGCGCCCTGGCGAGCCGCCGACGCAGGAAGCGGCTGAGGCTCTCTTCGGCCAGCTGTTCTTCGATGCCGAGCGCTATGATCTGTCCGCAGTTGGCCGCGTGAAGATGAACATGCGTCTGTCTGTGGCCGTGCGCGAGTACGAGTCCGCCCCGGACGACATGCGCACCCTGCGCAACGAGGACATCATCGGCGTGATGAAGGTCATCCTCGACCTGAAAGACGGCAAGGGCGAAGTCGACGACATCGACAACCTCGGCAACCGCCGTGTCCGCTCGGTCGGCGAGCTGATGGAAAACAACTACCGCATCGGTCTCGTGCGCATGGAGCGCGCGATCAAGGAACGTATGGGCGCGGTCGATATCGACACCGTGATGCCGCACGACCTGATCAATGCGAAACCGGTTGTGGCGGCTGTCCGCGAATTCTTCGGCTCCTCGCAGCTGTCGCAGTTCATGGACCAGACCAACCCGCTCTCCGAGATCACCCACAAGCGCCGTCTTTCGGCCCTTGGCCCGGGCGGTCTGACGCGTGAGCGTGCGGGCTTCGAGGTTCGCGACGTTCACCCGACCCATTACGGCCGTATCTGCCCGATCGAGACGCCGGAAGGCCCGAACATCGGTCTGATCAACAGCCTCGCCACCCATGCCCGCGTCAACAAGTATGGCTTCATCGAAAGCCCCTACCGCCGCGTGCTGAACGGCAAGCTGACCGAAGAGGTCGTGTACCTCTCCGCGATGGAAGAGAGCATCTATTCGATCGCTCAGGCCAACGCCGCCGTGAACGAGAAGGGCGAGCTCGTGAACGAGTTCGTCAACGCCCGTGTGGCTGGCGAAGCGACCATGGTTGCCCGCGAAGAAGTTCAGTATATGGACGTTTCGCCCAAGCAGGTCGTCTCGGTGGCTGCCTCGCTCATTCCGTACCTCGAGAATGACGACGCCAACCGCGCGCTGATGGGCTCGAACATGCAGCGCCAGGCGGTGCCGCTTGTGAAGTCCGAAGCCCCGTTCGTCGGCACCGGCATGGAAGCGGTCGTTGCCCGCGATAGCCGCGCTGCCATCGTTGCCCGCCGGGCAGGGGTGGTCGAGCAAGTCGACGCGATGCGTATCGTTGTGCGCGCCACGGAAGATCTCGAAGGCTCCAAGTCGGGCGTCGACATCTACCGTCTCGCCAAGTTCCGCCGCTCGAACCAAAACTCGTGCATCAACCAGCGCCCGATCGTGAAGGTTGGTGACGTTGTTTCGAAGAACGACATTATCGCCGATGGTCCGTCTACGGATCTCGGTGAGCTGGCCCTCGGCCGGAACGTGCTCGTCGCGTTCATGCCCTGGAACGGCTACAACTTCGAAGACTCCATCCTGATCTCCGAGCGCATCGTGCGCGACGACGTGTTCACCTCGATCCACATCGAGGAATTCGAAGTTGCCGCCCGTGACACCAAGCTCGGCCCGGAAGAGATTACCCGCGACATTCCCAACGTCGGTGAGGAAGCGCTCCGCAACCTCGACGAAGCCGGGATCGTGGCGGTTGGCGCTGAAGTGAAAGCTGGCGATATTCTCGTCGGCAAGGTCACGCCGAAGGGCGAAAGCCCGATGACGCCGGAGGAAAAACTCCTGCGCGCCATCTTCGGTGAGAAGGCGTCTGACGTGCGCGACACCTCCCTGCGCGTGCCGCCGGGTGACGCCGGCACGGTCGTGGATGTCCGCATCTTCAACCGCCACGGCATCGACAAGGACCAGCGTGCGCTGCAGATCGAGCGTGAGCAGATCGAGAAGCTGCAGGAAGACAAGGAAGACGAACAGTCCATCCTTGAGCGGAACACCTATTCGCGCCTGCACGACATTCTCGTCGGCAAGGAAGCGGCTGCGGGGCCGAAAGGCTTCAAGGCCGGCAAGATCGCCGAAGCTGCTCTTGAGGAGCTGAACCAGCGCCAGTGGTGGGATATCGAGCTGAAGTCCGAAAAGGCCCAAGCCGAACTCCAGGCCCTGCGCGAGCAGTTCGATGCCTCGATCCGTGAACTGGATGCCCGCTTCAACGACAAGGTTGAGAAGGTCCAGCGCGGCGATGATCTGCCTCCGGGCGTGATGAAGGTCGTGAAGGTCTTCCTGGCCGTGAAGCGCAAGCTGCAGCCGGGCGACAAGATGGCCGGCCGTCACGGCAACAAGGGGGTTATCTCCAAGATCAACCCGCTCGAAGACATGCCCTTCCTGGAAGACGGCACGCCGGTCGACATCGTTCTCAACCCGCTGGGCGTGCCTTCGCGGATGAACGTCGGTCAGATCCTTGAGACGCATACCGGCTGGGCCTGCCGCGGCCTCGGTCACATCATCGACAAGGCTCTGGAAGAGTTCCACCAGAAGCATGATGTGGGCGCGCTGAAAGCTGCCCTGAAGCATGCCTATGGCGAGAAGCAGGACCTGCCGGAGAGCGATGAGGAAGTCATCGAGCTGGCCGGCAACCTGCGGAACGGTGTTCCGATTGCCACCCCGGTCTTCGATGGCGCCCGCGAGGACGACATCAACGACCTGCTGGTTCGCGCCGGTCTGGACTCGTCGGGCCAGGTCCGCCTGTTCGACGGCCGCACCGGTGTGGCGTTCACGCGCCCCGTCACGGTTGGCTACAAGTACCTTCTGAAGCTGCACCACCTGGTCGACGAGAAGATCCACGCCCGTTCCACGGGTCCGTACTCGCTCGTCACCCAGCAGCCGCTGGGCGGCAAGGCCCAGTTCGGCGGTCAGCGCTTCGGCGAGATGGAGGTCTGGGCTCTGGAAGCCTATGGCGCTGCCTACACGCTGCAGGAAATGCTGACGGTGAAGTCGGACGATACGGCCGGCCGCGCCAAGGTCTACGAAGCGATCGTCCGCGGGGACGACACCTTCGAGGCCGGCATTCCGGAGAGCTTCAACGTGCTTATCAAGGAGATGCGCTCGCTCGGTCTCAACGTCGAACTGCTCGAGGAAAATGGCCTGGAGCGCGACGCAACAGATGAGGCCCCGGTGGCCGCCGAGTAGACTTCTGCAAAATAGGGCCCCGCTTAACGGCGGGGCCTCGCCGACCCGGATTTATTCAGGGCAGGGGAGAGAGACCTCCCCATAAACGCCCGCCCCAAGGAGCAGACACCCTATGCGCCAGGACGTCGCCAATATGTTCAACACCAATACGCCCGCCCCGAGCTTCGAGGCGATCCGTATTTCGATTGCGAGCCCGGAGAAGATCCGCTCGTGGTCGTCTGGTGAAATCAAGAAGCCCGAAACCATCAACTACCGCACGTTCAAGCCGGAGCGCGACGGCCTGTTCTGTGCGCGGATCTTCGGCCCGACGAAGGACTATGAGTGCCTTTGCGGCAAGTACAAGCGCATCAAGTATCGCGGCATCGTCTGCGAGAAGTGCGGCGTGGAAGTGACCCTGGCGCGCGTCCGGCGCGAGCGCATGGGCCATATCGACCTGGCCGCGCCGGTGGCGCACATCTGGTTCCTCAAGTCGCTGCCGTCCCGGATCGCGACTCTGGTGGACATGCCGCTGAAAGACGTGGAGCGCGTGCTCTACTTCGAAAGCTATGTGGTGATCGAGCCCGGCCTGACCGAGCTTGAGCCGCTGCAGCTGCTGACCGAAGAAGAATACATGGACGCGCAGGACCGCCTCGGCGAAGACGCGTTCACCGCAATGATCGGCGCCGAAGCGATCCGCGAAATCCTCAAGAGCCTTGACCTGCCGACGCTGGCCGAGACGCTGCGCGAGGAACTGCGCGAGTCCAATTCGGAACTGAAGACGAAGAAGTATTCCAAGCGCCTGAAGGTGGTGGATTCCTTCATCCAGTCGAAAGCGAAACCGGAATGGATGATCCTGACGGTCATCCCGGTCATCCCGCCGGACCTGCGCCCGCTGGTTCCGCTCGATGGCGGCCGCTTCGCGACGTCGGACCTGAACGATCTCTATCGCCGCGTGATCAACCGGAACAACCGCCTGAAGCGCCTGATGGAGCTTCGCGCGCCGGACATCATCATCCGCAATGAAAAGCGGATGCTGCAGGAGTCGGTTGACGCCCTGTTCGACAACGGCCGCCGCGGCCGCACGATCACGGGCACCAACAAACGCCCGCTGAAGTCGATCTCCGACATGCTGAAAGGCAAGCAGGGCCGCTTCCGCCAGAACCTTCTCGGCAAGCGCGTCGACTATTCCGGCCGTTCGGTCATCGTGGTCGGCCCGAACCTCAAGCTGCATGAGTGCGGCCTGCCGAAGAAGATGGCGCTGGAGCTGTTCAAGCCGTTCATCTATGCGCGCCTCGACGCCAAGGGCCTCGCCGGCACGGTGAAGGCGGCGAAGAAGCTGGTGGAGAAAGAGAAGCCGGAAGTGTGGGATATCCTCGACGAGGTTATCCGCGAGCACCCGGTTCTCCTGAACCGCGCGCCGACGCTGCACCGCCTCGGCATCCAGGCATTCGAGCCGAAACTGATCGAAGGTAAGGCCATCCAGCTGCACCCGCTCGTCTGCGCCGCGTTCAACGCGGACTTCGACGGCGACCAGATGGCTGTCCACGTTCCGCTGAGCCTTGAGGCCCAGCTGGAATGCCGCGTGCTGATGATGTCGACCAACAACATCCTCTCGCCCGCCAACGGCAAGCCGATCATCGTTCCGTCGCA
>NZ_NCJT01000171.1:4805-10998 GCF_002282565.1 Hyphomonas sp. 34-62-18
ACGACGCCGGGCCGCTACATGGTGGCGAACATCCTGCCGCGCTCGAAAGCGATTGGCCCGGAACTCGTCAACACCGTGCTGTCCAAGAAAGCCATCGGCAAGATCATCGATGAAGTCTACCGCCTGTGCGGACAGAAGGCGACGGTGATCTTCTGTGACAAGATGATGGAACTCGGCTTCCGCGAAGCCTGCAAGGCCGGCATCTCCTTCGGCAAGGATGACATGGTCATTCCGGAAGCGAAGAAGAAACTGGTCGATGCAACCAAAGATCTCGTGGCCGATTATGAGCGTCAGTATGCTGACGGCCTCATCACGCGCGGCGAGAAGTACAACAAGGTCGTTGATGCCTGGTCGAGCTGCACCGACAAGGTGGCTGACGCCATGATGGAGTCTGCCTCCAAAGCCCAGATCAAGAAGGGCAAAGAGCAGATCAACTCGATCTTCATGATGGCCGACTCGGGCGCGCGTGGTTCGAAGAACCAGATGAAACAGCTCGCCGGTATGCGTGGCCTGATGGCCAAGCCGTCGGGCGAGATCATCGAGACGCCGATCATCTCGAACTTCAAGGAAGGCCTCACCGTTCTCGAGTACTTCAACTCGACCCACGGCGCCCGTAAGGGTCTGGCCGATACCGCTCTGAAGACCGCAAACTCCGGTTACCTGACCCGCCGCCTCGTCGACGTGGCTCAGGACTGCATCATCAACGAAGATGATTGCGGCACGGAGAAGGGCATCGACATCACCGCCGTGATGGAAGGCGCCGACGTTGTGGTCTCGCTGAACGAACGTATCCTCGGCCGCGTGATCGCTGAAGACATCAAGGGCGCCGATGGCAAGCTTGTTGTTCCGGCCAACACCTATGTGGACGAGGACGTGGCCGCCCAGATCGACGCTGCGTCGATTGACCGGGTGAAGGTCCGCTCGCCGCTGACCTGCGAAACCAAGAACGGCATCTGCGCCCAGTGCTATGGCCGTGACCTGGCTCGCGGCACGCTGGTCAACCGGGGTGAGGCTGTTGGCGTGATCGCTGCCCAGTCCATCGGTGAACCGGGTACCCAGCTGACGATGCGTACCTTCCACATCGGCGGCGCGGCCCAGGTGGCCGACCAGTCGTCGCTGGAAGCCAGCTTCGAAGGCACGGTGCGCTTCACCGACGCCGAGATCGTTACCCGCAAGGACAAGACGATCGTGGTGGTTGGCCGCCGGATGCAAGTCGAGATCGTGGACGCCGATGGCCGCACGCGCCAGTCGTTCCGCCCGGCCTATGGTACGCGCCTGATGGTCAAGGATGGCGAGAAGGTCGCCCCCGGCAAGCTGCTTGCCGATTGGGACCCCTTCGCTCAGCCGATCGTGTCGGAAGTCGGTGGTGAAGCCCGCTTCATCGACCTGGTGGACGGCCAGACGGTCCGTGAAGAGACAGACGAAGCGACCGGTATCTCGGCCCGCGTCGTCGTTGACCCGCGCACCAGCTCCAAGTCGGCCGACCTCAAGCCGACGATCCAGATCGTGGACGCCAATGGCAAACCGGTGAAACTGCCCAACGGCTCGCCGGCCAGCTATGTCCTGTCGGTTGGCGCAATTCTGTCGGTCTCCGATGGCGACCGGATCGAGCCTGGCGACACGCTCTCCCGCGTGGCAACCGGCGGCGCGAAGACGAAAGACATCACGGGCGGTCTGCCGCGCGTGGCCGAACTCTTCGAAGCCCGCCGTCCGAAGGACCATGCGATCATCGCGGAAGTCGATGGCCGCGTCGAATACGGCCGCGACTACAAGAACAAGCGCAAGGTCACGATCGTTCCGACCGAGGAAGGCCGCGAGCCGATCGACTATCTGGTGCCGAAGGGCAAGCACCTTGCCGTGCAGGATGGCGACTTCATCAAGCGCGGTGAGTATCTGATGGACGGTAACCCCGCGCCTCAGGACATCCTCTCGACGCTGGGCGTGGAAGCGCTCGCCAACTACCTCACCGAGGAAGTGCAGAAGGTTTACCGTCTGCAGGGCGTGCCGATCAACGACAAGCACATCGAGGTGATCGTTCGCCAGATGCTGCAGAAGGTCGAGATCACCGATGGTGGCGATACGCCGTTCATCACCGGTGAGCAGATCGATGCGATCGAGTTCGAGGAGGCCAACGAGGCCATCCGCCGCTCGCGCAAGAAAGACCTGCGCGAAGCCACGGCCACCCCGCTGCTGCTGGGTATCACCAAGGCCTCGCTCCAGACACGCAGCTTCATCTCGGCGGCGTCGTTCCAGGAGACGACCCGCGTGCTCACCGAGGCTGCAATCCAGGGCAAGGTCGACACGCTCGACGGCCTCAAGGAGAACGTCATCGTGGGCCGCCTGATCCCGGCCGGTACGGGTGGCGGTATCCGCCAGTACCGCCGTGTGGCGGCCGAGCGCGACGTGAAGCTGAAGGCCAAGCGCGCTGCCGCAATGGCCAAGGCGGAGGAGGGGATCACCCTCGTCAGCCTCCCGGCCCCGGAGAAAGACACGGCCGGCGAATAAGCCAGGCTGACTTGAACCAACCGGAAAAGCCTGCCAGCAATGGCAGGCTTTTTCACTTTTCGGGCGTGTGTCATGAGGGCAGGGCGAACTGAGATTGCAGGCATTGTCTGCGCGATTGCCGCCGTCGGGCTGATTGCCTGGATGTGCTTTGAAAGCTGGGGTGGCCTGTCCCCGTTCTGATTCGATACAAGAACGACATGCCGCCATGCTGAAAGCCGCGCCAGCGCCCTTGACGCGCCGCGCGCGCGAGTCTACACGCCCCGGATCGTCAGGGAGGCAAATGGGCGTTTCGTCCAGTGCCGCACCGGAACAGCAATGCTCCGGCCAAGCTGACCCCCAATTTCCGCTCGTCCCGGAAGCCCGTTTCAGGGCTTTTGGGGCACACGTCATTATAGGCCCCCGGGCCGCAACGTACGAAGAGACAGTAGGCCCGAATGCCCACGATTCAGCAGCTGATCCGCAATCCGCGCGAGCCAAAGCGCACCCGTACCAAGACCCCCGCCCTGAAGGCTTGCCCTCAGCGTCGCGGCGTCTGCACCCGTGTTTACACCACGACCCCGAAAAAGCCGAACTCGGCACTCCGGAAAGTGGCCAAGGTGCGCATGACCTCCGGATTTGAATCGCTGTGCTACATCCCCGGTGAAGGCCACAACCTTCAGGAGCACTCCGTTGTGCTCATCCGCGGCGGCCGCGTGAAAGACCTTCCGGGTGTGCGCTACCACATCGTGCGCGGCGCGCTCGACACCCAGCCCGTCAAGAACCGTAAACAGCGCCGCTCGCATTACGGCGCGAAGAAACCGAAGTAAGAGGCTAGAGGCCCATGTCCCGTCGTCACAGTGCCGAGAAGCGCCAAGTCCTGCCGGATCCGAAGTTCAAGGACGTCGTCGTTTCCAAATTCATGAACCAGATCATGCGCGATGGCAAAAAGTCCGTCGCCGAGCGCATCGTTTACGGTGCTTTCGATCTGGTCGAGACCCGCTCCAAGAAGAACCCGGTCGAAGTGTTCCACAACGCGCTCGAAGCTGTGGCTCCGGCTGTTGAAGTCCGTTCGCGCCGCGTTGGTGGTGCAACGTACCAGGTTCCGGTTGAAGTGCGCGCTGAGCGCCGCCAGGCGCTCGCGATCCGCTGGCTGGCTGCCGCTGCTGCCGGCCGCAACGAGAACACGATGCGTGAGCGTCTTGCCGGCGAGCTGATGGATGCAAGCCAGGGCCGCGGCAACGCGGTGAAGAAGCGCGAAGACACCCACCGCATGGCGGATGCGAACAAGGCGTTCGCTCACTACCGCTGGTAAAACGTACAATCGCCGGGCGGCAGGGTTTGCTCGCCCGGCGAGTGACCCACCCTTCCTTCCGGGAAGCAGAAACGAAGGTTTGATCTCATGGCCCGCGAATATCCGCTGGAGCGATACCGCAACTTCGGCATCATGGCCCACATTGATGCCGGCAAAACCACGACCACAGAGCGTATCCTCTACTACACCGGCAAGTCGCACAAGATCGGTGAAGTGCATGATGGCGCGGCCACTATGGACTGGATGGTCCAGGAGCAAGAGCGCGGCATCACGATCACGTCGGCTGCCACGACCACTTTCTGGGAACGCACCGAAGACGGCACCACGGCCCTCTCGCCGAAATACCGCTTCAACATCATCGACACCCCCGGACACGTCGACTTCACGATTGAGGTCGAGCGTTCGCTGGCCGTTCTCGATGGCGCTGTCTGCGTTCTGGACGCCAACGCCGGTGTTGAGCCGCAAACCGAAACCGTCTGGCGCCAGGCTGACCGGTACAAGGTTCCGCGTATCGTGTTCGTCAACAAGATGGACAAGATCGGCGCTGACTTCTTCAACTGCGTCCGCATGATCAAGGACCGGACCGGCGCAACGCCGGCGCCGATCCAGCTGCCGATTGGTTCTGAGAACCAGCTCGAAGGCCATATCGACCTCATCACGATGAAAGAGTGGGTGTGGGCCGGTGAAGACCTCGGCGCGACCTGGGAAGTGCGCGAGATCCGCGACAGCCTCCGCGCGCAAGCCGAAGAGTGGCGCGCCAAGCTCATCGAGATCGCCGTCGAAATGGACGACGCGGCGATGGAAGGCTACCTCGAAGGTAAAGAGCCCGACATCGACACGCTGCGCAAACTGATCCGCAAGGGCGTGCTGACGCTGTCCTTCATGCCGGTTCTGTGTGGTTCTGCGTTCAAGAACAAAGGCGTTCAGCCGATGCTCAACGCCGTGGTCGACTTCCTGCCGAGCCCGCTCGACGTTCCCGCCTATATGGGCTTCGCCCCGGGCGACGAAACCGAGACGCGTAACATCGAGCGCTCTGCCAATGATGACCAGCCGTTCTCGGGTCTTGCATTCAAGATCATGAACGACCCCTACATGGGCACGCTGACCTTCACGCGTATCTATTCGGGCAAGCTGTCGAAGGGCGACTCCTTCCTCAACTCGACGAAGGGCAAGCGCGAGCGCGTCGGCCGGATGGTCATGATGCACGCCAACAAGCAGGACGAGATCACGGAAGCCTTCGCAGGTGACATCGTGGCGCTCGCCGGCCTTAAGGAAACGACGACCGGTGATACGGTCTGTGATCCCAGCAAGCCGGTCGTGCTTGAAACCATGACCTTCCCGGAGCCGGTGATCGAGATCGCCGTCGAGCCGAAGTCGAAAGCTGACCAGGAAAAGATGTCGGTCGGTCTGCAGCGTCTGGCTGCCGAAGACCCGTCCTTCCGCGTCGAAACGAACTTCGAGTCCGGCCAGACGATCATGAAAGGCATGGGCGAGCTTCACCTCGACATCCTGATCGACCGTCTCCGCCGCGAGTTCAAAGTCGAAGCCAATATCGGTCAGCCGCAGGTGGCTTACCGTGAGAAGATCGGCCGCGCGGCCGAGATCGACTTCACGCACAAGAAACAGTCCGGTGGTACCGGCCAGTTCGCCCGCATCAAACTGACCTTCGAGCCGCTTGAAGCCGGCTCGGGCTTCCAGTTCGTCAGCGCGATCGTTGGCGGCGCGGCCTTCGAGCCGCTTGAAGCCGGCTCGGGCTTCCAGTTCGTCAGCGCGATCGTTGGCGGCGCGGTTCCGAAGGAATATATCCCCGGCGTTCAGAAGGGCCTGGAAATGGCCAAGGAGAACGGTCTCCTGGCAGGTTATCCGGTGACGGACTTCCGCGCCACGCTGACGGACGGCGCGTTCCACGATGTCGACTCCAGCGTTCTCGCCTTCGAGATTGCAGCCCGCGGTGCATTCCGTGAGCTGAAAGGGAAGGGTGATCCGCGCCTCATGGAGCCGATCATGAAAGTGGAAGTCGTCACGCCGGAAGACTATATGGGCGACGTTATCGGCGACCTGAACTCCCGCCGTGGCCAGATCCAGGGCTCTGAAGCCCGCGGGAACGCTACGGCCATCACGGCCATGGTGCCGCTGGTGAACATGTTCGGCTACGTGTCCACGCTGCGGGGCATGTCGCAAGGCCGCGCTCAGTTCACCATGCTCTTCGATCACTATGACGAAGTTCCGCGCGCTGAAGCACAGAAGATCATTCAGGAAGTCTCGGGCTCCTAATCGGGCCCCTTGTACAAGAACTAGAGGAGAGGCCCGATGGGCAAGGCAAAGTTTGAGCGTACGAAGCCGCACGTGAACATTGGCACGATTGGCCACGTTGACCACGGCAAGACGACGCTGACG
>NZ_NCJT01000172.1 GCF_002282565.1 Hyphomonas sp. 34-62-18
GGTGTTGGTCAGGCTGTTGCGCGGGGCAGGGTTCAGCACATTGCCCACGGTCTGGATGTCTTCATACCGGATCACCGGCAGGAAGCTCCAATTGCCATAAGAGATCCTGTCGCCCAGCCAGACGGACCAGGCTTCCGCCTCGCCTCTGTTCTTGTTGGGGCCCGTGACGCCCTGGAACACAAGGCGGCCATTGACTTGTTGATAGATCTCGTTGCCCGCGTCGGCCACGTTGCGGGTCTCGTCCTCATGGCGGCGCACACCAAAGGTCAGGTTATGGGTCAGCGCGCCGGTCTGGAACGCGCCTTCCAGCTGCGTCTGGATGCCTTGGGAGGTGAACTCCTGGAAGTTGTTGCCATAGCGCACACCGTTCGGGTGGGCCGTATCGGCTGTGCCATCAAGGATCGCCTGCAGCAGCGCGGCATCCGCCCCGCCAGTGTTGATCGCACTGGTCACGCTGCCGATGTTCACGCCGTTGATCTGGTTGAGGCGGCGATAGTGGCGCTCTGTGTCGGTCCAGTAGGCGGTGGATTTCAGCGCCCAGCCGTCGGCGATATCGAACTCATGATGCAGGCTGAAACCGGTGCGGCCCCGGTTCATCTGCTCAAGTTCGGAGAGGCCATAGCGTCGGTCCGGATCAGCTTTGAAATCGGCGTCCGTCAGGCCGAGATACGACACGTCATGCGTTTCGTCAGCATACTGACCCTTGAACTCCAGCCGCTGGCGCTCCCCCTCCCATTGTAGGCGCAGGATGTATTCCTCGATCTCGTTCCCGGCAGTGCGGTCGGAGCGGTCGATCTTCTGGAAGCCGTCAGTCGTGCTCTGGAAGGTCTCCACCAGGAAGCCCACCTGGCCCAGCTGGTCGCCATACCATGCATGCACGCGGCCGGTATTGTTCTCGCCAAACTCGGCGCGCACAAAGCCCGCGCGCTCTTCGGGGATGGCCGTCGCCAGCAGGTTCACCACGCCGGTCACCGTCTGCGGCCCATAAAGCAGCGTCTCAGGCCCTTTTAGCACCTCCACGCTGCGCATCCGCGAGATGTTGGGGAAGAAATAGGCCGAGGTGTTGGCATAAGGCGCCATCGCGGCGGGCACGCCGTCTTCCAGCACCAGAATGCGGTCGCTGCGCCCTGAGGAAGAGGCGCGGATGCCGATGCGCGGGAACGTGCCCAGCCCATCCTCATCGCGCACATACACACCGGGCACCGCACGCAGCACGGAATTGACGTTGCTCGATTCGAACTTCTCCAGTTCCCGCTCGGTCAACGTATAGGCGGAGCCATAAGTCGATTGCGGGTCTTCGATATTGCCGATCACGGTCACGGTATCGAGCACCTTTACCGCCCGGTCGGCCTCGGCCTCTTCGGCCGTCTCCGCAATGGCGGGCAGGGCGAGCGCCATCAGCGCAGCGCTGGTCAGGAGGCCCGCGCGCCGGAAGGTTTTGGCAGTGGTGTCATGCTCGTCTGCGATACGCACAGGTTTCATCCCTCAGATCTCTGTTTGGGCTGCTCGTATGCGCGAATGAGTGTGCAAATCAATCGCAATAATGACGCAGAGTCACCAATTCGCCCTCATTGATGCAACCGGGCCTCATTCGGCTCGTTGGCCGCGCCGCTGCACGCAGCCACCTTTCGCCGTCTTGCCAGCACAGGCCGCACGGTCCATGTAGCGGGGTTCAAGACAACCGAGGAAAGCGCCCCTATGGCCCGTCATCTGAACGCATCCACGCCCGGTTTCGAGGAGGCCCTGCGCCACTTCCTCGACGAAGACCGTGGCCAGGGCGAAGATGTGGCCGGCGTCGTTTCCGCCATCCTCAAGGATGTCCGCCAGCGGGGCGGGGCGGCCGTGGCTGACTACACCGCGAAGTTTGACCGCGTGCAGCTCGATCCCTCCACGCTCCAGTCAGACAATGTAAACCTCGAGCTGATCGCCGCGGAGTGCCCGGCAGACCTGCGCGAAGCCATCGATTTCGCGCATGACCGCATCGCCGCCTACCACACCGCCCAGCGCCCGGCTGACCACCGCTTCACGGACAGTGCCGGGGTCGAGCTTGGCTGGCGCTGGACCGCGCTTGAATCCGTTGGCGTTTACGTCCCCGGCGGCCGGGCGAGCTATCCGTCCTCGGTGCTGATGAACATCGTGCCCGCGCGCATCGCAGGGGTTGAGCGCATCGTTATGGTCGCCCCGGCGCCCGATGGCGAGCTCTCGCCCGCTGTGGCTTATGCCGCGTTGAAGGCGGGCGCCACCGAATTCTACCCCATCGGCGGGGCGCAGGCCGTCGCCGCGCTGGCCTATGGCGCCGGGCCTATCGCGCCTGTGGACAAGATCGTCGGCCCCGGCAACGCCTTCGTCGCGGAGGCCAAGCGCCAGGTGTTCGGCAAGGTCGGCATCGACACCATTGCCGGCCCCTCCGAAATCCTCGTCATCGCAGACGCCACCGCGAATCCGGACTGGGTGGCCGCAGACCTGCTCAGCCAGGCCGAGCATGATCCCTCCAGCCAGTCGATCCTCATCACCCTGGACGCGGCCCTTGGCGCGGCTGTTGAGAAGGCTGTGGAAAACCAGTTGAATTCCCTGCCCACAGGCGCGCGGGCCCGCGAGTCCTGGGTCGCCCACGGTGCCATCATCACCGCGCCGGACGCCGCCACCGCCGCCTTTGCGGCCAACATCATCGCCGCCGAGCATGTCGAGCTCTGCATCGAGGATCCGGACGCGATGCTGCCGCTGATCCGCCATGCCGGCGCGGTCTTCCTCGGCCACCACACGCCCGAGGCACTCGGCGATTATGTCACCGGGTCGAACCACGTCCTGCCGACCAGCCGCGCCGCGCGCTTTTCCTCCGGCCTCGGACTGTATGACTTTGTAAAGCGGATGAGCATCCAGCGCGCCGGGCCGCAAGGGCTCGCCGCGCTGGCGCCCGCTGCCCTGCGCCTGGCCGAGGCCGAGCGCCTGCCGGCCCATGGCCGGTCGGTCTCCATACGAACAAATCAGGGCAGCTGATCCCATGGGCGCCAACCGGCTCGTCGCCGTCCATATTGACGAAGACACCCTCGGCGCCTCCGGCCCGGACGCAGAGCATGAGCGCCGCGTCGCCATCTTCGACCTGATCGAGGAAAACACCTTCGGCGTGATCGGCGAGGATCGCGGGCCTTACGTCCTCGCCCTCAGCCAGCATGAGCGCCGCCTCGTCTTCGCCATCAAGACAGAGCCGGGCGAAGAGGTCCACACCTTCATCCTCTCCCTGTCGCCCTTTCGCGGTGTGATCCGGGACTATTTCACCATCTGCGACAGCTATTACGAAGCCATCCGCACCTCCACGCCTCACCAGATCGAAGCCATCGACATGGCCCGGCGCGGCATCCACAATGAAGGATCGGAGCTTCTGAAGGAGCGCCTGGAAGGCAAGATCGACATCGACTTCCAGACCGCCCGCCGCCTCTTCACCCTCATCTGCGCCCTTCACGCCGGCCAGGGCCGCGCGCCGGGGGCGTGACCCTCCGTCTCCGGAAAGCACCCCATCGCGGCGAGTGTCCAGCTGAGGGCCTCTTTGATGTCCGTATGCGGTTCATGGCCCAGGAATGAGATGAGCTTGGCATTGTCGAGTTCCGCTGTCTCCTCCCACAGATAGCGCATCTCGGCGAGTTCTCGGAAGAGGCGCACAAAAGGCGACAGCAGGATCAGCGCAAGCCAGGGCATCCCGGTGATCTTTCCCTGTCCGCCATTGACCGCGCGGATGACTTCGGCAATTTCCACGCCGCGCGCAAAATAGTGGTCGCGGAAATGAAACCGCTCGAAGGCGGCTAGCTCGGTTTCCCGGTCCAGCAGGGCGCCGGCGGTCTCGCCATAGTCAGGCAGATACGCCCAGGCATGGCCTGCGTCCCGCTTGCCCGGATAGGTGATCTTCGTCACCGGCCTGCCAGGCGTCACCATGCCTTGCGAAAACCAGGAATTGCCAGCCGATGGGCCGAAGAAATCTCCCGCCCTAAGGATCAGCGACCGCACGCCTTCTTGCGCAGCTGCCTCCAACCTCTGTTCCATCTGCACACGGAGGCGTCCCTTGCGCGTATGCGGCTTCTGGGGCCCGTCCTCCGTCAGCAGGGGCAGGGCATCCCGGCCATAATTATAGATCGTACCCGGAAGGAATATCCGCGCGCCGGAACTCTTTGCCGCCGCCACGGTGTTTTCCAGCATGGGCAGAACCAGCTTTGCCCAATCCTTGTAGCCAGGCGGATTGACGCCATGCACGATCACATCGGCGCCCATCGCAGCGGTGGCAACATCGCCTGCGTTCAGCGCGTCCCCCGCCACCCATTCGGCCTGTGGCAGGCGGGCCGGGTCCGGGGTCCGTGCCATGGCCCGCACCTGCCACCCCCGGCCGATCAGCGCCCGCGCGATCTCATATCCGGCCCCGCCGGTCACGCCGAGTACCAGGGCCCGTTTTTCATCTGTCATAGTCCCATCTCCTTCATTCTGGGGTGAGGCAGAGATGGCGCAAGACAGGGGTAAACAAAATTGCGATAATAAATGGATCAGATATAGAAAAAAGAATGAGCATTGCCACCACCTCCTGGGATCACATCCGTTCCTTCCTCGCGGTCCTGGAGGAGGGCAGCCTTTCGCGCGCCGCCCGCAGCCTCTCGCTCACCCAGCCGACGCTCTCCCGGCATATCGACCTGCTTGAGGCATCTCTTGGCGGCCCGCTGTTCACCCGCTCCCCGCGCGGTCTGTTGCCAACCGACAAAGCCCGGATGATCGAGCCCTACGCGCGCACGATTGCGGCGTCCGCCGCCGCGATGATCCGGGCAGCGTCCGGCCCCTTGAGCGAAATGACCGGCGCCGTGCGCATTTCGGCCAGTGAAGTGGTCGGCATAGAATTGCTGCCGGGAATGCTGGCGCCGCTGCGCGAAGCCCATCCAGGCCTCAGCTTTGAAATTGTTCCCACCAACCAGTCGAGTGATCTGCTCCGCCGCGACGCTGACATTGCCATCCGTATGGTCCGTCCCCAGCAGGGCGCGTTGCTGGCGCGGAAGGTGGGCAATGTGGAACTCGGCCTCTTCGCCCACCGGGATTATCTGGCCCGTCACGGAACTCCGAAACGCCTGAGCGACATGGCCGGTCACGCTCTGATCGGCTTTGACCACGAAACGGTCAGCGTCCAGGCCCTGCGCGCCATGGGTCTTACAATGGACCGCGCCGACTTTGCCTGGCGCTCAGATAGCGATCTGGCCCAGCTGAGGCTCGTGCTCGCGGGCGCAGGTATCGGTGTCTGTCAGGTGGGGCTCGCCCGGCGCGCCGGCAGCATGGTGCGTCTGCTCCCGGAAGAGTTTTCCTTCGGGCTGGAAACCTGGATCACGATGCATGAGGAACTCAAAGGCGTCGCCCGCATGAAGGCCACCTTCGATCACCTGGCCGAAGCCATGAGCGCCTACATCCTGGATCAGGAAAGCCCGGCCTGAAACGTCATCCAAGCCCGCTCCGGAACCGGCGGCTGCCGGTCAGCGTCGCGCCATTGGAGAGGGT
>NZ_NCJT01000173.1 GCF_002282565.1 Hyphomonas sp. 34-62-18
GCGGCGTTCTGCGCCCTGGCGATCCGCGATCAGGTGATGCCGCCGACGCTGAACCTCGACAATCCGAGCTTCGAGACGGTGATCGACCTCATCCCGCACAAGGCCAAGAAGGGCCAGGTGCGCGCGGCCATGTCCAACAGCTTCGGCTTTGGCGGCACGAACGCCTCGCTGGTGCTGCGCAAGGTGGACTGACGCCTCGCGCGAGTGGGCTGCGCATGTGAATGAACCGCTGGCTGTGAAGCCGGCGGTTTTTCATTTTCCCTGACAGCGCGGCGACTCATGGCAAGGTTCATGACATCTGGTTTATTGCCTGATCCGGCTGCGGAGTATGCTTTTCGCGGGCCATGTGGCCGGGTTAGAACTTCTCGGCTGGGACACGCTAACAAGAGGCCTGCATGGGATTCCTGAAAACGCTCTTTGCCTGGGTGTTTGTGCTCGCATTCATTGCGGCCGCCGCCCTGGTTGCCGGCTGGGTGTGGCTGAACAACGAGATGACGCGCCCGGGGCCGCTGGAGGACGAGATCGTCTTCATGGTGTCGGAAGGCGACACGCTGACGGCGGTGGCGGCGCGGCTGGAGGAAGAGGGCGTCATCAAGGATGGCCGGATCCTGCTGCTGAAGAACCGCATCGACCAGGAAATGCAGGGCACCGCCGAGCATGTGAAGGCGGGGGAATATATTCTTGATCCCGGCATCAGCATGGCGGGCGTGCTGTCCATCCTGATGGAGGGGCGCTCCATCCTGCACCGCATTACCCTGCCGGAGGGGCGCACGACCGCGCAGCTGCTGCGGATCATCGAGGCGGACGAAACGCTGGTGGGCGAGATGCCCGAAGTGTTGCCGGAGGAAGGCACGCTTCTTCCGGATACCTATCTTTTCCATCGCGGCATGACGCGCCAGCAGCTGATCGAGAAGATGCAGAAGGCGCAGGCTGATGTGCTGGCCGAGCTCTGGCCGCAGCGGGCCGAGGATGTTCCCTTGCAGACGCCGTATGAAGCGGTGATCCTGGCCTCCATCGTGGAGAAGGAAACCGGAAATGCCGGGGAGCGGGACAAGGTTGCCGGCCTCTTCACCACGCGCCTGAAAAAGGGAATGCGCCTGCAGAGCGACCCGACGATCATCTATGGCATTTCGCAGGGCGAGCCGCTCTACAACAGCAAGGGCCAGCGCCGCACATTGCTCCGTTCAGAGATCGACCGGCATACCGAATGGAACACCTATCAGATTGACGGGCTGCCCAAGACGCCGATCTGCAATCCGGGGCGGGAGGCGATTGCCGCTGTCCTGAACCCTCCGGAGACGGAATATCTGTTTTTTGTGGCGGACGGCAAAGGCGGCCACCTCTTTGCCAAGACGCTGGCCGAGCATAACCGGAATGTCGCCGCTTACCGCGCCTATGAGCGCAGGGAAATCGAACGGGAGCGGTCTAACTGATGGGCGTATTGTCGGGGATGACGGGCTTTGCCCGCGTGACGGGCGAAGCCGCCTGGGGCGGATGGGCGTGGGAAGCGAAAAGCGTCAATGGCCGCTCTCTGGACGTGCGGGTGAATGTGCCGCCGGGCGCCGAGGCGCTGGAGCGGGAGGTGAAGGCCATGGCGGCGGCGCGGTTCAATCGCGGCTCTCTGCAGGTGGGCCTGCGGATCGAGCTGGCCGCCTCTGGCGCAACGGCCGTGATCAATGAGGCGCTGCTGGCAGAGCTGGCGCAGGCGGCGCGCAAGGTGTCGGGCCGGGAGCTGTCGTCTGAAGCGATTGCGACGCTGATGGCGGTCAAGGGCGTGGTCGATGCGGGGGCGACCTCCACGCGGGATGTGATGGACGAAGAGACCATCGCCGTGCTGACGGCGGGGGCGGGCGAGGCGCTGGACGGGCTGGCCGAGGGGCGCCGGGCCGAGGGCGCGTCGCTGGTAACGCTGCTGGGCGATCTGCTGAACGAGATGGAGCGGCTGACCAGTGTGGCGGAAACGTTTGCGGGCGCGCAGCCGGAACTGATCCGCGCGAAGCTGACCAAGCAGCTGGAAGACCTGGACCGGGAAGGCCGGGTGGACGCCGAGCGCTATGTGGCTGAGGTGGCCCTGTCGGCAGCCAAGGCGGATGTGCGCGAGGAGCTGGACCGGCTGGCGGCACATATCAAGACGGGGCGGGAGCTGCTGAAGGCGGGCTCCCCCGCCGGGCGGAAGCTGGACTTCCTGGCGCAGGAGCTGAACCGCGAAGCCAACACGCTCTGCTCGAAATCCCTCAGCCTGGATTTGACGAATGCCGGCCTTGGCCTCAAAGGGGTGATCGACCAGTTCAAGGAGCAATCGGCCAATGTCGAATAGCGGACATCCCAAGGACAGCGGCCACCGGCGCGGCCTGATGCTGGTGCTATCGAGCCCATCCGGCGCGGGGAAGACGACGCTGTCGCGGATGCTGCTGGACGAGTTCAGTGATGTGAAGCTGTCGGTTTCGGCCACCACCCGTCCGCCCCGGCCCAATGAGGTGGACGGGAAGGACTATTACTTCAAGACGCCTGAAGCGTTCCGCCAGATGATCGAGCGGCGCGAATTCCTGGAATGGGCGCAGGTGTTCGACAAGCATTACGGCACACCGAAGGCGGATACCGTCGCGCGGCTTGAGGCGGGCGAGGACGTGCTGTTCGATGTGGACTGGCAGGGCGCCGACGCGCTGCATGACCAGATGCCGAATGATGTGGTGTCGGTGTTCATCCTGCCACCGAGCATCGAGGCACTGCAGGAGCGGCTGATGGGCCGGGAAGGTTCAACGCCGGAGATGGTGGCGCGGCGGATGGATGACGCCAAGCGCGAGATCATGCACTGGCGGCGCTATGATTATGTGATCGTCAATGACAAGCTGGAAGTGGCTTACCAGCGGCTGAAACGTATTCTGCTCACGGAGCGTTTGAAACGGCTGCGTCAGCTCGACCTTGAAGGCCATGTGCGCATGTTGCTGGGCGAAGGGTAAAACTTTGGAGTTCGCCCGGAAAGCCAATCTATTCCTTTCAGTGATCGGAATGGTGACTTTCGCGGGAATGTTTCTTTACGTCACGCTTGCACCTCAAGACTTCGACCGCCGCACACGCAACTTTGCGGTTGAAATGGTCAAGGCTGAACTGGACAGCAGATTTTCTGCGGTAGCCACATCGGACACGGCTGAAGATATCAGCGCCGTGGCCGGACAATTTTCCAAACGGCTTCAGGAGCGGATCAACAGTTGGCGCGGAAGTATCGATGCAGGGATCGACGTCTTCATCGCTGATATTCTGGCTGCGGCCTGCGAGCTTGATTGCGAGCGCCGCGATGAAGCGCGCGGGGCCGTGAGGCGCTTTTACGAATCTTCCATCGAGCGGTACGGATTTGCGCTTGACCGGCTCGAGGACATTGTGGTCGGCGAATATCAGGAGATCATGTCGGAACTTCGCGCTGATCTGAAGGTATTCTCCGGAAGCACGGCGGCGGCGTTCGCTTTGGCCCTTTTCCTTTCGGTATTCAGAGGGCCTGCTGCCCAGCACCTTCTGCCGATATCCATCACACTGACGCTGACCACCATATTGGCGATAACCTGGTATGCCTTTGGTCAGGATTGGGTGATGGCGGTGATTTACAGCGACTATTGGGGCTGGGGTTACACCCTTCTCTTGTTGGGGCTGTCCGTCCTTATGATTGATATCGCCGCGAACAGGGCGCGGGTTACAAGCGCAATTTTGAACGCGCTGCCAGGTGGAGCCAATCTATCGCCTTGTTAGTCTTGGACGAGCGATCTTGCGAGCGTCCGGAATTCTGTCTGGGTGAGTGTTTCGGCGCGGGCGGTGGGGTCTATGCCGCAGTCTTCCAGCCAGGCTTCGGCTTTCATGCCGCGCTTCTTGGCGAAGGGTTTGAGGGCGGCGCGCAGCATCTTGCGGCGCTGGCCGAAGGCGGCGCCGGCGATCTGTTCCAGCAGGGCGAGATGCTCGAAACGTTCGCCGGGGGGCAGCGGCTCGAACTCCACCACGGCGCTGTCGACCTTGGGCGGCGGGCGGAAGGCGCCGGGCGGCAGGGTGAAGGCGATGCGCGGGCGGGTGACAGCCTGCGAGATGACGGCGAGGCGGCCATAGGCATCCGTATCGGGCCTGGCGCAGATGCGGTCAGCCACTTCCTTCTGGAACATCAGCGCCATGCGGCCGCGCCAGTCTCCGGCTTTCAACCAGTCGATGAGCAGCGGCGTTCCGACATTGTACGGAAGGTTTGCAATGATCATCACGGGCGTTTTGGCGCCCGCTTCGGTCAGCACCTTTTCCCAGTGAACCTTGCGGGCGTCTTTCGCGATCACCTGCAGCTTGCCACTCTTCGCTTCGGGCCAGTCGAGCAGGGCCTGCGAAAAGCGGGGGTCTGTCTCAACGGCGATCAGCAGGGCGGGGTCTTCATTCAGGATGGCGCGGGTCAGCCCGCCGGGGCCGGGGCCGACCTCGATGACGGTTTGCCCCTTGAGGGAGCCAGCGGCATTGGCGGCGCGCTTCAGGATGCTGGGATCGAACAGGAAGTGCTGGCCGAGCGCCTTGCGGGCCGGGGCATCGGTGAGGGCGGGGGTGTCGCCGCCTTCCTCATCGTAGTTTTCGAGGTCGTTGCTCATGCGGCGTTCCTTGCGCGATGGGCGGCCTGCTGCCGCGCAGAATGGATGGCGGCGATGAGGCTGTCAGGATTGACCGTTCCGGCAGCGGCGGCGTCGTAGGCGGTGCCATGGTCCGGGCTGGTGCGGATGACCGGCAGGCCGAGCGTGGTGTTGACGCCGCCCCACATGTCCAGCGTCTTGACCGGGATGAGGCCCTGATCGTGGGTCATGGCGATGACAGCATCAAACCGTCCACTGAGGGCTTCGGCAAACACCGTGTCGCCGGGGCGGGCATTGGAGATGTCGATACCTTCGGCGCGCAAGGCGTCCGCGGCCGGATTGATGATCTCGATTTCCTCCCGCCCTATCGTGCCGTCTTCGCCTGCATGGGGGTTCAGGCCGGTGAAGGCGAGGCGGGGGGCGGGGACGCCGAAATTCTGTTTCAGGGCAGAATGGGTGATGCGCGCGATGCGCAGCAGGCGGCCATCGGCCAGGGCGGCGGGCACGGCGGTGTAGGGCATGTGGATGGTGGCGAGCGCGACGCGCAGGCCCCCGCCGGTGAGCATCATCACAGGCTCAGGCGCGGCCTGGCCTTCGGGGGCGCAGAGGTCGGCGATGAATTCGGTATGGCCGGGGAAGCGAAAGCCCTGACCATAGAGCAGCGCCTTGTTGATCGGGTTGGTAACGACCGCGCCGGCAAGCCCGCGCAGGGCGTGGTCTGTGGACAGCGTGATGGCCGCGATGATGCCAGCGGCGGTTTCCGGGTCGGGCTTTCCCGGGGTGACGGCGCGGGCGTTTTCCAGCGCCAGCACCGGAAGGGCGCGCGGGAAGACGGCGGCTGCCTCAGCCGGCGCAGCGATGACCTCCACCGGCACATCCGGGTACAAGCCCGGCCAGCCAATGACGTAGAAG
>NZ_NCJT01000476.1 GCF_002282565.1 Hyphomonas sp. 34-62-18
CGGGATGGTTTGCCGGGTCACAACCTTTGCATTTGAGGGCGTCGAGGCCCAGCCGGTGGATGTGCAGGTCCAGCTGGTGGGCGGCAATCCGGCCTTTCATGTGGTGGGCCTGCCGGACAAGGCCGTTGGCGAAAGCCGGGAACGGGTGCGCGCCGCGCTGATGGCGCTTGGCCTGGCGCTGCCGCCCAAACGTGTGATCGTCAATCTTGCCCCGGCCGACCTTCCCAAGGAGGGCAGCCATTATGACCTCGCCATCGCGCTTGCCCTGCTGGCGATCCTCGGGGTAATCCCGCAGGATCAGCTGGCGCGGTACGCGGCGATGGGGGAATTGTCCCTTGATGGCCGCCTCGGTGTGACGGCCGGGGTCCTGCCAGCGGCGATGGCTGCCGAAGCAATGGGCCTCAGCCTCATCTGTCCGGCAGCGGGCGGGGCAGAGGCGGCCTGGTCGGGCGGTGATATTCTGCCGGCGCCCAGCCTGATTGCCCTCGTCAATCATTTCTCCGGCCGCGCGGTGCTTCGGCCGCCGGAAAAGGGTGAGCTTGAGGAAGAGATGTCCGGGCCGGACCTGCGCGATGTAAAAGGGCAGGAGGGGGCCAAGCGCGTGCTGGAGATTGCCGCGGCGGGCGGCCATAATCTTCTCTTCTGCGGCCCGCCGGGCTCTGGCAAGTCGATGCTCGCCCAGCGCCTGCCGGGGCTCTTGCCGCCGCTATCGGCGCGCGAGCTGCTCGAAGTTTCGCAGATCCAGTCGATTGCGGGCCTTCTGCAACGTGGAGCCTTGTCGCGCACGCGGCCCTTTCGCGCGCCGCATCATTCCGCCTCCATGGCAGCGCTTGTCGGCGGCGGCATCCGTGCCAAGCCGGGTGAGGTGTCGCTCGCCCATCATGGCGTGCTGTTTCTGGACGAGCTGCCGGAGTTTTCCTCTCAGGTGCTCGACAGCCTGCGCCAACCGCTGGAGGCGGGCGAGGCGATGATCGCGCGGGCGAACCGGCATGTGCGCTATCCGGCGCGCTTCCAGCTGGTTGCGGCGATGAACCCCTGCCGTTGTGGAGGCGGGCCGGGCGCTGCCGCCTGTTCGCGCGGGCCCCGCTGCGCGGCAGACTATCAGGCGCGGATTTCGGGGCCTTTCCTGGACCGTGTGGACCTCTTCTATGAAACGC
>NZ_NCJT01000174.1 GCF_002282565.1 Hyphomonas sp. 34-62-18
GTGCTGATCATCCTGTGTCTGATGACCTGGTACTATTATTCCAACCATATTGCAGAAGTGAACCGCAAGCTGGGCCAGGGCATCGCGCGCGACGCGTCTCTGATCCGGGATGCCTGTATCAATCCAGACTATGCTCCCGAGGACCTGGCCCGCATTCAGTATCTTCTGGAGACAGAATTCACCTGCAGCCTGCCTGCAAACGCACTTCCTGACAGCGCCCTGAAAAAAGGCTTCTCGTATAATGATACGCTCAACAGTGAACTTGCCGGACGGCTAGGCACTGCAGTGGTCGTTGGCCAGATGCCTGACGATGCGAAGCTCCACATCCGGTTCCCGGCCGGCGAGAACAGGGCAGAGATTGTGATCGACCGGAAACGGGCTCTGGTGATCAATTCGCACTTCTTCATCGTCTGGGTGATTTTCTTCTCCCTGCTGATGGTTGCCCTCGCCATCGGATTTCTCAATCAACAGGTCCGCTCCATTCTGCGCCTCTCTGAAGCTGCCCGCGCCTTTGGCCGGGGCCGGGATCTTGAGGGCTTCCGCCCGTCAGGCGCGACCGAAGTGCGCGACGCCGCCCGCGCCATCATCGACATGAAAAACCGCCTCACCGCTTTTGCCGAGCAGCGCACGGCGATGCTGGCCGGCGTCAGCCACGACCTGCGCACCCCGCTCACCCGGTTGAAACTCACGCTTGCGCTTATGCCGCAGTCTGAAGATCTGAAGGCAGCCCAATCCGACCTAGACGACATGGCGATGATGCTGGATGAGTACCTTGCCTTCGCCCGCGGCGAAGAGGGCGACGAACCTTCCCCGTTTGATCTGGGCACACTGGTTCAAGAGATTGCTTCCAGCTTCGGGCCACATGTTCCGGTCAGCGGGCCTGGGTCGCTTACCGCGCGCGGGCGCCCGCTCGCTTTGAAACGCGCGATCACCAACCTCGTTTCCAATGCCCTGAAATACGCCAGCCACGCGCGCATTACGCTGGTGAACGGCCCACACTGGGCGGAGGTGATCGTGGATGATGATGGTCCCGGCATTCCGCCTGAACGCTTTGAAGAGGCCTTCCGCCCCTTCTCCCGGCTCGACGAGGCACGCAGCCAGAATGCGTCGGGCTCAGGCCTTGGCCTCACCCTGGCGCGCGACACTGCCCGGATGCATGGCGGCGATGTGCGCCTTGCGCACAGCCCCCTTGGCGGGCTACGCGCAATATTAAGAATACCGCACTAAATCAGGGCGCAGGACTTTCATTGGAGAAGCCATGACTGCCACACGCACGAAACTCGTCATCCGCAACGCCAAACCGAAAGACATTGCGGGCATCCGTCCGCTCTATGACAAGGTCTATGGCGTCGATGACGGCTACACGGTTGATCAGATCGCCGGACAGATCAACAAATTCCCTGATGGCCAGTTTGTTGCCGAATTCGAAGGCCGGATCGTCGGCCACTGCGTGACGTTCGTGATCGACTCCGCAACCGCGCTCTCGCAGCATACCTGGACCGAGATTACCGGTGGAGGCTTTGCCGCCCGCCACGATCCGGACGGTGACATGCTTTATGGCATGGACGTGATCGTTGATTCCGAATTCCGCCGCCTGCGGATCGGTCAGCGTTTCTACAAGGTGCGCCAGGATCTCTGCCAGTGGCTCGAACTCAAGGGCATCGTGTTTGGCGGGCGCATGCCCGGTTACCATCGCCACCGGAAGGAATATCCTGATCCGGCTGGCTATATTGAAGCGGTCAAGGCGTCCAAGCTGCGTGACCCGGTGCTCAGCTTCCAGCTGCGCCAGGGATTTGAAGTCGTCGGCGTGCTGAAGAATTACATGCCTGAGGATACGGATTCCTGCGGCCATGCCACCCAGATGTTCTGGCGCAACCCGCTGGAGCAGGAAGTCATCAAGGCCAAGCCGAGCCTCGGCGATACATCCCTGCCCGAGCGGGTCCGCGTGGCGACGGTCCAGTTTCAGATGCGCCGCATCAACGCGATCGATGACTTCGAGCAGCAGGTGGAATACTTCGTCGACATTGCGTCGGACTACCGAGCCGACTTTGTCGCTTTCCCGGAACTCTTCACGCTGCAGCTGCTGTCACTCGAGGGCAAGCCGCTCGGGCCCGCCGAGGCGATTGCGCGGATTTCCGAATACACGCCGCGCTTCATCGCCTTCATGGAGCGGCTTGCCGTTTCCTACAACATCAACATCATCGGCGGCTCGCATCCTTCCCGGATGGAAGACGGCGATATTCACAATGTCGCTTATGTCTTCCTGCGCGACGGCTCGGTCCACACCCAGCAGAAGCTCCACCCCACCCCGTCCGAGCGCAGCTGGTGGAATATCAAGGGCGGCGAAGGCAACTCCGTCATCCAGACCGATTGCGGCCCGATCGGCGTGATGATCTGCTATGACTCCGAATTCCCCGAGATCGCCCGCCATCTGGTCGATCAGGGCGCGCTGATCCTGTTTGTTCCCTTCTGCACCGATGAACGCCGCGGATATCTCCGAGTACGCTATTGCAGCCAGGCCCGGGCGGTGGAGAACCAGTGCTACGTGGTCATGTCGGGCGTGGTCGGCAATCTGCCGAATGTCGAGAACATGGACATTCATTATGCGGAGAGCTGCATCCTGACGCCGTCTGACTTTCCCTTCTCCCGCGACGGGATCGCGGCCGATGCCGCGCCTAATACGGAGACGGTGGCCATTGCAGATCTCTCACTGTCAGACCTGCTCACCGCGCGCCAGTCCGGCGCCGTGCAGAACCTGAAAGACCGGCGGTTCGATCTCTACAGGGTTGTGTGGAAGTAGGGCTCAGCCGAGCCTTGCGGCCAGCTGGTCCATGAAGCCGGCCAGCTCCAGATCCTTCTGCGTGACGCCATCGGCATCATGCGTGGTCAGGATCACGTCCACCTTATTGTAGACGTTGAACCATTCGGGATGGTGATCCATCTGCTCGGCCTTGAGCGCCGTGGCAGACATGAAGGCAAACGCTGCCTTGAAGTCGGCAAAGCGATAAGATTTTGAAATCGCGTCGCGCTCGCCTTCAGCGATCTTCCAGCCCTTGAGGGCCTTGATGGCGGCGTCTGCTCCGATCTTCGACATGTCTTATTCCTCTCCGTCCTGGCCGAGTACGAAATATACCCAGCGGCCTTCTGCCGATATGGCCGTGCGCATACCGGGGTAGCCTTCGCCCGCGCGGATGCGGTCGATGCCATCTTCCCCGATCAATTCCCGCAGCCGGCGGCGCTCTACAAAGGTCAGCTTTTCCGGGATCAGATCCCGCGCGTCCTTGGCGGCCAGGTCGGGCCAGACGAACCAAACCTCGCCATCGATCTCGCGCTTGCCCGGCGGGCCTTCGAAGAGATCGCGGATCTTGCGATTGGGATCGACACCCGTTCGGCGCAGCAGATCCCAGAACTCAAAATGATTGCGCCCACCCGCGTTCGAGATGAACCCCTCCTGCTGATCAGCGAGCCGGGCAAGGCTGCGCAGGGCGCCGCGTTCGGCTTCGCGCAGGATGGCGGCTTTCATGGCTTCGGCGTCCGCTGTCAGCGTGACAGGTTCCGGCGCCTGAGGCGGACGTGTCAGGGACTCCGACGGCATGGGCGGCGCTGCCGGCTTGGCAGCCGGTTCTTCGGGGGCGCAGGCTGCCAGCAGCAGCGCCGTGAAGGCGGCGAGCGTGAAGCTAACGCACCGCATAGCCGGTGATGGCTTCCAGATCGGCCAGCAACTGTTCTTCGCTGGTCACCTTGATGGTTGCCATACCCATTTCGCGGGCCGGCTTCAGATTGATCCCGAGATCATCGAGATAGACGCAGTGTTTCGGGTCAACATCGAGCGCTTCGCACATCAGGGCATAGATGCGCGGATCAGGCTTGCGGATTCCGAGCTTCGAGCTTTCGATCAGATGGTCGAACTGGGCGAACACTTCGGCCAGCTGTGCGGCTTTCTCATCGTCCTGCGTCATCGAGGCGCCCTTCCCGATGGGGGCATTGTTGGTGATGCAGCCGACCTTGCCATGGCCCTTGCAGACCTTCAGCGCATTCACAACGCGCGGGCGGAGGTGGCCGGAAAGAAGGCCGAGAATGTCCCGGCCGGGGACATCATGACCCATGGCCAGGGCCTCTTCGCGGAAAAGGCCGTCGAACTCTTCGGCGCCCACCAGGCTACGCTCGAGCTTCGCCCAGGCGTTTTCCAGCGGATTGACCGCGTTGATGGAGCGGATGAAGTCCTTCGGCAGGCCCTTTTCGGCCTCATACCGGTTGAATGCCTCGAAGGGCGAGGAGGTGAAAACCCCGCCAAAATCCCAGATTACTGCCTGAAAGGTACGTGTCATGACCGGCTTGCTAGCCGCTTGGGCGCGGTATTTCAAACCTTGATTTCCCCCCCCCCCCTTGCCCCAGCGCTGATGGCCAGTAGTGTCCGGCGCGAAACAGACAGGAGGAAGACATGGGTGTTCTCGACGGCAAGGTGGTTCTGGTAACCGGCGGCGGCAATGGCATCGGCAAGGAAACGGCCCTGCTTGCCGCCCGTGAAGGCGCCAAGGTGATTGTCAACGATCTGGGCGGCGGCCTGAAGGGCGGCGATGAGGGCGATGCGGGCCCGGCCGAGGCTGTCGCAGCGGAAATCCGCGCGGCGGGCGGCGAAGCGGTGTCCAACTCCGAAAGCGTCACCGATTACAATGCGGTGGCGGGCATGGTGACGCAGGCGCTCGACACCTATGGCCGCCTTGATTCGATCGTGAACCCGGCCGGCATCCTGCGCGACGGCATGTTCCACAAGATGAGCGAAGCCGACTGGAAGGCCGTGATCGATGTGCACCTGCACGGCTCGTTCAATGTGGGCCGCGCGGCGGTGGAGTATTTCCGCGAAAATGAGCGCGGTTCCTATGTGTTCTTCACCTCCACGTCCGGCCTGATCGGCAATATCGGCCAGGCAAACTACGCTGCCGCCAAGCTCGGCATTGTCGGCCTCTCGCGCATCCTTGCCATGGAAGGGGCGGCCAAGAAGATCCGCTCAAACGTCATCGCGCCCTTTGCCTGGACCCGGATGATCGCTTCGATCCCGGTGAAGGATGAAGCCAGCGCCCAGCGCGTTGAGCGGATGAAGAATGGCATGCGCGCCGATCAGGTGGCCCAACTCGCCGTGGCGCTCTGCTCGGATCAGTCGGCCAATGTCTCCGGCCAGATATTTGGCGTACGGGGCAACGAAGTGATCCTCTTCGACCAGCCCCGCCCGGTGAAATCGCTCGCCCGGTTGGAGGGGTGGAACCCGGAGAGCCTGATCTCCCAGGCCTTCCCGGCGATGAGCCCGGACTTCACCGATCTCGGCGCCACCGCCAGCGTGTTCCCTTACGAGCCGATCTGATTATCTAGGTTTGGGGCTTTTATCAAATATCGAAACCCCAAACCTAAATTACCTCCAGCTCCAGCCCCACGCCGGCGATCTTCACCACGCGGTCCACCACGCAGAGGTTCATGCCGCG
>NZ_NCJT01000024.1 GCF_002282565.1 Hyphomonas sp. 34-62-18
CGGTGGCCGGGTAAAGTTCTTTTGCCCCAATGATTTCAACCGGTGCCTCCGCTGCCCCCCATCTGATCGACCAGACATCATGACCGAATCGACCGCCCCCGAACGCGATTATCGCGACACCCTGTTCCTGCCGAAAACCGAGTTTCCCATGCGCGCCGGCCTGCCCAAGGCCGAGCCCGAATGGATCAAGCGCTGGGACGCGCTCGGCCTCTATGAAAAGCTGCGCGCGGACGCCAAGTCGCGCGGCGCCGACCCGTTTATCCTGCATGATGGCCCGCCCTACGCCAACGGCCACATTCACCTGGGCACCGCGCTGAACAAGATCATCAAGGACATCATCGTCCGCTCCCACCAGATGCAGGGCTTTGACGCCTCCTACCTGCCGGGCTGGGACTGTCACGGCCTGCCCATCGAATGGAAGGTGGAGGAGGAGTTCCGTTCCAAGAACCGCCCGAAGGACAGCGTCCCTCCGGCCGAATTCCGCGCCGCCTGCCGCGCCTATGCCGAGCATTGGGTGGGCGTGCAGAAGGCTGAGTTCCGTAGCTTAGGCATCGAAGGAGAATGGAACGACCCCTACCTTACGATGGCCTTCGAGAGCGAGGCGATGATCGTTTCGGAATTCCTCGACATGGCGATGAAAGGCGGCCTCGTCCGCGGCGCCAAGCCCATCATGTGGAGCCCCGTGGAGCGCACCGCGCTCGCCGAAGCGGAAGTGGAATACCACGACCGGAAAGTGCCGGTGGTGTGGGTGAAGTTTCCGGTTGTCGATACAGACAGTTTCGTCGTGATCTGGACGACCACCCCTTGGACGATCCCGGCCAACCAGGCGGTCAGCTTCAATCCTGAAATCTCATACGGTCTTTACCAGGTCACTGACGTGATGTCGGAAGAAGAACTTGGCTTTGCCCCTTATGTGAAGCGCGGGGACAAGCTGATCTTTGCCGACAAGCTCGCAGAAGACGCGCTGACAGCGGCCAAGGCGAAAGCATGGTCTCGGGTCGCTGACATCAACCCTGCAGACATGCGGGAAGGACTTCAGCACCCACTGCATGGCCTTGCGCCCTTCTTCCAGCACCGTATCCCACTCCTCGCTGGCGCCCATGTCACCGACGACGCCGGCACCGGCTTTGTCCACACAGCCCCTGCCCATGGCGAGGATGACTTTGATGTGTGGGTGAACTCCGGCCACACGACGCAGCAGATCCGCCAGATCGTTGATCCCGATGGTAAGTACACAGACGAAGTGCCCGCTCCGCTCGCGGGTCTCGAAATCATCGTCACATCCGGCAAAAAGCGCGGCGAAGCAGGCAAGGCCCGTGACGCCCATTCCTGGCGCTCCAAGGCGCCGGTCATCCGCCGCGCCACGCCGCAATGGTTCATCGCGATGGACAAGCCGGTGCACAACGGCAAGACGCTCCGCGAACTTGCCGTCAAGGCCATCGCCGAGACCGAATTCTTCCCTGCCACCGGCCGCAACCGCCTCTCCGCCATGGTCGAGAGCCGTCCGGACTGGCTGATCTCGCGCCAGCGCAACTGGGGCGTGCCGATCACCCTGTTCGTCAACGCGAAGGGTGAGCCCCACACCGCCGCGCTCCCCAAGGATCAGGCCGACAAGCTCAACGCCAACATCAAGGCCGCCATCGAGAAAACCGGCGTGGACGGATGGTTCGCGACGCCCGATGCGGATTTCTTCGAAGGCACCGGCGTCTCTCCCGAAGGCTGGGAAAAGGTCACCGACGTGCTCGACGTCTGGTTTGACAGCGGCACCACCCACGCCTTCGCCCTGCGCAAGCGCGGCATCATCGACAATGCAACCGGGCAGGCGGACGTCTACATGGAAGGCTCCGACCAGCATCGCGGCTGGTTCCAGTCCTCCCTGCTGGAAAGCTGCGCCACGCGCGGCATGGCGCCCTACAAGAAGGTTGTCACCCACGGCATGGTGGTCGATGCCGAAGGCAAGAAGATGTCCAAATCGATCGGCAACACGATCGAGCCGGACGAGTTCCAGAAACAGTATGGCATCGAAATCCTCCGTATCTGGACGGCCTCGGCCGACTATTGGGACGACACCCGCATCTCCGACGAGATCATCAAAGGCACGGTGGAAACCTACCGCAAGCTCCGCAACACGCTGCGCTACCTGCTCGGCGCGCTGGATGGCTACACGCCTGCCGAAGCCGTCGAAGCGAAAGACATGCCGGGCCTCGAACGCTTCATCCTCCACCGTCTCGCCGAACTCGACGGCGAAGTGCGCGCGGCCTTCAAGGTGTTCGATTTCAAGCGCGTGATGACCGCCATCGTCAACTTCGTGAACGTTGAGCTCTCTGCCGTCTATTTCGATGTCCGCAAGGATTCGCTCTATTGCGACCCGGCCTTCGCCACCGCCAAAGGCTGGGACGCGGCCACGGCAGAGTGGGGCAACCGCCGCCGCGCCGTGCGCACGGTCATGGCCCTCGTCATGGAACGCCTCCTCACCTGGCTCGCCCCGGTGATGCCGTTCACCACCGATGAGGCGTTCGGCGAAAGCCACCTCAAGGGCGAGGCCCCCTCGGTCCACCTGCTGCAATTCCCCGCCACGCCAGAGGGCTGGCAGAATCCGCAGCTGGCGGCGCGCTGGGAGAAGATCTTCGCCGTCCGCCGCGTCGTCACCGGCGCGCTGGAAGTCGAACGCCGCGAGAAGCGTATCGGCGCGTCGCTGGAAGCAGCCCCGAAGGTTATCATCGCCGACAAGGCGCTGATCGACGCCTTCGAGGGCGAAAACGCTGCTGACATCTTCATCACCTCCGGCGCGGAGCTGGTGCAGGCCGCCGAAGGCCCCGCAGGCGCCTTCACGCTGCCGGATGCGCCCGGCATCTGGGTCGTTCCGCAGAAAGCCACCGGCATCAAATGCCGCCGTAGCTGGAAATATTTCGACCCTGCCACCGCAGACCCGGCCTTCCCGGACATCACCCCCCGCGACGCGCTGGCGGTGAAAGCCTGGGACAAGCTCGGGTAGGACACCTTTCTCTCCCCTCTCCCAAGGGAGAGGGGATCCGTTTGGCCCGCCCCCTGCACAGAAGCGCTTGATCCGCCCGCCAGCCTCTGCAATCTCAGGCACCATGAAACTATCGCCGCAGACAGTCTGGCCCTTCGCGGTGATTCCGCTCGTTGTCCTGTTCGATCAGGTGACGAAGGCATGGATTCTGGACCAGCCCGCCCTCAACGGGCTTGCCTGCCTTTCTGATGGCCGCCTCTGCGGCCGGATCGAGGTTCCCGGCCCCATGGACCTCTCAATGGTCTGGAACCGGGGCATGAGCTATGGCCTCTTTCAGTCTGAAGGTATCATGCGCTGGGTTCTGGCGGGTGTCATGGCGGCGATTGCCATTGGCTTCTTCTTCTGGCTGCTTCGGGCCGAAGGGCGCTGGCTGAAAGCCTCGCTGGCGCTTGTGGTCGGCGGCGCCATCGGAAACCTCATAGACCGTATACGCTTTGGCGCGGTGGTTGATTTCGTCGATGTGAACGAGCTGACCGCCGGCTATTTCCCCTGGGTCTTCAACGTCGCGGACGCTGCCATCACCATCGGCGCGATCCTGCTGTTTGTAGACCAGTTCTTACTTTCGCGACCGAAACAGGCTAACAGCCTGAAACAAGGTTAACCCACTCCAGTTCAAGCGGAACCGTACAGTCCCATGAAAAAGACCCTCCCGCTCCTCGCTGCCGGCCTCGCTCTGAGCGTCACGGCAGCCTGTTCGTCCACCGGCAACACCGGCCTGGCAACGCCGGATGAGTTCCGCGTGGTGACCAAGCCGCCGCTCTCCATCCCCCCGAATTACAGTCTGCGCCCCCCGGCGCCCGGCACCACCATCCCGGCTGAAGTGGAAGCCGCCACCAGCGGCAGCACAGCGGCGTTTGGATCGGGCCTTGGCCAGCAGGCGAGCGCTTCGGAGCGTGCCCTCGTGGCAGCCGCCGGTGCCAACGCCGTCAACCCGTCCATCCGCGCCCAGGTCGATTGGGAAGAGACCAAGGCGATCCGCAAATCCACCTCGATTGCCGACCGCATCCTCTTCTGGCGCAAATCCAATCCCGAAGACGCCGCCTCTGCAGCCACCGATAACGCCACGGGCGATCAGACGGTGACCATCGAGCAGGCCGGCGGTGGCCGCCGCATCAAGCTGCCCGGAACCTGATAAATCGGATGGGGGCCCAGCGCCCCTATTTTTCTGCCCCTCCAGATCGGAGCTACCCCATGAAACGGATACTCATCGCTGCAGGGCTCCTGGCCTTTGCAGTTGCTGGCGCTTCAGCAGAGCCAACCAACACGCCGTCCAGCTTCACGCTGGACAATGGCATGCAGGTGGTGGTCGTGCCGGATCATCGCGCGCCCGTTGTCACACATATGGTCTGGTATAAGGTCGGCGCCGCCGACGAGGCGCCCGGAAAATCCGGCATCGCCCACCTGTTTGAGCATGTGATGTTCAAACAGACCAAGAATATCGGCCCGGAGGAGTTCACCTCCATCGTCCAGCGCTCCGGCGGCCAGCTCAACGCATTCACCTCCTGGGACTACACGGCGTATTTCGAGCGCGTCCACAAGGATCAGCTCGGCAAGATGATGGAACTTGAGGCGGAGCGGATGGTGAACCTCATCATCAATGACGACCCCAAGGGTCCGTTCATCTCCGAGCGCGATGTGGTGAAGGAAGAGCGCCGCCAGCGGATCGAGAACAATCCCGGCGCGCTGCTGCAGGAAATGGTGCTCTCCGAATTCTGGAAGGGCCACCCTTATGAGATTACCGTGATCGGCCTCATGGATGAGGTCGCTGCGCTGACCCCGCAGGACGGCCTGGAGTTCTACAAGGAATATTACAGCCCGGAGAACGCCATTCTGGTTGTTGCCGGCGATGTGACCGAAGAGGATGTCCGCGTTCTTGCCGAGGAACATTACGGCCCCATCGAGCCGACCGGCGAGGCGCACAGCGCCCGCAAATGGCAGCCCGTCGCCCCTCTTGCCGAGACGAAGCTCATCTCCCATTCCGATCCCAAGGTGCGCCAGCCGGTCTGGAGTCGCTACTATATGGGCACCTCCTTCAAGCGCGATCCGGACACCGCCCTCGCGCTGGAGGTTGGCCTTGAAGTGCTCGGCGGCGGCATGACCAGCCGGCTCTACCAGTCGCTGGTGGAAGATCAGAAGCTCGCGATCAATATCGCCACCTTCGCCTGGACAACGCTGCATGATGAAGGCCCGGCCGTCATCTATGGCACACCGGTTGAGGGCGTCACGCTTGAGGCGCTGGACGCTGCCGTAATGGCGGAGGTCGAGAAGATCCTGGCTGAAGGCTTCACCGAAGCCGAAGTCGTCCGTGCCCGTAACAAGCTGGCAGCCTCCGCCATCTACCAGCAGGACAGCCAGTCCTCGATGGCCAATCATTATGGCGCCAATCTCGCCCTCGGCTTCACGCTGGAAGAGATTGCCAGCTATCCCGATGAGGTCCGGCAGGTCACGCCCGAGCAGGCGCTGGCCGCTGTGCGCGCGGTCTTCGGTGCCGACAAGAAATATATCACCTCCCATCTACTGCCGGCCGAAGGAGACCTCTGATGTTGAAACTCCGGCTTTTCTCCAGCGCGGCTGCCGCGCTCCTGATCGCTGCCTGCGCCGCTACGCCCGCGCCACAGGCCTCGCTCGATACGGCTCCGGCGGCCACACCAGAGCCTACGCTCGCCGTCGATCTCTATGATGGCGATTTCGTCGACATCCAGCAGTTCACCACGCCCGGCGGCGTGTCTGTCTGGCTGGTGACAGAGCCGTCAATCCCGATCGTCTCGGTACAGATGGCCTGGCGCGGCGGCTCTGTCGCCGATCCTGACGGGCTGGAAGGTCTTGGCCAGGCCGTCGTCTATGGCATGAACGAAGGCGCCGGCGATCTTGACTCGCTCGCCTTCCAGACGGCCATGGAAGACCTGAACATGAGCTTCGGTTGCTCCAATGGCACCGAATGGACCAGCTGCTCAGCGACCATGCTGTCTGACAACGCCGCCCCCTCCATGGCGCTGGTCGCCAGCGCGTTGACGGCCCCACGTTATGATGAAGGCCCGTTCCAGCGTTTCCTGCGCGAGCAGGAAGTCAGCCTGAAAACGCGGGAAACGTCTGCAGGCTATCTCGCCTGGCGTGCCCAGTCCCAGGCGCTCTATCCGGATCACCCCTTTGCGCGGGAAGTCACGGCTGAAAGCCTGGCCGCGCTCACGCCGGATCTCGCCCGCAACCATATGCGCGCCCTGATGCGTAAGGATGGCCTTCTGGTTACAGCCGTCGGCGACATCACGCCGGAAGAGCTCGCCCCGCTGATCGATGATGCCGTCGCTGCCCTGCCGGAGACAAGCGAGATTGCTGCGGTCACACCGGTCACGCTGCCGGCGACCGCGGCAGCCGATCCGGTCATCGTGCCCTTGCCCCAGCCGCAAAGCCTCGTGCGCTTCATCGGCCCGGCGATGGACCGTGCGAACCCGGACTATTTTCCTGCCTATGTGCTGAACTACACCTTCGGTGGCGGCGGTTTTGAAAGCCGGCTGATGAAAACACTGCGGGTCGACAAAGGCCTCACCTATGGCGTGTCCTCCAGTATCGATCCCAACCCGACCTTCACGGTCTGGTCCGGCGGCGGGCAGACCAAGAATGAGAGCGCCGGCGAGTTCATCACCGGCATCAAGGAGGAGATGCAGAAGTTCATCGAAGGCGGCGTCACAGAGGCAGAGCTTGCCGATGCCAAGGCCTATCTGATCGGTTCCTATCCGCTCGGCTTTGACTCCAACGCCAAGATCGCCGGCAACATCATGTCCGTTCGTCAGGACGAACTGGGCGTCGATTATTTCGACCGCCGCAACGCTCTGATCGAAGCGGTCACGCTCGAAGACGTCAACCGTGTCGCCGCGACCTATCTCGCGCCGCAGCGTTACAGCTTCTTCGTGGTGGGAGAGCCCCAGGGCCTCGCGGCGGAGTAATCTTTGGCAGAGGGGCGCGGCAAACCTGCCCGCCCCTCACCATTCCTGCAAGGCATTCAGTCTGCGGATTTTCGCGGCGTGGCCAGCCCCGGCGCGGCAAAGCCGCCGGACGGGTCACGCCGGTAGGTGAAGAGTTCCGCCGGGCGTCCGCCGGTTGAGGTTTCCATCTGGCCCGTGCCCGTCACCAGCCGGGTTTTTTCCAGTGCGCGGCGGAAATTCTGCGTGTGCAGCGTCAGGCCAAGGATCGCCTCGACGGCGCGTTGCAACTCAGACAGCGTGAAACGATCCGGCATCAGTTCGAACACCACCGGCCGGTATTTGATCTTGCCGCGCAGCCGGGCGAGCCCCGTTGCCAGGATCCGTCTGTGATCGGAGGTCATCGCGGCGCCAAGGCGGATGCCAGCTTCCGGCAGCCCGGCATCGCGCGCACATTCGGCCACAAGGCCTGCCTCATAGAGCAGCTCATAGCGTTCCAGCACGCGCTCCTCGGCCCAGCGCGCGCCGTCCAGCGCAAAGGCCGTCCGCGCGCGCTCCAGCCGGCGTTCATTGCCGGCCGCCCAGGTTTTCAGGCGCGGGGCGATTTCAGCATCAATCAGGGCCGGTCGGCCGCCACGATGATCTTCCCACGGAAAATACTGATACCAGCTGCGCCAGCGCGCCTCGAAGTTGGCTGCCACAGGTTTCTCTTCCGGTGTCAGCGCCAGATAGCCGACGGAGATGACGTGCGCATTCGGCGGCGCGTCCACCACCGTGGCTTCCGGTGTCTCCCGGTCCTTGTCGCCGAAAGTGTAAAGCTGCTCGACATAGCCAAGTTCAAAGCCCGTCTGCTCGCGCACCCAGCCGCGCAGCGACAGGTCAAACGTGCGGTGATTGTCCGGGTCGAACGGGCCAAAGGGCAGGGCTTCCTCGCCGCTCGGCCGGCGGGTCACCAGCACATGCGGCTCGCCCTCCTGAATGGCGACCATAACGGCCGACAGGCCAATCAGCAGCGGGGAAGCGGCGGGCATCAGGCTGTCTCCGCCGCAAGCGCGGCCTGGATGGTTTCAAAGCGTTTGAGGAAAAGCTGCTGCGCATCCGGCGCCGAAAGCGGTTTCAGCTTGAATTTCATGCCCTCTGGCGGGTGGCCAAAGAAGCCGTCGGATTCTGCCTCGCTGAAGCCCGCCAGCTGCACCGCCTCAAACCAGGCGCAGATATGGTCGGCTTTCTTGATGATCTTCTTCAGCTTCACCGGCGTCACTGGTTTCAGGCCAAATCGGATGTGTATGGCCTCCTGCAGGCGCGCCTCGATGTCCTTGTAGCTTTCGCCCAGCAGCGCCTTGAACGGCGAGATCATGTCCCCGATCACATATTCCGGGCTGTCATGCAGCAGGGCCGTCAGCCACGCATCAGGCCCAAGATCCGGCTCCAGCTTGCGCACGATCTGCTCCACCAGCACCGAATGTTCTGCCACCGAGAAGGCATGCTCGCCGCGCGTTTGCCCGTTCCAGCGCGCCACACGGGCCAGGCCATGGGCAATATCCTCGATTTCCACATCCATGGGCGAGGGGTGCGCCAGATCCAGACGGCGGCCAGACAGCATCCGTTGCCAGACGCGGGGGGGCTTAACAGAACGCTTCAATGACGGGCCTCCATGGGGGCATCTTAAGTGATTGGTAGTAGGGGTAAATAAACAGCGGCGATACGGTTACAAACTCGCCTTGTTTATGCCCCGGTTTGCCAATGACGCATTAAGGCCTCTCAGGCATAACCCTTGCAACAAAGGCAATGGTCCCGCGTTCCCTATGGGGCCATCGCAACAGGCAAGTAGAGTAAAGGGTGACCCGCGCAATGATTGACATCCTGCACCAATTCGCAACCGGACCTGGTTTTCCTGTCGCTGTGCTGGTGTGTGGTGCTGTCATTGTGGTCACTGAAGCGGCACGCGCCAGCCGCCGCGCCCTCTGGGGCGACCTCTTCACCGAAGACTTCGACGAGTAGTCTTGCGGCGTCAGCCGCCCACTTTCTCCACAAACACCGTGCCTGCGGAATAGCCCGCTCCAAATGAGCAGATCAGGCCCTTCTCGCCGGGCGCAAAGTCTTCCGAATGCAGATGGAAGGCGATGATCGAGCCGGCAGAGGATGTGTTGGCGTAAGTGTCCAGCACGGTCGGGCTTTCTGTCTCGCTGGCTTCATGGCCAAGCACCTTCGATGAGATCAGCCGGTTCATGTTGGCATTCGCCTGGTGCAGCCACATGCGTTTCAGTGCGTCTGCCTTGAGGCCAAGCTCGCCGAGATGCGCGGTGATCATCTCCGCCACCATCGGCACCACTTCCTTGAACACCTTGCGGCCTTCCTGAACAAACAGCTTGTCCGGCGCGCCGGCGCCTTCGGGCGCCGCGCGGTTCAGGAAGCCGAAATTGTTGCGGATATTGTTGGAAAACTGGGTCTTCAGCTTCGTGCCCAGGATCTTCCAGTGTTTCGCCGGGGCAAAGGCTTCGTCCTCCACCAGAATGGCAGTGGCCACATCGCCAAAGATAAAATGGCTGTCACGGTCGGTGAAGTTCAGATGGCCCGAGCAGATTTCCGGGTTCACCACCAGCACGGAGCGCGCATTGCCCGAGCGCACGAAGTCAGCGGCTGTCTGGATACCAAATGTGGCGGAGGAGCAGGCAACGTTCATGTCAAACGCAAAGCCCTGAATGCCGAGCGCGTCCTGGATCTCGATTGCCATCGCCGGATAGGCCCGCTGCATGTTTGAGGCCGCGCAGATCACTGCGTCGACATCTTTGGGATCGCGGCCCGCGCGCTTGAGGGCCTCCCGCGCGGCATGCACGGCCATTTCCGCCATCACTGAGATCTGTTCATTCGGCCGCTCGGGAATGCGCGGCGTCATAATATCCGGGTCAAGCACGCCGTCCTTGTCGATCACATAGCGGGCCTTGATGCCTGAGGCTTTCTCGATGAACTCCACAGAGGAGTGAGGCTTGGGTTCCAGCAGGCCGGAGCTGATGTCGGCGGCATTCTCCAGGTTCCAGGTGTCCGCCCAGGCATTGTAGCTGGCGACCAGTTCTGCGTTGGAAATCGAATTGGGCGGGGTCCACAGGCCTGTGGCGGAAATGACGGGGCTCGGCATAGGGGTCTCCGGCGGCGCCCGTCCGCCCACAGGCGTCAGGCCCTTCTTGCTATATCCTTTTATATAGTTGCTGTACCGCGCGTTGCGGGGCCAGCACAAGGCTGCAGCTCCGCAGGAGGCGCCGGAAAAGGATGGGATCAGGCTTACTTGTCGACCTGGCCGGGCCCGCCATAGATCTGGCGCTGCAACTCGCGATCCTCAGCTTCGCGAACGCTTTCCTCCCAAGCCTCTGACTCCTTGTCATATTTGGCTTTTTCGGCGGCGATCACGGTTTCGCGGCAAAGACGGCGCTCTTCCTCATCCGCCTTGTCCTGACAGTTGGTGAGCGCTTTTGCTTCCGCCCGGTCTTGCCAGGTGGCGCAGCCGGCGGCGGGAAACAGCGCCAGAAGGGCGCCAGCGGCGGCGAGTTTACGCATTATGGAGCCCTCTTGCGGTCTTTTTCGCGCTTGGTGGTCAGGGCCACGTCGGCCACCACATTCTGCACGCAGCGGGACCGGTCTTCCTCGTCCTCGATGCTGGCGCACGCGTCCAGAGGATTGGCGTAAGCGTTCGAAGGCGCGCTGCTGGCGCAACCGGCCACACCCGACAGAATTCCCACTGCTGTGACAAACATAATCGTTTTCATGATCTCTCCCGCACACCCTTGTGGCGGGGACACCCTACCTCATGGTCGTTCACCATGCCAACCGCCTGAGCCCATGCGTAGACGATGGTGGGCCCCACAAATTTGTATCCGCGCTTCTTCAGGTCTTTTGACATTGCCGCAGACCAGTCCGTGCTGGTGGGCGCCTCGCGGAAATTCTTCCATGTGTTGATGATCGGCTCCCCGCCGACAAAGCCCCAGCAATAATCGGAGAAATCCTCGCCTGCCTCCATCATGCCCAGATAAGCCTGCGCATTGCCGATGACGGCCTCAATCTTCTTGGGGCTGCGGATGATGCCGGGGTTGGTCAGGGCTTTTTCGGCGCGTTTGGGTGTCCAGCGGGCAAGTTTTTCCGGGTCGAAGCCGTCAAACTCCTCCCGGATGCTCTCGCGCTTGCGCAGGATGGTGATCCAGGAAAGGCCGGCCTGCATCCCGTCCAGCTGCAGCTTCTCCCATAGCGCGCGTGGATCGCGCTCAGGCACGCCCCATTCTTCATCATGATAGGCGCGGTAAAGCGGATCGCTCACCGGCGCCCAGCCGCAGGAATGGGCTTCACTCATCGGCCTTTGCCTCCAGATGGGCATTGACTTCGGCAATCAGCCAGGGCGCCCCTTCGATTTCGGCCGGGGCATCGTTCACGGTAACCGGCAAGCCGTCAGCGATGGATTTTGCAAACCGGTCTGTGCGGATCAGGGCCAGCGCTTCGCCTGCGGCCGCGCTGGTAACCTCGCCAAGCACCAGCGTCCCCGCGCGTAGCTCGGCGCCCGGCGACACTCCTTCGCCGCGCAGGCGCACAGTGCGCTTGCGGATCAGGCCCTTGCGTTTCATCCGGCTGGCCACTTCCTGGCCGACGAAACAGCCCTTCTTGTAATCCACGCCGTTCATCAGATCCATGTTGATGTCCGTCGGGAAAACCTCTGCGGCCCGGTAGTCCCGGCCCCATTCAGGAACGCCAGCGGCAATGGTCAGCGCGTCCCAGCCATCCAGCGGGGCCGACGCCTCGCCCGAAGCCACAACCACGCGCCGGGGCAGTTTCGCACTGCGCGGATCAGGCCCGCCCCTATCACTGACGGCAGAAACCAGCGTCTCATCCCGCACAATCTCCACGGCCGAGCGCAGGCGGAACATTTTCAGCCGCTTCAGCAGGTCGTCGGCGGCGTCCTCATGCACATCAATCAGCACGCCATCGGTTGTCCGGTGGGCGATATAATCTGCGATGATCTTGCCCTGCGGCGTCAGTAGCGCGCCATAGCGCGCCTCGCCGTCGGGCCAGTCCATCACCTTGTGCGTGACGGTACGCTCCAGCAGGGCAAGCGTGTCGGGGCCCGTGAGGCGGAGAATGGCGCGGTGAGGAAGGCGATGCATCGGTTTGATCTAAGCCTCGCGGCCGGGCGCCGCAATGCCTGTCCGGGTGCGCAGCAGAATGAGGATCAGCGCGGCAAGGGCGCTTTTCACAGCCGCCCCCGGAAGGAACGGTCCCACCCCTGCGGTAAACGCCGCCTCCGCCCCGATCATCAGCGACAGCCGCCCCCAACCTGCCAGCAGGATCAGGCCATGCAGCAAAAGGAATGCCGCCATCAGCCGCGCAAACCCGCCCGCGCCTCGCCAGGCGGGCAGCAGGCCGGCCAGGTATGCCGCCAACGGGAAGGACAGGAGAAAGCCCGCCGTTCCCCCGGTCAGCGCGGCCAATCCCGCCTTGCCGCCTGAGAGCACCGGCGCGCCCATCAGTGCCAGGGCCAGCCATACGAGCGCAATCGCGGCCCCCAGCCTCGGCCCTGCCAGCGCCCCCACCAGCAGCACGGCCAATGTCTGCAGGGTCATCGGCACCGGATACATCGGCACGGAAGCATAAGACGCTGCGATCAGCGCCGCGAGGCCAAGCGCAATCGCCAGAAGGGCGCTGCCGGGAGGAAGCGGGGTGCGGGCAACCATCCCTCCTTCTTTCCGGGGGCTGATGCAGTGGGTCAAGCGCGCGCCATCGTGACTTTTTCCGCAGCCGGGCTCATAAGGCAGGCCATGACCCAAATTTTCGATCTCATCCTGCGCGGCGGCACCGTCGTCACCCCTGGCGGCGAAGTCCAAACCGATATCGGCATCATTGGCGAGCGCATCGCCCGCATCGGCGACCTTTCCAAGGCCGCCGCCGGCGAAATCTATGGCGCATCCGGCCTGCATATCCTGCCGGGCGTGATCGATACGCAGGTTCACTTCCGCGAGCCGGGCCTGGAGCATAAGGCAGACCTGGAAACCGAGGCGCGCTCTGCGGCGCTGGGCGGCGTGGCCGCCGTGTTCGAGATGCCCAACACCAACCCTTCCACGATCACGCCCGACGCGATGCTGGACAAGCTCGCCCGCGCCAAGGGCCGGATGGACATCGACCACGCCTTCTATGCCGGCGCGACGCATGACAATGTGAGCCTGCTGCCGGAGATGGAGCGGATGCTCGGCTGCTGCGGCGTGAAGGTGTTCATGGGCGCCTCCACCGGCGACCTGCTGATCAAGGATGATGCTGGCGTCGAGGCCGTGTTGCGCGCCATCAAGCGCCGCGCCGCCTTCCACTCCGAAGACGAATACCGCCTTGAGGAACGCCGCAGCCTCGCGGTGACGGGAGACTGGAACAGCCATATCATCGTGCGCGATGTCGAAGCGGCCGTTTCCTCAACCCGCCGCCTGCTGCGCCTTGCGCGCAAGACTGGCAAGCGCATCCATGTCCTGCACATTTCCACCGCCGAGGAGATGGATCTGCTGGTCAACGCCAAGGATGTGGCCAGCGTCGAAGTGCTGCCCAACCATCTGACGCTTGCCGCGCCCGATTGCTATGACCGCCTGAAAGGCTTTGCCCAGCAGAACCCGCCCGTGCGCGAAGCCCGCCACCGCGAAGCCCTCTGGCGCGCGGTCAATGCCGGCATCGTTGATGTTCTGGCAACGGATCATGCCCCGCACACGATTGAAGAGAAGATGCGGCCCTATCCGGCTTCGCCTTCCGGGATGCCTGGCGTGCAGACGCTGGTGCCGGTGATGCTGACACATGTGAATGACGGAAAGCTCAGCCTGCAGCGCTTTGTGGAGCTGACCAGCGCCGGCCCGCAGCGCGTCTTCGGCCTCGCCGACAAGGGCCGCATCGCCGAAGGCTATCATGCCGACTTCACGATTGTGGACATGAAGCACAAGCAGACGATCACCAAGGAATGGTCGAAATCCAAATGCGGCTGGACCCAGTTTGACGGTTTCGAGGCCACCGGCTGGCCGGTCGGCACCGTCGTGCGCGGCGGCTTTGTGATGCGTGACGGTGAAATCGTGAAAAAAGGCGGAGGCCAGCCAGTCCGCTTCAACGAAACGCTGGAGCCGCAGGATTAAGCCACGATTGATCCGTATACGCTACGGCTCCACCCGGTATCCGTGGACGATCATGTCCACATAAGTGCCCGCTGGCAGGTCTTCCCATTTCCCGCACCAGTCCGGCCATTTGCACCGCCAGAGTTCGGTCACCGGGAACATCGCCACATTGTCCGGCGGGAAATGCAGCCCCTCGGGCGCGCCATCCTGCTTTGCCCAGGCTTTGACCTTTTCCGGCGTGATGAGGAGTTCCTCCTTCCAGCCATCGGTGAGGCTGGTGGCCCGCATGGTCACCTTGCCGGGGCGGCGGATGATTTCATAGCGTACACGGTGGCCGGTCAGATCCTTCTCCACCCGGTGCATGTTGAACCCGCCGCGCCCATTGTGCAGGTTGAACTCGAGCGCGCCATTGACCAGTTCGAAATCAAACTCATGGCCCCAGGCATCCGGCCCTTCGGCGAACAGCCAGAGCGGGGCATAGACCACGCCGGGCCAGTTACGGTCGATGGTGGCCTCAACCGTGTAGTGCCCCTGCGTGCGCGCCCGGCGCAATTCCCGCTCCCATTTGATCGCGCCGCCGGCGCGTGCGTCCAGCCGGTGCAGCAATGATCCATCCGCCTGCGGAATAACCCGGTCAAACCGGAAGGAGAAACCGCCCGGCATCTTGGAAGGCTGCGGCCCAACGATGGGGTGGTAGACCTGCTCATAGTTCGACTTTTCCACCGCGGTGGACGGAAAGAGGACCAGGCCGCTGGAATCGGTGGCGCGCGGGGGAAATTCCATCAGCGCGCCCAGATCCTGCCAGAGCTGCGCCGCCTGCGCCCGCTGAACGTCAACGCGTCGCCGAAGGGCGGGCACTTCCATTGGGTCATTGGCGTCTTCATCGCCGAACCTGATCGCGCTCAGCCTGGCCTCATCGGCAAAAATGCTCGACGAAACTTCCTGCAGCCGCTCAAGGTTTTCCTCGATGGAAGGGTCTGCCGGCAGTTTCGCCGGATTATCCGTCTGGGAAAGCAGCCCCGCATAGACGGCGATCACAATTCCAACCAGGAGCCCCCCCAGCACGAAAGAGCCAGCGTGTAAGGATCCGAAAGTCAATTTCTTGCGCTCAGTCATGATTGCCGCCCTGTTGCGCAATGATATTCCGGCCCGGAGCTTTCCCCAATAGGGGCGCGATGCTCATTCGATGCACAAGGCATGCCAGCCTCCCCCACCGTCAAATGCCCGCAGGGTTTGCCAAGGCCGGAGACTGCGCCCATACCGGTGCCAAACAAGATCGCCCACCCGAGAGGAAATCATGAAATTCAAACCCGCCCTGCTGATTTCGGCTGCTCTGCTGCTCACCGCCACGCCCGCATTCTCTGAGGAACGCGCCCCCCATGAGCAGAAGGCCCGCAGCCTCTATGAAGAAGCCGTCGCCGTCCGCACGGCGCAGGGTCAGGGCAAGATCCCCGAACTCGTCGACTATCTGGTCATGGAACTCAAGGCCGGCGGCTTCACCGATGCCGACATCGAAGTGACCGATTACGAGAATGACGGCGAGCGGATTCAGGGCCTGATGGTCTGGTACCGGGCTGAAGAAGGCAAGGCGACGGAGAAGCCCATCGTGCTTCTGGCGCATATGGATGTGGTCGACGCGCTGCCCGACACCTGGGAGCGCTACCCCTTCGACCTCATTGAAGAAGACGGCTACTTCTTTGGCCGGGGAACGGCCGACAACAAATATGGCGTCGTCAGTCTCATCTCCACTTTCCTGCGCCTGAAGGAAGAGGGCTTCAAGCCGAACCGCGATCTCGTCATTGCGCTCTCGGGCGACGAGGAAACCGGCATGGTCTCCACCCGCGCGCAGGCAAAATACACCGCCGAGAAGATCGACCCGGCCTACGTCCTCAACGCAGATGCGGGCGGCCTCACCCTTGGCATGGATGGCACGGCCCTGTTCTATGGCATCCAGGGCGCAGAAAAAACCTATGCCACCTTTGAACTCACCGTGGACAATCCCGGTGGCCACTCCTCTGCTCCGAGGGCGGACAATGCCATCTATGAGCTGGCAGATGTCCTCAAGAAGATCGAAGCCTACAAATTCCCGGTGATGCACAGCCCGCTGACGCTGGCCTCCATGCGGATTTCCGGCGCCCAGACGCCAGGCCCCCTGGGAGACGCGATGCGCGCCTTCGCGGAGAACCCGGCCGACGAAGCGGCCATCGCCACCCTGCGAGCGGAGCCCTCAATGGTCGGCACCATCGGCACGACTTGCGTGGCCACCATGCTGCGCGCCGGCCATGCCGAAAACGCGCTGCCCCAGCGCGCCACCGCCACGGTCAACTGCCGTATCTTCCCAGGCGTGGGCATCGAGGCGACTGAGAAAACGCTCAAGGAAATCTCCGGCAACGAAAAGCTGAAGATCAAGCTGATCTCCGATCTGGTCGAAAGCCCGGAATCGAAACTGCCTGAAGACGTGCTGGCCGCCGTCAATGTGGCCCTCGCTGAGCGCGGGCTGGAAGGCATTACCATCATGCCGCACATGTCCTCGGGTGGCACGGACGGGATGCACTACCGAAACCTTGGTTATGACACGCTGGGCATCGGCGGCTCGGCTGCCAAGCCGAACGATACCTTTGCCCATGGCCTGAACGAGCGCCTGTCGGTCGATGCGTTCTATTCCGGCCTCGATCACTGGTACATCATCCTGAAGGAACTCTCCGGCGGCTGATGCCGGGGCTCTGCTGCGGCGCGCAGGGAGGGGCTTGCCCTTTCCTGCGCACTGGGCGAGCAATCATGCCGGAAAACAACAGACTATGGCGGCAACAGCCCGCCAAGGCGGGGAGGTTGACGTTCGCCCATGAGCAAGACTGCGCACATTCCGTTCCGTGAGGTGCCGTACCTGCCGCTGAAGCTGAAGGTAGACCGGCGCGCGGATGGCACGATCTATCTCGACAGTGGCCACCCCCTGAAGGCCCATCCGCCGCACATGCTGGCGCCGCTGGTGAAATGGGGCGCTGAGCGTCCAGGCCAGGTCTGGCTGGCCGAGCGCTGGCCGGAAGACCCGTCCGCAGATGACTGGCGCCGGATGACCTATGCGGACGGTCTCGCCGCCGTAAAGCGCATCGCCGCCGCCTTCCTCAGCGAAGGCGCGGGCCAGGACGCGCCGGTGATGATCCTCTCGAAAAATTCCATCGACAATGCGCTGGTGATGTATGGCGCGATGTGGGCGGCAAGCCCTGTGGTGCCTGTCACGCCGGCTTACGCTACCCTCAGCCAGGATCTCCTGCGCTTTGGCTATATCGACCAGCTGACCAGCCCGAAATTCATCTATGTGGAGGACGGGAAGGAATACCAGCGTGCCTTGAACAGCCTCGACCTGACAGACCGGCTGGTGATCTATTCCCGCAACGCGCCGGAGGTTCCGCGCGCCGTCAGCCTGGAAGATTTTGCCGGGCAGGCCGGACCAGCGGTGGACGAGGCGTATGCGCGCCTGACGCCGAAAACGGTTGCCAAATACATGCTCACCTCGGGCTCCACAGGCGAGCCGAAAGCCGTGATCAACACCCATGGCATGGTGGCGGCCAACGCGAAGATGATCCGCTCGGTCTGGAATGAGGAACGCCTCGACGAGATCACCGGCGGCCCGCAGGTCATGGTGAACTTCCTGCCCTGGAGCCACACCTACGGGACCCATTCCATCCTGCACAACATGCTCGATTGGGGCGGCACGCTCTATATCTGCCAGGGCGCACCCACGCCGGCGCGTCTTCCCGAAATGATCCGTAATCTGAAGGAAATTCCCACCACCCAGCACACGACTGTCCCGCAGGCCTGGGCCGCCTTGGCGACGGCGCTGGAACAGGATGATGCGCTCGCCGAAGTGTTCTTCTCCCGGCTCATTTCCATGGCCTATGGCGGCGCCTCGATGGGGCAGGATATCTACGAACGCATCCAGGAAGTTGCGGTGCGCGTTACTGGAGAGCGCATCTCGCTTTCCGCCGGCTATGGCGCTACCGAAACCTCGCCCACCGCCTCGAATGTTCACTGGCCGAATGACAAGATGGGCCTCATCGGCCTGCCCCTGCCGGGCAATACGTTCAAACTGGTGCCCGCAGGCGAAAAACTGGAACTGCGTGTGAAGGGCGTCAACGTCACGCCCGGCTATTTCCGCAATCCGGAGAAAACCGCCGAAGCCTTCGATGAGGAAGGCTATTACAAGCTCGGCGATGCGGTGAAGTTCGTTGATCCTGAGCGGCCCGAGCGCGGCCTCGCCTTTGACGGGCGCACGGTGGAGGAATTCAAGCTCGCCAGCGGCACCTGGGTTTCGGCGGGCGCCGTGCGCGTGGCCGCCGTCGCTGCCTGTGGCGGGGCGCTGTCAGATGCCGTGGTCTGCGGCCTCAACAAGGACGAGATCGGCCTTCTCGGCTTCCTCAATCTCGCCTGGTGCCAGCGCCTGGTGGGAGAGGTTCTGACGGCCGACAAGCTGATCGCGCATCCGAAAGTTCAGGAAGCGGTCCGGGCAGGGCTTGCTGCCCACAATAAGGCCCACCCCAACGCCGCCGCACGGATCGCGCGCATCCTCCTGCAACCGCTGGAGCCGCGCGCCGACCTCGGCGAAATCACCGAGAAAGGGTACATCAACCAGTCGCGCACCCAGGCGCTGCGCGCTGATCAGCTGGAGCTGCTGTATTCCGACGCACCTGCCGTTGCGAGACTCCTGATTTGACAGAAAATTCTATGGCAAAACGCGCTTCCGGAGCAGAAACCTGCCCTTGAGGGGTCGATTCCTTATCCAAAGTGCTTAAACATGCCCCACGGAGCGTCCGGGCAACCGGAAGCTTCAGCCATTCCCCTTTGGCTCATGGCGGGTCGCGGATAGTCAGGAAGCTCCCCTTGCTTCCTCATTGCCTGCGGCCCGCTTTGATTTTGCGCTCGCGTCAAAACCCGCTAGGGAACGCCAGCAACAGATTTAGGGGAGGTTCGTCCATGTCCGACACAGCCACCGCCATGACCGGCGCCGAGGCCCTCGTTTCCACACTGGCAGATCACGGCGTCACCGCCTGCTTCGCCAATCCCGGCACATCGGAGATGCACCTCGTCACCGCGCTCGACCGCGAGCCGCG
>NZ_NCJT01000477.1 GCF_002282565.1 Hyphomonas sp. 34-62-18
TGGCGTCGCCAAGGTCAGCGCCCGCACCGTCTCGCGGTCGATCTCCTCGTCTGCATAGAGTTTCCGGATGGGGGCGCTCAAGGAAGCCAGCGCCAGCACACGCCGGACGGTCAGTTCCGTCACCCCGAAAAAGCCCGCAATCTCCTCGACCGTCCGGCCCTCGTCATGGAGCTTCCGGAAGGCAGTATACTGCTCCATCTCGGTGGCGGGCAGGCGCGCGACATTCTCGATGATCGAGGCCTCAATCGCAGAGGCAGCGTCGTCTTCGGCCATCACCGCGCAGGGCACCAGCGGATCGCTGCCGGTCTCCTTCGCAAGCTGCTGGAGGGCAAAGAAGCGGCGGCGCCCGGCGATGACGCCGTAGCGCTCGCCTTCACGGCGCACGAGCAGTGTCTGGCGGACGCCCTTCTCGCGGATGGAGGGCAGGATGTCGGAAACATCCGGCGCCTTGCGGCCATGGCGCATGTTGAGTTTCGAAATGCTGAGGGCGCTCAGCGGCAGGTGGATCAAGTCAGGTTGGGACATGGGAAAATCTCTTTCAGAAGGGGAACAGGGATTGGGGGGCAAGGGCGAGGCCCAGCCGCCACGGCGGCAGGGACCAATGGATCGGCACGTAGGGCGCGCCGAAGGTATCGAGGGACGCATCGGTCGCGCTGGCGCCGAGATCGAAGTCCCGGATCGTGACTTCCGGGCAGCGCCCGTGCACCCAGATCGCGATGACGAACCCCCGCTCGATATCGAGGGTCAGCTGGGGCCTAGGCCCCAGCACGCGCTCAAACGGGTCCATCGGGCGGCTCCTTGTGCGCGGGAGCCAGGGCGGCGGGCGCTAACGCGGTGAGGCGGGTCAGCACCTCTCGGGCAGCGGCAAGCGCGTCCGGAAGGAGGTTTCCGGCCACCTCGGTTAGATAGCTGTTATCCGTCTCCGGATAATTCGCCTCTATACCCCAGAGGCTCGCCGCATGGGGCGCAAGCTCGATCCCGTCCAGCGAAACCGACAGGACAATCCCGCAATAGAACCACTCGCCTTTACGCCAGCCTTCCATGATGGCTTCGGCCTCTGCCTGGGCCTTTGCGAAGCGCTGGCGATGGTTTGGTCCCGGGCCGATGAACCCCGGTGCGTCCTTGTAAAGGGAGGGCCAGAAGCCGTCCTG
>NZ_NCJT01000478.1 GCF_002282565.1 Hyphomonas sp. 34-62-18
GGCTTTGAAATTCCGCTGCACCGCTCCCTGACCGAGCCGGTCCTGATGGCCGGCGCGCCGCGCAACCTCGCGATCACGATCGGCACGCTGGCGGCCGCTGTGGGCCTTGGCCTGCAGCTCTGGATCCCGGGCTTGGCTGTCTGGCTCACCGGGCATTCGGCGGCGGTTTTCCTGGCCCGCCGGGACCCTGACTTCATGGCGACGCTGCTGCGCGCGCTCCGGCACAAGGAACACCTCTCATGCTGAACCTTTCTGAATACGCCGCCCGCCCGCGGCTTCTCGCCGACTACCTGCCCTGGGCGGCGCTGGTGGCGCCCGGTGTCGTGCTCAACAAGGACGGCGCGTTCCAGACCACGTTCCGCTATCGCGGGCCTGATCTTGAGAGCTCGACCGAGCCGGAACTGATCGCGGTGATGGCGCGGGTCAACAACGCGCTCCGCCGGTTCGGATCGGGCTGGGCGCTCTTCTTCGAGGCCTCGCGCGAGGAAGCCGGTGACTATCCGTCCTCGGATTTTCCGGATCCTGTTTCCTGGCTCGTCGATGAGGAGCGCGGCGTCACGGCTGAAGAAGGCGGCGCCCGGTTTGAGAGCGCCTATTATCTCACCCTGCTCTGGCTGCCGCCGCCCGATACCAATGCCCGCGCAGAGAAGGCGCTGATCGAGCGGCCGGAACGCCCAAGCGGCGCCGGATGGCGCGACCGGCTGCTGGTCTTCCGGCAGCAGGCCGAGCGCACCTTCGACCTCCTCTCATCCGCCCTTTCCGAGATCGCGCCGCTCTCGGACGAGGAAACCCTGACCTATCTGCATGCCTGTATTTCCAGCCGGCGCCATAAGATCGGCGCGCCCGAAATCCCCGTCTTCCTCGATGCAATCCTCGCCGACGAGCCGTTCACCGGCGGGCTGGAACCCCGGATCGGGGACGCCCATCTCCGGGTCCTGACAATCCTTGGCTTTCCCGGCTCGACGGTGCCGGGACTGCTCGATGAGCTTAACCGGCAGGGCTTTGCCTATCGCTGGTCGACGCGGTTCATTGCGATGGACAAGGCTGAGGCCGAGAAAGTCCTTGGCCGCAAGCGCCGGCACTGGTTTTCCAAACGCAAATCGGTGGCCGCGGTCCTGCGCGAGACGATGTTCCAGGAACCTTCCGCACT
>NZ_NCJT01000479.1 GCF_002282565.1 Hyphomonas sp. 34-62-18
CCTAAAGACGCCATGTGTTCTGGATGACTAACCCTCAGGATTCAAAGGCCATCTGGCACGGAACGACGGTGCTCGCCGTGCGCAAGAATGGCAAACTCGTGATGCTCAGCGACGGTCAGGTGTCGATGGGCCAGACCATAATGAAGGGCAATGCCCGCAAGGTGCGCCGGATTGCCGGCGGGGCGATTCTCGCCGGTTTTGCCGGGGCAACAGCCGACGCGTTTACCCTGTTCGAGCGGCTGGAGGCGAAGCTGGAACGCTTCCCCGGCCAGTTGCAGCGCGCCGCTGTGGAGCTGGCCAAGGACTGGCGGACGGAGAAATACCTCCAGAAACTTGAAGCCCTGCTGATCGTGGCAGACGAGAAAAGCACGCTGGTGATTACCGGCGCAGGGGACGTGCTGGAGCCGGAGCATCATGTGGTGGCAATCGGGTCTGGCGGGAATTATGCCCTGGCCGCAGCCCGCGGGCTTTATGACTATGAAGACGACGCCGAAGTGATCGGCCGCAAGGCCATGCAGATTGCCGCTGACATCTGCGTCTACACCAACAGCCATTTCAGTGTGGAAACGCTGGACGTCTAAGCGGCCAGAAAACTCCAACGGTTCCTCCAACGAGGCCGCCTTTTCCTCCAATGACCCTTCCTCTGCGCCGCCCCAGAGGCGCCCGAAAGAGACAGACGAAACGGACCCCATGAAACACCTTACCCCCCGTGAAATCGTCGCCGAACTAGACCGCCACATCGTGGGCCAGAACGCCGCCAAGCGCGCCGTGGCCATCGCCCTGCGCAACCGGTGGCGCCGGAAGCAGGCACCGGAAAACCTGCGCGGCGAGATCACGCCGAAGAATATCCTGATGATCGGGCCAACGGGCGTGGGCAAGACCGAGGTTTCCCGCCGCCTGGCGCGTCTCGCCAATGCGCCCTTCCTGAAGGTGGAGGCGACCAAGTTCACCGAGGTGGGCTATGTGGGCCGGGATGTGGAACAGATTGTGCGCGACCTTGTGGAGGCGGCCGTCTCGATGATCCGCGAGCAGAAGCGGGCCGGCGTGGACCAGGCCGCGCGCGACAAGGCGGAAGAACGCCTGCTGGACGCCCTCGTCGGCGCCGAGGCGCAGGCATCGACCCGCGAAGTGTTCCGCCGCAAGCTGCGC
>NZ_NCJT01000175.1 GCF_002282565.1 Hyphomonas sp. 34-62-18
GTCGGCGCATGGGTCGGCGGTAGCCGGGCCACGCCCTTGCCCGTGGCCGGGCCGCAGGGCGTTGCCGAAATTACGGATGGCTTCAACGCGGCCTACCGCATCGACAGCACCTACCGCATGGCCCACCACGGACCGGCGGTTGCCAATCCGTCGGGCTACGGTCTCGCCCCCGAAGTGATAGATCTGCCTGCCGGCCCTGGCGCTCGCGCTGTGCTGTTGAACGAAGGCGACCTTCAGATCACCGCCTTCCTGGTCAACCATTCCCCGGTTGAGCCTGCTTACGGATTCCGTATAGACTACAAAGGCCGCTCAGCCGTCATCAGCGGAGATACGGTGTATTCGGACAATCTTGTCAGCGTTTCCGAAGGGGCAGACATCCTCTTCCACGAAGCGCTGAACCCGGAAATGGTCTCTGCCATGTCGCAGGCTGCAGGCGAGGCAGGGGCGGCCCCTCTGTCAAAGGTGTTCGCAGACATTCTGGATTACCACGCCTCCCCGGTGGACGCCGCCCGTGCCGCCGAGGCTGCCGGCGTGGAGCGTCTGGTGATCTACCATATCGTGCCGCCCCTGCCTTCGAAGCTGCTTTACCCCGTCTTCCTCAAGGGCACCGGGGAAGCCTACGATGGCTCCATTGATGTCGGCGAGGATGGCACACTTTATTCGCTGCCCGTTGCAGGTGGCCTCGACATAAAGAGGATCATGCGCTGACTGCCCCACAAGGCTTGCTCCCTCTGCCGGGAACTGTCCTCAAAATGACACGTTACCTGCGCAAGGTGCGCTATTCTGGATAGCCTGAAACACAAGGGAAACCGCATGACCAGCCTCCGACTTCTCACCCTCGCCGCCACCAGCGGTATCATTCTCACCGCATGCGCGCCCCAGGAAAGCCAGGCCCGGGCGCTTGACGCCCCTTCAGCGCCCGGCGCGGAGACAGAAAAGCCCGACGAAGCGTGCGCTGTCCTGGAATCGCGCGATTGGGAAGCCTGGATCAACCGCATGCCAGGCCCGGACGCCGCGCCCAAGGTTCATGTCGTCGGCAAGGTCGATGTCCGTTCGGGCGGCTACACCTTCAATTGGGAAGTCGGCCCGATGGACCGCTCGATGACCCCAGCCCTCAATTTGAAGCTCATCCCGGTCGCCCCCACCGGAATGGCCACAATGGCCATCACCACCGAGGAAGTCCAATACACAGGCCCCCTCGCTGGCAGCGGCTATCGCAGCGTGACGATCACCTGCGGCGGCCAGACGCTTGGTGAAATCACCGAAGTAACAGACGCCTACTGATCAATTTGATGCTCTGCCGTGCCCGCTGTTGCGGTGCGGGGCGGCGCGCTTCTCGGGTCAAACCAAGGACGTATGTCCAAGTGCCGCCTCGGATAGTGTAAAGCCACTCTCCCCATGAACGGCCAGCTGGCTCAGCCGTGCCCGGTCGAGAATATCTATCCGGCTGCGGGAAATGCGGATGACGTCCGCCTGTTCCAGATGTTGCAGCAGGCGGTTTGTCCACTGGCGTGAGGCCATAATCGACAGCGCAATCTGATCCTGCGTCACCGGGCTGATGAACGACGACGATGCCTGCCCGCCATGCGGCTCACTCGTCAGGTCAATCAGCCGCCGCGCCAGCCGCTGAAGCGGCGTGAAGGCGAGGCTTTCCACCACTTGCGAATAGATCGCCCGGATGGACGCCATTTCCGGCAATACAAACCGGCGGAAGTTCTCAGCGTCTGACAGGAACAGCCGGTTCACAGCCGCCAGGGGCAGGTGCAACACCTCGCACGGCTGGCTCGCGATCACCGAAAAAGTGTAGGGCCCCTCGTCTACGGAGGAGAGAAAGCCCGTCCAGTCGCCGGGCCGGTAAACCGCCACCAGAATATCGAGGCCAGCCAGTGTCGTGCCAACAATCTGGGCCTCCCCGCTCACCAGGCCATGGATGCCGTTGGGCGGATCCCCTTGCCGGAACAGGTGTTTGCCCCGCCGCAATTTCTGCCGCGTCGCGTTCCGCAGAACCTCTTCCTGCAACGCCTCAGGCAAAGCCGAAAACCATCGGCCTCGCTGCAGGTCGATCGACCCTTTAGTCTGCATAGGCGATACCTCCCCAGTATGCGCCAAACTTTACTCTCGGGGTGAGAATAGCAGCTTCTTCTGTCAGGGAAACGACAATCCTCAATTTTACCGTGCGTATCTTGTGAGATGCTGTCAGGCGCGCCGCCATAATGCGGCCTTGCTGTTGCCATTCCGTAAGGCAATCTGCAGCATCAATGCGCGGGCCCGATGGCGCCGGCGCGACGGAAAGTTGATTTCAAGGGAGGCCGGATTGGCACACAAGAAGTTCTATAGAGCAGCGCTCATCCCGCTTTTCCTCGTTGCAGCAGCGCCCATGCTCAGTGCCTGCCAGACGCCGCCCGCCGCCCTGTCACCGCAAGAGGAGGCCGCCGTGCTGACCGTCAAAGGCTCTGCCACCTATCGCGAACGAATGGCCGCGCCCAAAGGCTCCGTCCTGAAGGTCGAACTCTCTGACACCTCCCGCGCCGATGCCCCGGCCATTTCCCTCGCCGACTGGTCAGACAGCCTCGACGATGGCGGCGTGCCGAAGAAATTCACCCTGCGCCTCAACGAACCGCTCGATCCGCGCCTCACCTACACCCTCCGCGCCACCGTCACCGGGCCAGACGGCGCGCTCCTCTGGACCACCGATACCGTCCACCAGGTCAGCGAAGTCGCCGGAGAACTTGATGCCGGCACACTCGTCATGGTGAAAGTCCAGCCCGCTCCCGCTGCAGCGGCGCCGCCCGAAGTCTCGGGCAATGACTACCGTATCACCGCGATCGGCGGCACGCCCGTGAAAGGAACGCGCCCGCTGACGATCACCTTCGGCGAAGACGGCCGCGTGGGCGGCTTTGGCGGCTGCAACAGTTATGGTGGCAGCTTTAAGGAGAACAACGGCAAGCTCACCTTCGGAGACCTGATCTCCACCATGATGGCTTGCATCGACGGCGGCATTGGTGCGCAGGAAAACGCCCTCCATGCCACGCTGAAGGGCACGGTGAAGGTCGCGCCCGGCGCCGATGGCAGGGTCCTCCTGACGGGTGAAAACGGCACCGTCCTCGAACTCACCCCCGAGGGTGAGGTACAGCTCGCGGGCACCAGCTGGCTCGTCGAAACGATGGGTGCCACCGCCATCGTCGCGGGTAGCGAGCCGCAAATCACCTTCACCAGCGACGGCCAGTTCACCGGCAGCACCGGCTGCAACCGCTTCTTCGGCAGCTATTCCCAGTCACGCGGCGATGTTTCCTTCTCCGGCGTCGGCATGACCAAGATGGCCTGCCTCAATGACGGCATCATGGGTCAGGAAATCGCCTTCACCAACATCCTCTCGGGCAAGACAAAGGCCAAGCTCGATGGTCTCGGCAATCTGGTCATTACAGGCGAAAACGGCATTTCCTTCACTGCCCGTCCGCTGCCGGCAGAAGTTGAGATTGTCGCGTTTGATCCCGCCGCCCTTCCTGGCGCGACCTGGACGGTTGAAGATCTCAACCGCGGCGGCATCATCGACAATACTGTCCTTACCCTGAACTTCACCGAAGACGGAAAAGTCACAGGCTCCACCGGCTGCAACAACCTCATGGGCAGCTACACTGCCACGGGCACCACGCTCACCTTCTCCCCGCTCGTCACTACGCGCCGCGCCTGCGTCGCCCCGGCGCTCAATGCCCAGGAAACGCGCTTCACCGCCGCCCTGCAAGGCGAAATGGCCTGGCGCCTCACCGCCGATGGCGCGCTCGAGCTGACACGCGAAGGCGGCCACCGCGTGCTGCTGCGGCGCTAGAAACAGGGAACAAGCGCGGCCCTATCCCCCGATGGGGCCGCCGCCTTCCTTGGTGACAACCACCACGCTCGGGCGCGGCGGCATGGCAGGCTGAAAATCCGGCCAGCGCGTGCCCGGCGCCTCAAAGCTCGCCCCTTCAGTGTCGCCCGGATGCTGAACCGCAAGGAAAAGCGCTTCGCCCGTCTCGTTGAACCGCGGCCCGCACATTTCCGCCCCAACAGGGCAGCGGAGGAAGTGGCGCCCGGTGCCGCGCCGCGCGCCCTCGGTTTCCATGGCCCACAGGCCATCGGCCGCTCCGGTATCATCATTGCCGTCCGTGGAAATCCAGAGGCGCCCTTGCGGATCAATCGCGCAGTTGTCCGGGCTCGCCAGCCAGCCATTCTCCGTCGTCAGAGGATTCCAGGTTGCCCCCACCTGCGCAATGGATGGGTCGCCGCACCGCACCAGGATTTCCCAGCGCGAAGTTTCCGAAGTGAAATCACCCTCCGGCTCGATGATTTCAATGACATGGCCAAACCGGTTTGAAGCGCGCGGATTGGCCGCGTCCACCTGCGCTTCGGAACGGCGGTCATTGTTGGTCAGCATCACATAGACACGGCCTGTCTTGGGATTAGGTTCCACATCCTCCGGCCGATCCATCGGCGTGGCGCCCAGCAGATCCCCGACGCGCCGCGTCTCAATCAGAACATCGGCCTGTGAGGCAAACCCATTTTCCTCCGTCAGCGGACCGGTTCCATACACCAGCGGCAACCACGCCAGCGTCCCATCGGCATCAAACCGCGCAACATAAAGCGTGCCTTCGTCCAGCAGGTCCATATTCGCCGCCCGGTTACCGGCCACGAATTTTCCTTTGGTCACGAACTTGTAGACATAATCAAACCGCTGGTCGTCGCCGGTATAAACCACCACGCGCCCATCCGGCGCCACCACACTTTCAGCGCCCTCATGCTTCACGCGGCCCAGCGCCGTCCGCTTCTTCGGCATGGAGGTCGGGTCCATCGGGTCGACCTCGACAATCCAGCCAAAGCGATTGGGCTCATTCGGCGCCTTGCTCACATCATAGCGGTCAAAGAACCGGCCCCACTGATACCAGCCAGACGGCACGCCATAACGCTTGTGGTTCTCCGCTTCGCGGTGGCCCTCGGGCAACTCACCCAGGAAATTGCCGTTGAAGTTTTCCTCCGCCATCAGATAAGTGCCCCAGGGCGTGATGCCGCCTGCGCAATTGTTCATGGTGCCGGAAACCAGAGTCCCGCTCGGGTCTTCCGGCGTCTGAAGGCGCGGGCTTCCCGCCGCCGGTCCCGTCAACCGCATCGGGGTCGTATCCGCCGTAATGCGCCGGTTATAGGGCGAGCCAACGACTGGCTTCCACACGCCCGCTTCCTTGCGGACCTCCAGAATGGTGCCGCCATGCGCCGCCATCTCCACTTCGCACAGCGCCTTCGTCATCGATGCGGGATAACCCACCGTTACCCCCGGCAACATCAGATTGGTGGAGGTGTATTCGTGATTAACGCAAAGCAGCGCTCGCTCGCGCCCCTCCGCATCGGCTTCAAGAGGGACGAAACCGATGAAGTCGTTATTGTAGCCAAACTGGCGGCGCTGCGCTTCGGCGCTCTGATTCATCGGATCAAAGGC
>NZ_NCJT01000480.1 GCF_002282565.1 Hyphomonas sp. 34-62-18
TGAGCCCGCCCGTCACCGGCGGTCAGCGCCACCAGCAAGGAAGGAACTGCCTCATGGCCCACCCGGTCAACGATCACGCGCTCGACATCATCTTCCGCGATGCCCGCAGCCAGAATGGCTACCTTGACCGCCCGGTGCCAGAAGTTCTGATCCGCGCCGTTTACGACCTCGCCAAGATGGGGCCAACGAGTGCCAACTGCTCGCCCGCCCGGTTCGTGTTCGTCACCACGCCGGAAGGGAAGGAGCGCCTTCTGCCTTTCATGAGCGCGGGGAACCGGGAGAAAACCGCTTCGGCGCCGTGGACGGTGATCATCGCCTATGACATGCGCTTTGCCGACAAGGTGCCTCAGCTTTTCCCGCACAATCCGGACGCCAAGAACTGGTTTGACAACAACACCGAGGAAACCGCCTTCCGCAATGGCACGCTGCAGGCCGCCTATCTGATGCTGGCGGCGCGCTCTCTCGGCCTCGATTGCGGCCCGATGAGCGGCTTTGACATGGCCGGGGTGAACCGCGAATTCTTCGAAAGCCAGGAAGGCGAGGAGCAGCATTGGCGCGCCAACTTCATCTGCAATCTGGGCTATGGCGACAAGACCAAGATCATGGACCGCCTGCCGCGTCTCGAGTTTGACGAGGGCTGCCGCATCCTCTAGCGGGATCAGATGCTGATCCTTGCCCTGAACACGGCCTTCACAACGATGGAAGCGGCGCTCGTGCGCGATGGCGAAATCCTCGCCGATGCGCGTGAGACCCTGCCGCGTGGCCAGGAGAAGGCCCTGCCGGGTTTTGTCGAGGCGCTGCTGAAGGAAGAGGGCGCCGGCTTTGGCGATGTCGGCCGCCTGGCCGTGGTGACCGGGCCGGGCAGTTTCACTGGCCTGCGGATCGGCGTTGCCTATGTGCGGGGCCTGGCCCTTGTCACCGGCGCGCCGGCCATCGGGGTTACCAGTATCGAAGCGGCGATCCCTGCCGGAATGGAAGGCCCAAGTCTTGGCGCCCTGATGGCTCAGCGCCGCCCGCCGGACCAGACCTGGTGGGTGCAGGGCATCAGCGATGACGCGGGCATCGCCCCGGTGCAGGAGGTGGGCCTTGCTGCGCTGTCCGCCATGCTCGAAGGGTTCCATGCGCCCATCTTCATGGACGGCGCCGA
>NZ_NCJT01000481.1 GCF_002282565.1 Hyphomonas sp. 34-62-18
AAGCCGAACTTGTCGAGCGTGGCGTAGAGGAGGTCTCCGGCCCAATCGCCCGTGAACGGACGGCCGGTGCGGTTGGCGCCTGTGACGCCGGGGGCGAGGCCCACGATGAGGAGTTCTGCCGTGTCGTTGCCAAAGCTGGGGACAGCGCCGTTGAACCAGCTGGGCTCTTTGGCGCGCACCGCTTCGCGATACGCCACGAGGCGCGGGCAGAGGGGGCAGTCGCGGGGCGCTTCGGGGGCAGCGGTGACTTTTTTCATGGCCGCGTCTTAGCCCCTTCTCCCCGGGGGGAGAAGGGGCTTAGAGGTCAATACCCATCCGCGCTGCCGTCTTTGCGCATTTCGGTGGCGGCGATCCAGGCGCCGCTTTCAAAGTCGCGCATGATGGCCTGGTAGCCGCCATAATTGGCTTCGCAGCAGGCGACTTCATAGCCACGGGCTTCGAGGTCATCGGCGATGGCGGCGAAGCCGCGTTCCAGCATGACCTTGCCGGTGCCGACATTGCAATCGTCGCCGAGGGCGTTGGTGGGTTCGCAGCCGCCATCATGTTCCCAGCGGGCCGCGTCGCCTGCTTCCTGGAGGCCCATGCCGAAATCGATCAGGTTGGTGATGATCTGGACATGGCCTTGCGGCTGAGTGGCGCCGCCCATCAGGCCGAAGCTAAGCCAGGGTTCATAGGGGCAGGCCATTTCGGCGGCCACGGCGCGAACCTGGCAGCCGGGCAGATCCTTCCTGAAGGCGAAGGCCGGGATAATGGTGTGGAAGGGGCGTTTGCCAGGGGCAAAGACGTTCGGATGATCCGGGTCAAGACTGAAAAGCTCGCCCCGGTCCTGGAACATGAAGCCCATCCCATCGGCCACAAGGCCCGAGCCCATGCCGCGATAGTTGGACTGGATAAGGGAGACCATCATTCCGTCCTTGTCTGTGACGGTGAGGTAGGTTGTGTCGCCCTCGCGCAGCACCGCGTCGGTGATTTCCGTACCCGGAGCGACCTCCGGCATGGCGCGGCTGGGATCGATGAGCTCGGCGCGTTTGGCGTTGTAGCCCGGGGCGACGAAGATGGAGGGATCGACGCCGGAGAAGGCGGGATCGGAATAGCCGAGCGCCCGGTCTGCGAAGGCGAGGCGCTTGGCTTCGACCATGGCGGTG
>NZ_NCJT01000482.1 GCF_002282565.1 Hyphomonas sp. 34-62-18
CCGGTCCAAACCCTCGCTGAAGTCGCCGCCGATCCCCAGGCACATGCCGCTGGCGCCATTGTTCAAACGCCCAGTTCAAAAGGCGATGGCTCAACTTATGCCTCACCGGCCTCGCCAGTCCGTTTCCCCGGTGCGGACGATGGCCCAAAAGGCCCCTCCCCGGCTCCCGGTGAGCATACACGGGCGGTGCTGGCCGCACTGGGGCGTAGCGATGCGGATATCGAAACACTTTACAAGTCCGGCATCGTCTTTTGACAAAAGGGGCGCGAGTTTTTCACTCGCGCCCCTTCCTATTTCTACGGTAAGCGGATCACTATTTTCCCTTGAAGACCGGCGCACGCTTTTCAAGAATGGCGTTTACGCCTTCGATGTGATCATCTGTTTCATGCATCAGGGCCTGCGAGGCAGCGGAAAGCTCCATGATCGTGTCGTAGGAGGCATTCGTGCCATGACGCATCAGTGTCTTGGCAAGGCGGAGCGCCTGGGGCGGCTGGCCCGCGATTTTCTCAGCCATAGCCATGGCTTCGTCCATCAGCTTGTCAGCTGCCACGACGCGGGAGACGAGCCCCCATTCCGCAGCGGTCTTTGCGTCAATCACGTCGCCCGTGAACAGCAGCTCCGCTGCGCGGGAAGAACCAATCAGGCGAGGCAGCAGCCATGCCCCGCCATCGCCCGGAATTAGACCAAGCTTGAGGAACGTTACGCCAAGTTTCGCGGTTTCAGACGCGATGCGGATATCCGCCATACACGCGACATCACAGCCAAGGCCAATGGCTGGGCCGTTGATGGCGGAGATCAGCGGCGTCTCCATATTATACAGGGAGCGGACGATCATATGGATGTTGCGGCGATAGCCTTCGCGGATATCCGCGGGGCTGCCCCCAAATGCGCCGGTCTTCTCTTTCATCGCTTTCACATCGCCGCCGGCTGAGAATGCGCGGCCCGCACCCGTCAGGATCGCGCAGCGGATTTGCGGATCTGCTGCGATCTCAGCGCATACCGCGGCGACGGCGGGACCGTCCCCTTCCTGCCCCAATGCGTTCATCATTTCAGGACGGTTCAGCGTCATCACGGCGATGGGGCCGCGTTTCTCCAACAGCAGAATGGACATGGGCGTTTCCTTTGACGTTAGCGTGTTCAGTGA
>NZ_NCJT01000483.1 GCF_002282565.1 Hyphomonas sp. 34-62-18
GCTTTCGACTGGCGTTCTTTCACGAGTTCTGTGGCGTCATACTGTTCCCAGGCGACGGACGCCGGGCCGAGATAGGCGGTGAAGGCCTTCTCGCCCCAGGGGACGCGGGCGGGTGAGGTAATCGGGGAGAAGGCCGAACATGATTTGTAGGTATCGGGATTTTTCAGGTGCAGTGTGATGGCGCCGTGGCCGCCCATCGAGTGGCCGAAGATTCCCTGGCGCGACATATCCGCTGACGGAACATTCGCTGCAATGAGGGCGGGCAGTTCATCGGTGATATACTGGTCCATCTTGTAGTGTTTTGACCAGGGGTCTTTTGTGGCGGTGAGGTAGAAGCCTGCGCCCTGGCCGAGATCATAGGCCTCGTCATTGGGCACATGGTCGCCGCGGGGAGAGGTGTCGGGGGCAATGACGATGAGGCCGTGGCGGGCGGCATGTTCCTGCACGCCGGATTTTTCCATCATGTTGGCCCAGGTACAGGTGAGGCCGGAGAGATACCAGAGGACTGGCACGGGGCCATCCTTGGCTTGCGGCGGCACGTAAACGGCAAAACGCATGGTGCAGCCGAGCAGGGGGCTTTCATGGTCATAGACCGAAAGATTGCCGCCGAAGGATTTCCAGGAGGAGACTTGGGTAAGCTGGGTCATGGGCATACTCTCTGGCTGTCAGGGCAAACGGGGTTAGGGCCTTCTGGCCCTGCAGGCGCTGGCAAGTCAAGGAAGGCAGGTGAGGGCTTGCCTGATCTATTGGCATTTGAAATGACAGTATCAGAAACAAGCGGAGGGACAGGCATGGGCGGATATACGCTGTATGGGGCTGAAGTCAGCTACTTCACCGGCAAGGCGCGGGCCTATCTGCGCTGGCGGGGCGTGGACTTTCACGAGGAACTGGCGACGCAGGCGGTTTACCGCGATGTGATCCTGCCGAAGGTGGGTTGGCCAGTGATCCCGGTGATGGTGACGCCGGAGGGCGAGGTGGTGCAGGATAGCGCCGACATCATCGAGACGGTGGAAGCGCGCGAGGGGCTTTCCCCGCCTGCGATACCGCAGACGCCGCTGCAGCGCTTTGTGGCGCAGCTTCTTCATCTCTATGCGGATGAGTGGCTGACCCTTCCGGCGATGCATTACCGGTGGAGCTATAAT
>NZ_NCJT01000176.1 GCF_002282565.1 Hyphomonas sp. 34-62-18
CCCCCTCAGGCGCAGCACGTACACGCCCTGGCCTGTTGCAACAGCATTTTCGGCAATTGCGACCGGCAGTTCACCCAAGCCCGCAATCAGTCCCAATGGCGCCTTCATCTTATCAGCCCGGTTTGCAGATCGGGCGGTCTCCGCCCTCAAGCACAAAGTTGATCATTTCCATCGCCAGCGGCCTTCCGGCGAAGTCCTCTGCCGCTTTGCGGAGACGATCCTTGAACAGACCTTCTCCTTCGAACACTGCCTTGTAAGCTGCGCGGATCTCGTGGAGATCAGTCTTGCTGAACCCACGGCGTTTCAGCCCGACTGTATTCAGGCCGGCGAGCTTAGCATGGTTTCCAATGACGGAGCCAAATGGGATCACGTCATCCACCACGATTGCGCCGCCACCGATGAAGGCGTTACGTCCAATCCGGCTGAACTGATGGACGGCAGACAAGCCGCCGAACCAAACGTTGTCTCCTACCTCAATGTGCCCAGCGAGGGAGACATTGTTCGCCATGACGACATTGTTTCCAATGATGCAATCATGCGCGATGTGGGCACCGATCATGATGTAGCACGCCATGCCAACTTTGGTCAGGCCGCCATGTTTGGGCATGCCTGAGTGGGCTGTTGCATACTCGCGGAAGACACAGCCCGCGCCGATCTCCAGTCGCGAGTCTGGTGTGGATCTCATGCCGATCACCTGGGGCCCACACCCCAATACTGCGTGAGGGTAAAGCAGGCAGTTCTCCCCCAGTTTCGTATTGCCGGTAACAGAAGCGTGGGAGATCAACTCGGTGCCTGCCCCGAGCTCTGCCATGGACCCGACATGGCAGAATGGACCTATCCGTACGCCATCGTGCAGAACAGCGCCGTTCTCCACCACGGATGTGGGATGCACCTCAACGCTCATCGCGAGGACCTTCCTGACCTTGTGACGGCAAATCCGTCTATCAACCGCTTTTCTTTGGATTGGCCTGCTTTTGCAACCATGCGACCTCTCGCATCCATTGGCGGATCGGCTTTGCAGGCGTTCCGCCCCAGGTCTCACCGCTCTCAACATCTCTGAAGAGCCCGGCAGAAGCCGCAAGACTTACGCGCTCACCTACCTGAACATGGTCAGCAATGCCTACCCGGCCACCAAGCATGGACCCGTCCCCCACGCGAACCGACCCGGAAATGCCACCGAAAGCCGCGACTATGACGCCGCGCCCGAGAACAACATTGTGTGCAATCTGGCAGAGGTTATCGACCTTCGTCCGTTCGCCGATAATCGTATCTTCGAATACGCCGCGGTCCACACAGCTGTTCGCGCCGATCGTCACGTGGTCCTGAACGATGACGCGCCCAAAGTGAGGGGCATCTTCTGCGCCATGCGGCCCAACCAGTACCCCAAAACCAGTTTCACCAATGCGCGCGCCGGCGAGTACGGTCACGTGATCTCCGATCAACGCGCACTGGATCGAAGCATTTGCGCCAATAGATGTGTTGCGTCCAACTTGAACTCCAGCACCGATGACCGCGTTTGGACCGATGACAGCCCCTTCGCCGATAGCAGCGCCGGGACCGACGATAGCGCCAGGCTGAACCACCGCCTCCGGATGAACCCGCGCCAATGGCGATATCATCTCGGGACCGTAACTGGAAAAATGCCGTGGACGGAAGAGTGTGCGAGCAACGAGGCTATGAGCATGCCTTGGGAAAGGCGTTTCAAGAATTGAAACGCCCTCCGGCACAAATCCCCTCATCGACGTGTTGGAAAAAACCGCTTGAAGTTCCGGGCTCAGCGCCGGGCTGGATTTTCCATCGCCATCGAGAAAAGCAATTTCGGCGGCCTTTGCGCTGGCCGCCGAAGCAATTCCTGAAATCTCAGTTCCAGGGTCCCCGAAAAGCGTTGCACCGGTCCAACCGGCAATCTTTTCCAGCGTCAATGCCCCCAATGGCGCGTAGAATCGAGTGTCGACCGTCACAACTCAACCTGTCAGTTGCCGGCCTGAGGCGCAGCGGCAGGTAGCTTCTGCCGCGTAACGGCAATCGCTGCCGTCTTGGCGTCGAGCTTCTGAATTACGGCCGCGGTTGCATCAACAGCGTCGGCCGAGAAAACCACCTGGCTTTTCAGGAGCACAACCTGGGCGTTCTTCTCCCGGATGACTTCGGTGAGTACAGGGTCAAGCGCATTGTTGAAGTCGATGATGGCTTTTTCGGCGGTCATCGCATATTCGCGCTCAGCAATGGCGCGTTTCTGATTGAGTTCGTTGTTCTTCTTCTGAAACGCAGCGAGCTCGTTCACGAGCGCGGTATCTGCAGCGATCGCCTCGCGGGTTTTACCCTCCAGCTTGGGCTGCAGCGCCTTGATTTCTGTTTCAAGAGATTTCCGCGTGGGCTCGAGCTCGTTGTTGATCTGCTTCTCGATATTCTGAAGCTTGGTCTGAATGTCCTTGCCAGCTTTGCTGTCGAGGAAAATCTTGTTGTCGTCGATGACCATGACAGTCGAACCTTGCGCCTGGGCAGCCTGAACCGCTGAGACCGAAATGGCCGCCGCCAGCATCATGGCGGCTACGAGAGTCCTGATGAATGACATAGTGAGTTCTTCCTACTCTGGGGCTTGCGATATCAGAATCGCGTTGAGGTAGAGAACCGGAAGGTTTCCGTCCGGTCGTATTCTTCCTTGCGGAGGATTTGCGAGAAGTCGAAGCGGATTGGGCCGAAAGGCGAATCCCAGAACACGCTAAGGCCAGCGGACGCGCGCAATGTTGCGGCATCCTTGGTTGTCCGGATAGCCGTGACGCCTGGGTAGCCGAATGGTGCACCGTCCTCAAGGACTACGGTTGCGCCGCGGTCGACATCTTCCAGAAGCCCGAGAGAACCGACGTCCAGGAACAGCGCGCTCTTGATACCGTATTCTTCCGGAATGAAGTTCGGGACCGTGACCTCGAAGGTGCCTTGATAGTAGGCATTACCGCCGAGCGAATTGAGGCGCTGCGTGCCCAGGACTTCTCCGGTGTCCGGATCAACAAGGCGCAGGATTTCCCGCGGACCAAGACCTGCAACATCGAAGCCCCGGAAGGTGCTGCCGCCCCGGAAGAAGCGGTTGTTGATTCGAACGCCCTGCTCTTCGTCGAGCGGGAGCACAAAGCCGCCTGAGAAATTCGCGCTCGCCACAACATCTCGCCAGATGCCGCGATAGAAAGATGCGCCAGTTTCTGTGCGGATGTATTTCACATCGCCGCCGATACCTGCGAGGTCCTGACTGAAGCGGAAGTTGAAACCGCGAGTCGGCGATATCGGGTCGTTAGTCTGATCCCAGAAGAAATCATACCCCACAATACTCGAGATATCACTGCGCTCTGAGCGGCAAATAGTGTTTCGCAGAACGTATGCGGGATCACAGATATCGACCACGGCCTCACCTGCCCCTTCGTCGCCCGGCTCCACAAGCCGATATACGTCATCAGAGAGGTCATTGGGGGTATCCTGCCCTGCAATCTGAGTACGGCTTCGGAGAAGCATCCCGCTGGAATCGATGACGATATTCTGATCCGCAATACTCACATCGTCAGACTGCAAACGATAGCGAACGCCCATCTGCATCCGGTCGGTCAGCGGAAATGCCATCCGTACACCGCCACCGATTGTGTCGCTCGTGAAGCCAGTGAATTCCTCGAAGTCTTGCCGCGTAGCGAAAAGATCGACGCCCGCAGAAAGGTTGCGATCCAGGAAGCGTGGCTCAGTGAACCGTAGGTCGACGATCTGTTGCCGGCTCGAGAGTGATGTACGAGCGACCACAGATTGTCCGCGGCCCCGCAAGTTGCGCTGAGAAGCGCTTAGATCGAAGAGGTAAGCGTCGACGGACGAGAAACCTGCGGCGAAGGACAATTCGCCGGTCGACTGTTCGGTGACTTTCACGTCCACAATCGTGCGATCCGGCTGCTCGCTGGGCGTCTCGATAACTTCGACTTCCTTGAAGAAGCCCAGCGCCCGGACGCGGTTGCGCGAACGGTCAAGCAGAATCCGGTTGAACGCATCGCCTTCGGACAAACGCAGTTCCCGGCGGATGACGCGATCCAGCGTTTGCGTGTTACCAACAATGTTGATTCTGTCGATATAAACACGCGGGCCTTCATCGATCGCGAAGGTGATGTCAATGCGGCCTGACTCTTCATTGACACTGATCTGTGGACGGACATCTACAAATGCATAGCCTGCGACGCCCGCAGCATAGGTCAGACTGTCGATCGTTGATTCAATCAGACTGCCCCTGAACAGCTCGCCTTCCTCAATCGGAACCACTGCCTGGAGCACATTCGCATCCAGTTTTTCCAGCGCGGTTTCAACCTTGATGACGCCAAAATCGTACTGGCGCCCCTCTTCCACCGTGTACGTGATGTAGAAATCTTTTTGATCCGGCGTCAGCTCTGCCACGGCCGATGAAACGCGGAAGTCGTAGTAGCCGTTGTTCTGATAAAACTCGCGAAGACGTTCGCGGTCATATTCCAGACGGTTGGAATCGTAGTTGTCGTTTGAGCTGAAGAAGCGCCAGAAGCGCGACTGTTTGGTGACGATCTCGCTGCGCAGACGCGAGTCGGAATAGGCTTGGTTTCCAATGAAGTTGATTGATCGAACGCCGGTGACTGGGCCCTCGGTAACTTCAAAAATCAAGTCGACGCGGTTCTGCTCCAGGGGCTTGTACTGGGGTTCCACCTTGGCTGCGAACCGGCCCGAACGGCGATACAGCTCCATGATGCGCTGAACGTCAGACTGAACACGCGCTGCGGTGAAGATACCGCGAGGCGCGGCCTGAATTTCCTCACGCAGCTTGTCATCCTTGAGCGCGCGATTGCCCTCGAAAAGTACCCGGTTGATGATCGGGTTCTCGACAACCTGGATAACGAGGTCGTTGCCTCTGCGATCAATCGAAACGTCGGCGAAGAGGTTCGTTGCGAACAGCGTTTTCAGAGAAAGATCGATCCGGTCGGGATCAAACGCATCGCCTGGCTCAACCAGAAGATATGACTGAACCGTCCGCGCCTCGATACGCTGATTTCCCTCAACCAGGATTGATCGGATGGTCCCACCATACAGCGGATCTTCCTGCGCGCTGGCGGTCGCGCCGAAGTTACTGACGCCCAACGCAAATGCGCTTGTTGCAAGAAATGTGGCCGCGAGGAATTTACGCATTAGGAATTTCACTCTCCGTATCGGGCTGACATTTCGTCAGCCACCTCCTCGTCCAAATACGCCTGTTTCAATCACATCTCCCCATGTGATCACCACCACCATAAGCAGCAGCAGAAACACGCTCGCTCTCAGTGCGAAGGCTTCCACCTGACTCGGCATCTTTGCGCCGGTAATGGCTTCGTATGCATGAAACACCACACGACCGCCATCCAGCACAGGCAGTGGCAACAGGTTGAAAAAGCCCACACCTACAGAAAC
>NZ_NCJT01000484.1 GCF_002282565.1 Hyphomonas sp. 34-62-18
GCCTTGTCGATCTCGTCGATCAGCAGCACGGGGCGCTTGGCAGCGGTGAACGCCTCCCAGAGCTTGCCCTTCTTGATGTAGTTCTTGACGTCCTTGGCGCGCTCTTCGCCCATCTGGCCGTCGCGCAGGCGGGAGACGGCGTCATACTCGTACAGGCCCTGATTGGCCTTGGTGGTGGACTTGATGTGCCATTCGATCAGTTCCGAGCCGAGGGCCTTGGCGACCTCGATGGCCAGCACGGTTTTGCCGGTGCCGGGCTCGCCCTTGATCAGAAGCGGGCGTTCCAGGGCAATGGCGGCGTTGACGGCCACGCGCAGGTCATCTGTTGCGACATAATCCTTGGTGCCCTCAAACCGCATCCGCCTCGTCCCTTCATTCTGTTTGCTGACCTTGCACAATAAGGCCGCGCGGGGCGCGGGCAAGCGCTGACCTCAAGGAAAGTGCTGCGGTGCAGAATCGAATTTCCTTAAGGGAAGGGGAAAGGTGTGGTAAACAGGATAAGCCATGCGCGCCGCCACAGAGGCTCAAGCTTCACGCTAAGCGTCGCGCCGGTTTCAGGCAGGCTGGCCGGTCCGGTTGGCCCGAAGAGACCGGACCAGACCTTATGATCCAACTGCCCCCGGCTGACGGGCGCATGGCTTCCCAACCCCAAGTAAATATTTGGAAAGCAAGCGTTAACGCCTTTGTGTGAATTTCACACAATCCGAACCATGGGGGCCGGAGACGCATGCCGCTCAAACTATCTCTCAAGCCAGGCGAAACCTTCGTTGTGAACGGGGCCGTCGTGCGCAATGGCGACCGGCGCGGCGTGCTGCTGCTGGAAACCCAGGCGCGCATTCTGCGTGAGAAGGATATTCTGGCGCCGTCATCTGTCTCCACGGCGGCGGAGCGGGCGTATTTTGCCGTGATGCAGATGTATCTGCTCGGCGAAGTCGATGGCCCGCTCTACACCCAGACGGCTGAAGCGCTGGCCGGGCTGATTGCCGATATGCCGGACGCACGCGAGGACGTGCTGCAGATCTCTGCCGATGTCGTTGCGGGCGATCTCTACAAGGCGCTCAGCCGGTGCCGGAAACTGATGCCGGCGCTCGGCCCGGAGGCCGCATGATGGCGGATGGCAACCAGATGCAGGCGCGCA
>NZ_NCJT01000177.1 GCF_002282565.1 Hyphomonas sp. 34-62-18
GGCCCCGCCAGCACCGCGCCGCGCAGGGCGCCCGGCTTTGCCCGCTTCTGCCAGCCCGGCCCCGCCCAGCGCCAGCTTGCCGCCGGGCGCGCCTCGTCGATCGAGACAATCGCCCCGCCGACATCTGCCGGGTGAAGATGGCTCGCGGCAATGTCGTCCAGGTCCACATTCCACACGCGCCGCACGCCCAGCTTGTCCACCCGCGTGCGGGCGGCTGCCAGGTCGTCGGTCTGGAAGATCGCCATATAGCCGCCCTCCCCGCCCCGCTCGATGAAGCGGGCCGCCGGCGCCTTGCCGCTCGTCGGCACGACGACTTCCAGGAACTGGTCCCCGATCGGGAACACGCGGTTGACGAGGCCGAATTCCTCAACGCCAGGGTCAATGAAAGGCTCGCCCAGGCCGAGCAACTCGGCCAGCTGGTCGGCGGTGCTCAGGCTGCGGACAGCAATCACCAATTGTCGGAGACGCGGCAAAGTCATGGTTGTGGTTCTCCCCGGAGGTATTTTCTTTTGAGAAGACCCTAACGAGCAGAACAAACCCCGCAACAACGACGCAAGGTAAACAAGGTTATGCTATTACGCACTGATTGATTTCCCCTCCGGAAGGCGCCACTGGCTCGGGCAAGATGACCAAACCGCACGCACATTCGCCCGCCGATGATCATGACCACGCCCATGGTCCTACCGATACCGCGGGGCTGGACTGCCCGGCCGATCCCGGCGCGCATGCGCACGGCCACGCCCATGATCATGGACACAGCCATGGCCACGATCACGGCCATGCCGGCCATTCGCACGAACACCATGCCGACATGACCAGTGCCGACTCGCGCCGCCGCGTGGCGATTGCCGCCATGCTGACGGCCGGCTTCATGTTTGCCGAGGTCGCCGGCGGCCTCATCTCCGGCTCCCTCGCCCTCCTGGCAGACGCGGCCCACATGTTCACCGATGCCGGCTCACTGCTGCTGGCCTGGATCGGCTACAAACTCGCCGAACGCCCAGCGGATCCTCATCGTTCCTACGGCTTCGCGCGGATGAAAATCCTCGCTGCCTTTACCAATGGCGTGCTCCTGATCCTCCTTGGCCTCTGGATCATCTGGGAAGCGGTCCACCGCCTCCTCGCCCCGGTCGAGGTGATGGGCGGCCTGATGATGGTCGTCGCGGCTGGCGGCCTGCTGGTCAACATCGCCGCCTTCGCGGTCCTGCATGGCGGCAATCAGGAAGATTTGAACCTGCGCGGCGCCCTCTGGCATGTCGCCGGCGACCTTCTCGGTTCGGTCGCTGCGATCGTTGCAGCGGGGATGATCCTCTGGACCGGCTGGACCCCGGCCGATCCCATTCTCTCGGCCCTCGTCGCCGTGCTGGTCATCGTCGCGGGCGTGCGCATCATGCGCCAGTCGGGCCATATCCTGCTGGAAGGGACACCGCAGGGCCTCTCGGTGCCCGATATTGTTCACGATCTGAAACAGAATGTGCCAGGCGCCGCCCAGGTAGCCCATGTCCACGCCTGGTCGCTGACCGAATCGCGCCCGCTGGTAACGCTGGAAGTCACCGCCGCACCTGGCGCCAATCCTGAGATTCTCCGCCGGGATGTGAAGGCGCGCCTCGCCAGCCGCTTCAAGGTTTCCCATGCCACAGTGGAAGTTGTCTCGGCGCCTGAATAGCTGCCTTGCAGCCAGCGCAAGAGCGCTTTAACCCTGCCCCTTCAGGCCCCATATGGGGCCAGCCCGCCCATGACGACGCGAAGGAGGCTGAAGATGGCCGAGACACAACATGCCGAAATCCTGATCATCGGATCGGGCCCCGCCGGCTGGACCGCTGCTGTCTACGCTGCCCGCGCCCTGCGCGATACGCTCGTCGTCACTGGTATGCAGCCTGGCGGCCAGCTCACCATCACCACCGAAGTCGAGAACTGGCCCGGGGAATCCCATATCCAGGGCCCTGAGCTGATGGTGAAGATGCAGGAGCATGCCGAAAAGATGGGCGCCAAAGTCGCCACCGATCACATTCTCTCGGTCGACTTTGAAACCCGCCCCTTCAAGGCCGTCGGTGAAAGCGGCACCACCTATACCGCCGATGCCGTCATTATTTCCACCGGCGCCCAGGCCAAATGGCTGAACCTCGCCAGTGAAGAAAAGTTCAAGGGCTTCGGCGTTTCCGCCTGTGCCACCTGCGACGGTTTCTTCTATCGGGGCAAGGAAGTGCTGGTCATCGGCGGCGGCAACACCGCTGTGGAAGAGGCGCTGTTCCTGACAAACTTTGCCTCCAAGGTCACCGTCATCCACCGCCGCGACCATTTCCGCGCCGAAAAGATCCTGCAGGATCGCCTGTTCAAGAATCCCAAGGTCGAAGTGATCTGGAATCACACGCTTGAGGAAGTCGTCGGCGACGAGCAGCCTTTGGGCGTCACTGCCGCGCGCATTCGCGATCTCACCACCGGCAATATCCGCGAGCTGCCCGTTCACGGCATCTTTGTCGCCATCGGCCACGCCCCGTCTACGGAGCTTTTTGCCGGCAAGCTGCCGATGAAGGAGAATGGTTATCTGATCACCGAGCCGGGCTCGCCGCGCACCGCGATCCCCGGCGTGTTCGCCGCCGGCGACGTGACAGATGAAACCTATCGTCAGGCCGTCACGGCCGCCGGCATGGGCTGCATGGCCGCGCTGGACGCGGAACGCTTCCTGTCAGAGCAGGAAGCGCACGCTGAAACGGCCGTTCCGGCGGAGTAAGGCCAGGGCCCTAAAGCATCGCCAGCGCCACGCGCTCCACATCGCGGGGCTTCTTGCGGCTGACGGCTTCCAGCAGCTGTGCGGCGCGCTCCTGCATCACCTTGTCAAGATCCGTGGCCGGATCAGTCTCCACAGCTGCCTGAAGCGCCGTTTCGATCTCGCGAAGGTGCTTCTTGGCGTCGAGCGCAGCAAGGGCGCGGGCCCATTGCCAGCGCAGGCCAATGTCCTCCGGGGCAAGACGGACGGCTTCCTCATAATGACGGCGCGCCGTCTTCAGGCTGGCGCCCATGATGGCTGCGCCAATCATGCCGCCCCGGCGTTCCACCTCCACATGCCACACGGCCAGAAAGCCATGAGCGTAGAAATTCTCCGGATCATCCTTGAGCACACCTTCGGCAAGCGCCTTCGAAAGTTCACCATAGCCGGTCTTGCTGGCGTCCCCGATACTCATGGGCCGCAGGATGAGGGACAGGGAAATAGCCTTCTGCAGGCGGCCCTCTTGATGCTCCGGGTCCAGCGACAGCGCTTTTTCGGCCTCGGCGAGCGCCTGATCGATGAGGATGCGGGGTGGGTCGGCTTCCCCGCACATGGCCTTGGCCAGAAGGGTCCGCGCACGGAAGGCATAAGCATCCGCAGTCTGCTCAAAAGCAGCCTCTTCGAATGCCAGATCATATTGCCCCGCCCGGAATGCTTCAGAGGCAGCGCGAAAATCGGCCTCTGCCGGCATCGCTGCCAACATGGCAAAAGCAAACAGAATCAAGCTGCGTCCCTGCATCCAAATTGATATTAGTCCAAAATAGTGTTTCCGGCGAGTGGCATCAGAATGGCAGACAGTTTCGAAGCAGATGTGGTGGTGATCGGGGCGGGCGTGATTGGCTTGGCCTGTGGCCGCGCGCTGGCGCAGGCGGGGCGCGAGGTGATCGTGCTGGAAGCCGAAGACCAGATCGCCATGCACACCTCATCCCGAAATTCGGAGGTGATCCATGCCGGCCTCTATTATGCCACCGGCAGCTTGAAGGCGCGCCACTGCGTCAATGGCCGGCGGATGCTCTACAGCTTTCTGGACGCCCATGGCGTCGCCGTGAAACGCTGCGGCAAGCTGGTCGTCGCCATCGGCGAGAAGGAAGCGGCAGAACTGGGCGCGATCCTGGCGCGGGCGCAGGCCAATGGCGTGGAGGAGCTGCGCCTGCTGGAGGGCGCCGAAGCGCTCGCGATGGAGCCTGCGCTCAATTCCGAAGTGGCTGCCGCCATCCACTCCCCCGTTTCCGGCATCTTCGATAGCCATGCCTATTTTCTGGCCCTTCAGGGGGAGCTGGAAGATGCCGGTGGTTCTATCGCCTTCAACACGCCGGTCCTCTCCGGCGCGGTGGAGACAGGCCAAATCCGGCTGCAAACCGGTGGGGACACGCCCGCCACCATCCGGGCGCGCACCGTGATCAATGCAGCCGGTCACCGCGCCCTGGCCATTGCTGCCGCGATCGACGGCCCCCACACGGGTCACCTGCCAACCCCGCACTATGTCAAAGGCAGCTATTTCGGCATCAGCGGGCGCGTGCCCTTCTCGCGGCTGATCTACCCCATGCCCAACACCGCCACCCTGGGCCTGCACCTGACGATCGACCTTGGCGGGCGCGGCAAGGTAGGGCCAGACGCCGAATGGCTGCCCGAGGATGCCGCGCCGCCGTTTGACTACAGGGTGGATCCCGCCCGCGCCGCCGTCTTCCATGCCGAAGTGAGCCGCTACTGGCCCGGCCTGACCATTGACCGCCTGACCCCGGATTATGCCGGCGTCCGGCCCAAAATCGTGCCCAGAGGCGCCCCTTCCGGGGATTTCCGCATCGAAGGGCCAGAGGTCCATGGCAGTGCCGGCCTGGTTAACCTTCTGGGGATTGAAAGCCCTGGCCTCACCTCATCCCTGTCAATTGCAGACCATGTAGCAGAGCTTGCAGGATAGGGTGCTTGCGCGCCCCCCCTCCAATGTGTATCAGGCGCGTTCGCTGATGCGGCGTTAGGGTTCGGTAGCTCAGCTGGTTAGAGCGCGCGACTCATAATCGCGAGGTCGAGAGTTCAAGTCTCTCCCGAACCACCACGCCCAGCCGGCGATCCCTCTTGCGCCGCCAGCCAACTGGCCAGAGGATCGCCTGATGATGCAGACCTTCTCCCGCACCCTGGCCCGCCCGCTGGTCCTCCTCACTGCTCTTCTCGCCTTCACAAGCGCCAGTCTGGCGCAGAAAGCGGCTGAAACAGAGACCCGCCGCCCCAAGGTCGCGCTGGTCCTCTCCGGTGGCGGCGCGCTGGGTCTCTCCCATGTCGGCGCCATCCAGGAGCTGGAAGCCATGGGTATCCGGCCCGACATGGTGATTGGCACCTCGATGGGCGCGGTGATCGGGGGGCTCTATGCCGCCGGGATGAGCGGGGAAGAGCTTGAAGAGGTCGTCAAGGACGCCAACTGGAGCGGCGTCTTCAACCCGGCGCCCGAGCGCGACAAGCTTACCTACCGCCAGAAACAGCAGCAGGTGGATTTCCCCGGCACGGCGAGCCTTGGCGTTTCCGGCGCGGGCCTTCTCCTGCCGACGGGCGCCGTCTCAGACCAGGCGCTGATGAAGGAACTCCGCCGCTTCACGCCCGCGCGGATGAATGTGGAAAGCTTCGATGATCTGACGATCCCCTACCGCGCGGT
>NZ_NCJT01000178.1 GCF_002282565.1 Hyphomonas sp. 34-62-18
GTGCGACGCAAGGATCAGCGTGGCCTCCCCGAAGCCGGTCATCAGTTCCGCAAGAATGCGGGATTCGGTCTCCGGATCGAGAGCGGAGGTGGGTTCATCCGCCAGGACAAGGCGCGGGCGCCGCATCAGGGCCCGCGCGATCGCTACCCTCTGGCGCTCGCCGCCCGAAACCAGCGCGCCGCCCTCCCCGGTTTTCCGTTCCGAGAGCGCGCTCAGCCCGACCCGCCGCAGAATCAATTCAATGGCCGCCTCCGAGGCAAACCTGTCGGGAAAGCCGACATTGTTTGCCAGGGTGTCATTGAAGAGACCGGGCGTCTGCGGAATGAACGCGATCTCATCGCGCCGGGCCGCCTTAGGGCCCCCGTCGATCCGGACCTCCCCGCTGTGCGGCACGCAGAAACCAAGCAGCAGTCTCAGCAGCGTGGACTTGCCGCTACCCGAAGCGCCCACCAGACCGATCTTTGCCCCCGGCCCGATCTCCAGCGACACATCTGAGAGGATCGGAGCCTTCCCGTCGGGCGCGTAGCGGACATGCGTGAGGATAATCGCCATGCCGCCGGAAGCAGGAGGCGCGCCTCCTGACAATTCCATCATCTCAGGCGCCTCGTTCAGAATGCCCGTCAGCTTTTCGATGAAGGCCGCGCCCTGCCCCAGATCGCGGGCGGCATAGCCCAGCAGTTCTATGGGCCGCACGATCTGGAGCATATAGGCGCTGACAAGCACGAAAGCGCCGGGCGTCATCTCTCCGGCCGAGATCTGACCCGCCGCCAGGGTCAGGACGGTCAGCAGGCCGGTCGAAAAGATTGCTGTAACCAGCAGTCCGTTGCGTAACCGGATGCCATGGAAGCGCCGCCAGCGGCGGCGCGTTTCAAGCAGCGCCTCATCCAGCCGCTGATCAATTTCAGCCTCGCCGGAAAACGCCTTCACCGTTTCGATATTGCGCAGGCTGTCGGCGAACCTCGACGTGACCTCAATCCTCGCGCTCGACACCTCCCGGCTCGCCGCGAGCACCTTGCGTGCGCCGCCAGCGAACACCGCCCCGTACAGAAGCGCGCAGACCCCGAATACAGCCAGGAATGCTGCGTCCAGCGCATAGAACAGGATTGCCGACATGATCCCGATTTCCAGAACGCCCGGCAGCAGGGTAAACACGCCGTGTTGCAGGAGGAGACGGTAGCCCTGCAGTCCGTTCTCCAGGGTCTGAACCAGCGCACCGGACGGATGACGGTCAAAGAAGCGCATGGGCAGACTCAGCATGTGACGCGATGCATCCAGCGTCAGAATACGGAGGATGTCCTGCTCCGCCCTGGCATGAAAAAAGGTCCGCCCTTCCCCGGCCGCCCGGGCGAGCCCGAGGCAGACCGCATAGAGCCCAACCAGCAGGAGGACCGAAGTCCCCCCGTTCACCAGCTCATCGACCAGACCGGCCAGCAGGACAGGTGCAAACGCGCTGAGCCCGGCCGCGGCCAGTACACAGCCCAGCGCAAGCAGGAGCAAGGCGGCACTCCGGCGCTCCAGCGCGCAAATGAGCGGCCTTGCAGCCCCCAGGACAGGCTGTGCTTGATGCGGCGGCAAGCCCTTTTTCGACATGCGTCACATTACTTTAGATAGCTTTTCATTTCTACCCAAAAGATTTATTGGTGCCTGCATCATCCTCTGATCCGGCTCGCCCGGAACAGCCTAGGATTTCACCGAATGGACCACCGGCACGCGAACCCCGCCGATCAGATGCGGCCGAAACTACAAGCTCGCCGCGCTGATGAAATTAGGTTCAATTTGGAGCCCATACGCTCAGGGATTTGTAAGTCTGACTCAGCGCCCTGAATTCCGGCCATGATTTACAGACTCTGTCCGTTGAGAGGATGGCACTGACCTGCCCGGATTTTTCGGATGACGGCTATTCAGGGGAGCGACCAGCACTGCCTTTACAATATGCCCATGACAGAGCTGTTAAGCGACGGGTCGACGCGCGAAGAACGACTTACGGATTGACCCGGATTTATTTGAAGACCGCGAACTCTTGCTCTCTTGATATTGCAGATTTCCACTTCAGAGCACGACCGCCTTGCTAAAGTACAGCTCCAATCCGCAGCGCAGATGGCCATCCTCCGTGGCCATCAGTAGGCTCTTCAGGGACCAAAATCTCTGGCCAACGCGCTCACTAAGAGACCGCATGTCGCCGGAACGGAAAGTAATCTCAAGGTTTGCGGACACACAACCGACGCAGATGACCGGAACCTGGCCATTGCGAACAACAAAGTAACCACTGCCAATGTGCCCTGTGTACGGACCTTACACCCTGATCGTCCGCCGGTGCTCAAGTATCTGTCAGGCCGGTCATGCCCCTCTTTCAGACGCCAATATCTTATCTGCCGCTTTTTTCAGGTAGGCCGAGAGGCTGACGAGGCTGGCTGCCAATGGGGACGTGTCGCGCCAGATAAGGGCGATGTCCCGGCACGCGCGGGGATCGTTGATGGGGCGGATGTTGAGGCCGCGGTCCCGCCGGGCTTCGGACAAAGCATAGAGGCTGGGAAGAATGGCGATGCCGGCGCCCATTTGCGCCATGAGGCGGATGGCGTCGAGAGAGGTCCCTTCATATTCCGAACTGACTGTGGCCCCGGCCGCTTTTGCGAGCTCCTGGGTGATCGCACTCAGCCTGTGTCCTTCTCCGAGCGTCAGTAGCGAACGGCCTTCAAGGGCACTCAGCGCGACAGGCCCCTCACCTTCTGCAAGGTCATCGTCGGGCGGGGGGCAAATGTAGAGCCGCTCTGTAAAAAGATGCTCGGACTCTGTTCCAGGATGGTCTTCGGGTGTGGAAAGCACCGTGTCAAAAAGGCCTGCCTGCAGGTGCTCGTCGAGGTCAACTGTCCGTTCCTCACGCACACTGAGGCGCAAGTCCGGAAACCGAGCCCGCAATTCCCCTGTTGCCTTGGGCAGGAGGTAGGGACCGATCGTTGGCAGGACACCCAGCCGCAGGCGGCCGGAAAGTTCCGTCCGGCCGAGCTTTGCTACGGCTTTGAGATCCTCGACATCCCGGAGGATAAGCCGCGCGCGGCGGACCAGCTCCTCACCCGCGGGCGTCAGCATCGCCCCGCGGCTTGATCTTTCAACAAGCGCCACGCCGAGCCCGGCCTCCATATCCGCGATCTGGGCCGACAGGCTTGGCTGGCTGACGTTTACCAGCCGCGCCGCATCGCCGAACTTGCCTGTATCGGCGATGGCGATGACATACTGCATCTGTCGAAGGGTCGGGCGCATGATAGCTAATTCCTATTGATTTGAGAGAATAGTTAGATTGGAACTATCCAGGTTCAAGCCCCATCTCCTGCCCAAGCCGATCACCGGCTTGCCAAAAAAGGAGAACAAAATGTCCCTCTCGTCATCTGCCCCCGGACTTCTGTCTGATGGCGGAACCGCCGGTCCCGTACCAATGCCTGCCGGGCTGGCGCAGCAACGTTTCAGCCAGCATAGCCGGCGCGCCTGGCGCCGCCGGCGCCGGATCCGGGACGTGCGCAAAGATCTGCTGAGGATGGAATGACATGCTTTCCCCTGCAGACTTCGACCTGCTGTTCGGCCGTTCCGGCGTGCGGCCCGAACCCAAGATCCGTCCACGCCCTGCCTTCGCCACAAGCCCGGCGCGGCAGGCGGTCAAGGTGGCGCAGCCACGCGGCCGGGACCGATTGTAAGTCAATCCTGTCGTCACCGGCTTTGCCAAGGGCCGGTGACGCGCTCTTTTGGATGTGATCGGGAAGAAACACGGAAATTGTTTCAACTGATCCTGCCATAAGTAAAAACATCAATACCTAATCAGTATGCGGACCGGGACCCTCTGGCAATTGATCCCCTGAAGGATCTGTTGCGATGTCGGACCGCATCGGGAGCAACCCGGTGCAGGCTCGGAAAATCACCTTCCGGTTACACACCGTGCTCCTTAATCCAGTAAAGAGGAGTATGACATGACATCGAACTATATTCGCGCGCTCGCCCTGCGGCACGCTGCGCTTGAGCGGCAGATTGAGACGGAACTGAAAGCACCGCTTCCGGACACGCTGAAGATTATGCGGCTGAAAAAGCTCCGGCTTGCTTGCCGGGAAAGCCTCCGCGACGCGATCAGACGGAAACGCAGGGTACGCGGCCAACGAGTCATTCCGTCTGCCATGCCCAGTCATCCTGCGCGACCGGCATTTCCAGCACAGATACCAGGAGAGGGTTGATCATGCCCCTCACGATTTCCCCCATCGACGGACAAACCATGCGAACGGTCCGGCGTCACGGAATCGAGATTGATGTCTGCCCCTCTTCGGGTGGCGTCTGGCTTGATCGCGGCGAACTGGACAAGCTGATCGAGATCATCCGGGAGGATGCCGTGCGCGAACTGCCCGGACGGGAACGTCTCCGCCGGCAAGGTAATGATTTCGGCGACGATGAACATACTCACCGCAGAGAAAACAAGCGATCCAGATTGCTGGACCTCTTCGACTTCTGAGTTAACCCGGCGCCGCTCCAGACCAGAGCGGCGCCGGTCCTCTGTCTTTCAGAAACGGCCCGGGCGAAGCACTCTGACTTCGCCAACACTCAGTACACCGATGTGATTACTCAATAGCCGCTCAATCTCTGTCAGCGCCGCCTCGATGCGATCTTGCGCTCCAATCGACACAATCACGACCATATCGCTTGAGGCCGACATGTCGGTATCGCGGTTCCAGCGCGTTACGCCGCCAAAGCCGGATATTGCCGGCAGGACCGTATAGCCGGTCAGGCCGGCGTCTTCGAGGACGCGGCAGGCGCGGGGAGCGGCCATCCGCTCAATGATGAGTTCACAGCGATAGCGTATATGCATGATCAGGCCGCTCCGGGAGACACCATCCGGGCCATCCATATGTAAAGGGGCAGGCCGAGAATGAGATTGAAGGGAAATGTAATTCCAAGAGACAGAGTGAGGTAGACTGAAGGCTTCGCTTTCGGCAGAGCGAGGCGCATTGCGGCAGGCACAGCGATGTATGACGCTGACGCCGCAAGGGTAATCAGGAGCGCGGCGTCACCTTGCGGCATGCCATTCAACGCGGCGACACCGGCGGCTAGACCTGCAGAGATCAGGGGCATGTAGAACCCAAAGGCGATTGTCCCGGCATCGAGTTGACGCCAACCGTTCCGGAGACCGCGGCCCGCGGATAGCCCCATGTCGAGCAGGAAGAGGCAGAGCACGCCCTGAAACGGCGCAACCAGGAACGGCGCGACCGATTTCATCCCGGCCTCCCCGGTAATCCAGCCAATGACGAGTGCGCCTGTTCCCCGTCAGCGACTGTGAGACAGATCGGCGAAATTGCTTAAGGAGGATTTCTGGCTCATCGTAACTGATACGAGGAGTGAAGATGAGACAGAAA
>NZ_NCJT01000179.1 GCF_002282565.1 Hyphomonas sp. 34-62-18
CACGCCGCCTGCAACCGCTTCCGATGGTCGTATTCTTCCGCTGCCGCCGGGCTCGCCTTGGGCAGGGCCATGCCCGCCTCTTCGGCCAGCTTCTCGACCGCTTCCATGAAGGAGAGCCGCTCGGTCTCCATCACGAAATTGATCACATCCCCGCCCATGCCGGAGGAGAAGCATTTGAAGATGCGCTTCTGGTCGTTCACGTAGAAGCTCGGCGTCTTTTCGGCGGTGAAGGGCGAAAGCCCCACCCACTCCTTGCCCTTCTTGGTCAGCTTCACTTTCCGCCCGATCACATCGGAAGGCCGGATACGGGCCTTCAACTCCTCAACGAAGCCGTCGGGAATACGAATGGGGGGAGCAGATGACATGAAAGTCAGATACCATCTTTAAGGCTGCGCGGCACCGGAGATTGGCATCGGCGGGCAAAATACAACACTATAAAAGGAAGGGCCCCACCTTCCGGCGGGGCCCTCCTGGTTCAACGGCGCCAGGACGCATCTTACTCCCAGCGATACATCGGCGCTTCGTCGAACTCACCTTGATCCATATCGAGGATCACAACTCACCTTGATCCATATCGAGGATCACGTCGCCGTCTCCGTCGCCCTCGGCAACGCGGATGGCATCAGCCGGCACCACGAACTGTTCGGTCGACGCCAGGCTCGGCGAAATCACGGCATAGCGCAGCTCGCCCGTATTCGTCAGGATAAGGTCCGTGATGCGCACTTCATCCTCGCCGAAGGAAACCGGGGTGGTGGCACCCATGATTTCCGAAGCCAGGCGATAGTCGTTCATCTCATCCTGCTCGAAAGAGGGCAGTGTTTCGAGGGTTTCTTCGGCAATCTGAACCAGCACTTCAGGCTCTTCACCAGCCGGGCCGGTCACCGTCGCGCCGTCAAAAGCCACCTGGCGCAGCTCGCCGCCGACACCGGCAACGCCGCCATCACGCACCAGGATCACCGGCGAGGCGCCATCTTCACCAAGGTGAATGTCGGCCACCGTCGCGATTTCCTCGTCAGCACCATTGCGAACCGAAGCGCCGATCAGGTCGGAAGCTTCCATCTCGCCCTGGGCCAGACGGTATTCAGCGCGGGCAGCCTCATAAACGGTCTCGTCGCCGGCATTGGCCGTTTCCATGGTCTGGTCGTCATACTCGGCAACCTCGGTACCATTGGTTTCATAGCCAGCCGTCTCCGCCGGGCTGTCTGCCTGCGAACAGGCGGCGGCAGCAAGCAGCAGAACGGAAGCACTGGCAGTCGCAAGAAGGGTTTTCATGGGAATGTCCTTTCGATGGGGGTACATGCCCCACCAACGGACCCTGCGGAGACTTGTTCCGCTACATTGCCATCTTTTCAGACTCTCGGCGGAAGTGGGGCAGCGCTCCCCTTCCCGGCGGCTCAGCCCTTGCTGAGCGCGGTGCGCACGGCCTTGCCCGCGCTGGCTGCTTCAATCTGGCCAGGATAGCGCGATTTCAGCTCGGTCACGCAGCGGCCAAGATCTTTCAGCTTTTCCGCGCCAAGGTCTTCGACCACCTGCCTCACGGCAATGTCCAGCGCCTTGCCGGAAAGCGGCTGGGGCAGGAACGCCTTGATGATCTCGACTTCCTCGCGCTCGCGAATGGCCTCGGCGATGCGGCCTTCCTCTTCATGCTCGCTGGCGGCTTCCTCGCGCTGGGCCACCATCGTCAGCAGCACGCGCTGCACGTCGGTGTCCGGGCATCCTTCGCCCTCGCCTCGCCCGCGCGCGCAGACGTCCCGGTCCCGGATGGCGCATTCGACAAGACGCAGCGTGTTCAGCCGCGTCTCGTTCTGCGTCCGGGCGGATTCGTCCTTGAGTGCTTGGAGAATACGGGTCTTGAGCCCCATACAGGCAGTCATATCTTCACGGCCCATGCCGGTCCCATGCCTTTCTACACCCCGCGACAAACGCCTTGCTTGACGGTGCGGAGACTCAGCCCCAATAAGCGGCCAAGTTTTAGCCAGACCGGTTAAAACAGCGTCAACCAGACTGGCCAGCGGCGAGAGGTATATCTTCCATGAGCAGGAATCAAGATATGGACTCAGCCACCGGTGCCTTGGCCCTTGAAGATGGTACGATTTTCGCGGGTTTCGGGGCCGGGGCAACGGGTATCAAGGTGGGGGAGCTGTGCTTCAACACCGCCATCACCGGCTATCAGGAAATCCTGACCGATCCCTCCTACGCCTCGCAGATCATCCTGTTTACCTTCCCGCATATCGGAAATGTCGGCGCAAATGCCGATGATCAGGAAGAATCCACCACCGCCGCCGCTGACGCCGCCCGCGGCGCCATCTTCCGCGAGCCGATCACGGCGCCGTCCAACTGGCGCGCCACCGATGATTTCGGCGGCTGGCTCGCCAAACGCGGCATCATCGGCCTGTCCGGCGTCGACACGCGCGCGCTGACCAAGCGCATCCGCGAAAAAGGCATGCCCAAGGCCGCCATCTGCCACAAGCCCGAGGGCAAAATCGATTTCGCCGCCCTCGTTGAGCTGGCGAAAAACTGGGAAGGCCTCGACGGGGCAGACCTCGCCGATGTCGTTGACCAGGAAGCCACTTACGAAAACACAGACGGCCTCTGGAAGCCGCAGACCGGCCACGACAAGCTCAGCAATGCCGAGTTCCATGTCGTCGTCGTCGATTTCGGCGTGAAGAAAAACATCCTGCGCAACCTCGCCAATGCCGGCGCGCGCGCAACGGTCGTCAATGGCGACGCAACCACCGAGCAGATACTCGCCCTGAAACCCGATGGCGTCGTCTTCTCAAACGGCCCCGGCGATCCGGCCGCCACTTTCGAGCGCTCGGGCCCGATGATCCGGGCCATCGTCGCCTCCGGCCTGCCCATCCTCGGCATCTGCCTCGGCCACCAGCTGCTCGGCCTGGCGCTTGGCGCCAAGACCAAGAAAATGGCGCAGGGCCATCACGGCGCCAACCACCCCGTGAAGGATCTCACCACCGGCAAGGTCGAGATCGTCTCGATGAACCATGGCTTCACGGTTGATCCGGACACCCTGCCCGCAGGCGTCGAGGAAAGCCACCGCTCCCTCTTCGACGGCACAAATTCCGGCCTCTCGGTCACCGGCAAGCCGATCATCTCGGTCCAGCACCACCCCGAAGCCTCCCCCGGCCCGCAAGACAGCTTCTACCTGTTCACCCGCTTCGCCGGCCTGATGCGCGACCATCGCGGGAAATAGAGAGGGCGCGACTTACTCCTCCCCCGTTCACGGGGGAGGTGCCCGAAGGGCGGAGGGGGGAAGCGGCAAACACAAACCCCTCGTCACACTCGACGGGCAACGCCCGTCAGAGTGCCCATCTCCAGAGCAATCAGATTATTCAGTATCGAGATGTCAGAAACCCAGGCTCTCCCACCGCACAACCTACCCCCCTCCCCCGCCATGCGGGGGAGGGTTGGGGTGGGGGGAGGCGAAATAAAATCCCCGAAGCGAAAGAGCCAGCCCTAAACCAGCGTCGCTTCCGTCTTCGCCCGCACTTCGTCCTCGGTCACGCCCGGCGCGAGTTCAATCAGCTTCAGCCCGCCCGGCACCACGTCCATCACACAGAGATCGGTGATGATCCGGTCCACCACGCCCTTCCCCGTCAGCGGCAGCGTGCATTCTTTCAGCACCTTGCTCTCGCCCGCCTTGTTGGCGTGATCCATTACGACCACCACGCGGCCAACACCCGCCACCAGGTCCATCGCCCCGCCCATGCCTTTGACCAGCTTGCCGGGGATCATCCAGTTGGCGAGATCGCCATTCTCCGCCACTTCCATCGCGCCGAGGATCGCCATCGCAATCTTCCCGCCCCTGATCATCGCAAAGGAAGTCGCGCTGTCAAAATAGGCCGTATGCGGCAGTTCTGTGATCGTCTGCTTGCCGGCATTGATCAGGTCGGGATCTTCCTCGCCCTCAAACGGAAACGGCCCCATGCCCAGCATTCCGTTCTCGGACTGAAGCGTCACATTCACGCCCTTTGGAATATGGTTGGCCACAAGCGTCGGTATCCCGATGCCGAGGTTCACATACATCCCGTCCTTCAGCTCCTGCGCGGCCCGCGCCGCCATGTCATCGCGTGCCCAGGGCATCAGCTTGCCTCCCGCTTGCGCACAGTGCGCTGCTCAATCCGCTTCTCGTGCTTCCCCTGCACCAGCCGGTGAACATAGATGCCCGGCAGATGGATCGCGTCCGGATCAAGTTCCCCCGGCTCCACGATCTCTTCCACCTCCATCACGCACACCTTCCCGCAGGTCGCCGCAGGCTGGTTGAAGTTGCGCGCCGTCTTGCGGAAGATCGCGTTGCCCGTCGTGTCCGCCTTCCAGGCTTTCACGATGGCGAGGTCAGCGAAGATGCCCTCTTCGAGAATATAGGTCTGCCCGCCGAACTCCTTGTGTTCCTTGCCCTCGGCGATGACGGTGCCCACGCCGGTCCTGGTATAGAAGCCCGGAATGCCCGCGCCGCCAGCCCGCATCCGCTCGGCAAGCGTGCCCTGCGGGTTGAACTCCAGCTCCAGCTCGCCGGAAAGATACTGCCGCATGAACTCGGCATTCTCGCCCACATAAGAGCTCATCATCTTCTTCACCTGCCGGCTCTCCAGCAGCACGCCGAGGCCGAAGCCATCTACGCCCGCATTGTTGGAGGCCACGGTCAGGTTCTTCACGCCCGCCTTGCGGATCGCCGCGATCGAGAGCTCGGGAATCCCGCAGAGGCCAAAGCCGCCCGCCGCAATCAGCATGCCGTCAAACAGCAGCCCGTCGAGCGCTGCTTCGGCTGTTTCATAGACCTTGCTTGCCATCCGGCCCGTTTCTCCCTGGTTCTGGCCCTCATTTGCGCGCCCTGAATGCCTCAGGTCGCGCCAAATTTCAACACCTGTTGAAACTCAGACCGCCTCAACCGTTTGCTCGATGGCACCGAAAATGGAATGCCCGGCCTTGTCCAGCATCTCGATACGCACCGTGTCGCCAGGCTTCATGAACGGCGTCTTCGCCGCCCCGTCCGCGATGGTCTCGATCATGCGGATTTCCGCGATGCAGGAATAGCCAAGCCCGCCTTCGGCCACAGGCTTCCCCGCCCCGCCATCGGCGCCCTTGTTGGACACAGTGCCCGAGCCAATGATCGAACCGGCCACCAGCGCCCGGGTCTTTGCCGCATGCGCCACCAGCCGCGGCAGGCTGAAGGTTGCGTCCACCCCCGCATTCGCCCGGCCAAAGGGCTGACCATTGAGGTCCACCCGCAGCGGCAGATGTACCAGCCCATTCTTCCACGCCTCGCCCAGCTCATCGGGCGTCACCGCCACCGGCGAAAACGCGCTCGCAGGCTTTGCCTGGAAAAATCCAAACCCCTTGGCCAGCTCTCCGGGGATCAGTCCGCGCAGCGACACATCATTGCAGATCATCACCAGACGGATCAGCTTTGCGGCTTCCGCCTCAGACACACCCATGGGCACATCATCGGTGATCACCGCTACCTCCCCTTCCATGTCGCAGCCCCAGGCCACGTCTTTCAGGGGAATAGCGTCACGCGGCCCAAGGAACCCGTCCGAGCCGCCCTGATACATCAGCGGATCGGAATAGAAGCTCTCCGGCACCTTGTCGCCCCGCGCCGCGCGCACCAGCTCCACATGGTTGATATAGGCAGACCCGTCCGCCCACTGATAGGCGCGCGGCAGCGGGCTCATCGCGTCATGCTCATGAAACCGGAAGGTCGGCACGCTGCCCAGCTCCACCTGCTCGGCCAGCATGGCGAGCTGAGGCGCATAAATCTCCCACTTGTCGAGCGCCGCCTGCAACGTCGGCGCAATCCGCGCCGCGTCCGTCGCCCGCGTCAAATCCCTGGAAACAACAACAAGGCGCCCGTCCCGGGTGCGCGCCCTCTCAATTCTTTGCAACTGGAGAAATGGAAGCCCTTCACACCCCCCCCCGCTGCGCGGTGGGGAGAGGGGTTCAAGGGCAGGTCTTACTTCGTTTCTTCCCTAATCTTCTCATGCAGCCAGGCCGCATGCCTTGGCGCCTTCTTCGTCGCGCTCCATTCCTCGATCATCGGCTCGGCAACGCTCTTGAGCTGCGCCATCTGTTCCGGCGTGCCGATATCGGCGGCCAGTTCCAACCGGTGGCCATTGGGATCAAAGAAATAGATCGACTTGAAGATGCCATGATGCGTCGGCCCCAGCACATCGATGCCGAGGCTCTCCAGATGCGCCTTTGCGGCGTGCAGCTCCTCAAGGCTACCCAGCCTCAGCGCAATATGCTGCACCCAGACGGGCGTGTTCGGGTCACGCCCCATCTCCGGCTGCTCGGGCAGCTCGAAAAAGGCCAGCACATTGCCATTCCCCGCATCGAGGAAAATGTGCATGTACGGATCATATGCTCCGGTGGAGGGCACATGGTCTTCCGCAATCGCCAGCTGGAAATCCATGCCCAGCGTCTTCTTGTAAAACTCTACCGTTTCCTTCGCATCCTTGCAGCGGTAGGCAACGTGGTGAACGCCTTTGAGCTTTGGCGTGGCCATCACACCTTCTCCTCAGTCTTCAGAACACCGCGCTGGATCTGGTCGCGCTCCATGCTCTCGAACAGGGCCTTGAAGTTCCCCTCGCCGAAGCCGTCCTTATAGTCGCCCTTGCGCTGGATGAACTC
>NZ_NCJT01000180.1 GCF_002282565.1 Hyphomonas sp. 34-62-18
CGCCCCTGCCCACACGCTGACCATCGATCATGTCGGCGCCCAGGGCGATGGCCGCGCGCGCGTAGGGGAAGGCTGGATATCCGTTCCCTTCACGCTGGCGGGGGAAGTGGTGGCGGTCAGCGGCGCGGGTGACCGGCGAACGCTGGACCGCGTCCTCACCCCCTCGCCAGAACGCGTCACGCCCGCCTGCCGCCATTTCACCCGTTGCGGCGGCTGCACGCTGCAGCATATGGCACCCGCCCCCTATGCGGCATTCAAGCGCGATCTGATCATCCGTTCCCTGAAGGCTCGCGGGCTGGCGGCAGAAGTGGCAGATACATGGGTAACCCCGCCCGCCTCCCGCCGGCGCGCCGCCTTCGCCGCGCGCAAATCCGGCAAGGCCATCACGCTCGGTTTCCACGGCCGCAAAAGCCATGATCTGATCGCGCTGGAAGAATGCCCCGTCCTGCGACCGCCCATTGTGTCGGCCATCCCCCGGCTGAAAGACATCCTCGCCCTTCTTTTCACCGGCAAGGAAGACTTGAGCGTCCTCGTCACCGACACCGCCACAGGGCTCGACCTGCACATCACCGGCCTTGCCAAGGACGTAAAACCCCTCGCCCGCGCCGAGGCGACCAGCGCGGCCCTGCGCGCCGGCTTTGCCCGCGTCTCGCTGGAGGGGACAGACGTGCTCACCGAACGCGCCCCGCGCATTCCTGCCGGCGCCGCCAGCCTCCTGCCCCCGCCCGGCGGCTTCCTTCAGGCGAGCGCCGAGGCTGAGGCCGAAATGGCCCGCCTGGTTCTTGCCCATCTCAGCGGCGCAAAGCGCGGCGCCGATCTTTTCTCCGGCTGCGGAACATTTTCCCTGCGCCTTGCCCAGCATATGCCCGTCTACGCCGCCGAGAGCGGCCGCGCTGCCATCGAGGCCCTGCGCGCCGCCGCCAGCGCGTCGCCGGGCCTGCATCCGGTCACCGCCGAAGTGCGTGATCTTTTCCGCAACCCCGTCTCCGCGCCAGAGCTTGCCCGGTTTGACGCCCTCGTGCTGGATCCTGCCCGCGCCGGCGCCGCCGCCCAGTCGAAAGTCCTCCGTGCCGCGCGTGGCTTACGTCTCCTGCGACCCCGCCACCCTGGCGCGCGATCTGCGCACGCTGGCCGATGGTGGCTACCGCCTGCTGCGCGTTCATCCCATCGATCAGTTTCTCTGGTCAGCCCATGTCGAAGCCGTCGCCCTCCTGGAGAAATCATGATCGCCCCGCCTGACGCGCCCATTCCCGGCCGCCCCACCCCTGCCGTCGGCACCGTCTGCTTCCGGGGAGACGACGTACTGCTCATCCGGCGCGGCACGCCCCCGCTGGCCGGTGACTGGTCGCTGCCCGGCGGCCGCATCGAGTTCGGGGAACGCGCCGAGGCGGCGGCCCTGCGCGAGCTGAAAGAAGAAACCGGCGTGGAGGCCCGCCTCATCGGCCTGGTCGATGTCGTCGATGCCATCTTCACCTCCCGCCGCTCGGGCGAGGTCGCGCGCCATTATGTGTTGTTCGATTTTGCCGCTGTCTGGCTCTCCGGCGACCCCATCGCGGGCGACGACGCCGCCCACGCCGAATGGATCGCGCCAGACCGCCTCGCCGCCCTGCCCCTCTGGGACGAGACCCGCCGGGTGATCGAAAAGGCCCGCGCAATGGCCGCCGCCCTCTGAAAAACGACGCGGCCTTGGTCCACCGTTGGAGTTTTCGCGCCAACGCTTGGAGGAATCGTTGGAGTTTTTTGCGGCCCTTATCCCGCATTTATTTTCCTTGACCCGCCCCTGCGTCAGGTCTGTCTGTACGCTCCAGTCATCCAGAAGATACCAGGGAGGAATCAGGTTCATGGTCTACAAACCCTTCGATTTGAGCGGCAAGGTTTGCATCGTCACCGGTGGCAACAAGGGCATCGGCCTCGGCATGGTGGAGGCCCTCGCCGCCTCGAACGCCGATGTCGTGATCTGGGGCCGCAAGACGGCTGACAACGATGCCGCCGTCAAAGCCGCCTCGGGTCTGGGCACCGGCAAGGTCAAGGCCTGGGCCGTCGATGTCGGCGAAGAAGCTCAGGTAATCAAGGCAATGAAAGAGGCCGAAGAAGAATTCGGCCGCATCGATTGCTGCATCGCCAACGCCGGCGTCGGCCGCGGCGCTGCCTCCTTCGAGACCATGACGCTCGACACCTGGCGCTACAATGCCCGGATCAATTCCGAAGGCGCCTTCTTCACCCTGCGCGAAGCCGCAAAGTCCATGGTCGCCCGCGCCAAGGCCGGTGATCCGGGCGGCAGCCTCGTCGGCACCGCCTCCCTCGCCGGCATCGAAGGCGCTGGCCGCAACCAGGCCTACGCCCACACCAAAGGCGGCCTCATCGCCATGATGAACGCCTGCGCCGTCGAGTATGGCCGCTATGGAATCCGCGCAAACTCCATCCTCCCGGGCTGGATTGCCACCGACATGACCGAAGGTGCCCAAGGCCAGGAAGTCTTCACATCGAAGGTCATCTCCCGCGTCCCGATTCGCCGCTGGGGCGAGCCGGCAGACTTCGGCGGCATGGCGGTTTACCTCGCCTCGGATGCTTCCAAATACCATTCCGGCGACACGCTCGTCATCGACGGCGGCTACGCCAAGTTCTGATTCGCCAAAGCGGCGGCGGGGGCCTTCCCTCGCGCGCGCCCAGGCGATCCGTACGGGAATTAACCACCAAAGAAAAAGGCCGCCTCCCGAGGGAAGCGGCCTTGTCTTTTAGCCGGTTACCCGGCCCGCAGGTTACTGCGGAGCAACTTCTTCAGTTGCTTCTTCGATGGCTTCTTCGGTTGCTTCAGCAGCTTCCTCAGCAGCGCCTTCGACAGCAGCAGCGGCGTCTTCAGCAGCTTCTTCGGTAGCTTCAACAGCTTCGGTCACAGCTTCTTCAGTTGCAGCAGCAGCTTCTTCAGCAGACTCTTCGACGGTTGCCGGCTCAGCTGCCGGAGCAGCTTCTTCGGTTGCGCCGCAAGCGGCCAGAACGAGCGCAGCAGCGCCGATCAGGAACAGATTTTTCATGTTGGTAGTACCCCTGTTGTGTTCTTGCGAACGGCCGGTGCTTTAGCACCATTGTCCCGTTACTGAAAGTTCATTCTTCAGATTGGGAAGGTCTTTCGCGGACTGGTTACAGAAAAGCCCCCTCCCGCTCTGGGAAGGGGCGATTGTGGCAATGTCTGCCTGCTTATTCAGCAGTCTCGTCGGCAGCTTCTTCAGCAGCCTCCTCAGCGGCTTCTTCCGCAACGTCAGCAGCTTCTTCAGCTTCATCGGTGGCTTCTTCAGCAGCTTCGGCCGTTTCCTCAGCAGCTTCTGCAGCAACTTCAGCGGTCTCTGCTTCGGCTTCAACCGGCGGCTCGGCGGCAAAGGCCACACCGGCGACAAAAGCTGCAGCAGCAACACCTGCGAAAAGTTTCTTCATAAGAGCTTCCCCTCTTTGTGGTTTATTGTCTGATGACACCCGTTACCCGGAATAACCCGGCCAACGGGCAAAACTCTGGCGGGCGATCACGGCCAGATTGCGGCGAACTGGGCAACATTGCCACATAGCTTCGGCTCTTGCGTTGACGCTGCGGCGCCGGTTTAGCCCTGAAATCCAGTATCCGCTTCGGTAAAGGGACCCAGAAATGGCCATCAAGACACGCCTCACTGATCTGCTAAAAGTTCAGCACCCGATCATGCTCGCCGGTATGGGCGGGGTTTCCTATGCCGAAGTCTGCGCCGCCATGTGCAATGCAGGCGGTTACGGCGTCCTCGGCATGGCCGGTACTTCGCCCGATTTCATTGCCGGGCAGATGAAAAAAGTGCGCCAGCTCACCGACAAGCCCTTCGGCGTGGACCTCCTGGCCGCCAGCCCCGAAAGCCTCGAAGAATCGGTTGATGTCATCATCAATGGCGGCGCTGATTCCTTCGTCGCCGGGCTCGGCGTGCCGATGCCCATCATGGAACGGCTGAAAAAGGCAGGCCTCAAGGTCATGGTCGTCGGCGGCGCCGTGAAGCACGCCATCAAGGCCGAACAGGCCGGCTGTGACGCCGTCATCCTGCAGGGTGGTGAAGGCGGCGGCCATACCGGCCTCGTCGGCACCATGCCGCTCGTCGCCCAGGCCGTCGAAGCGGTGAAAATCCCGGTCATCGCCGCTGGCGGGATTTATGATGGCCGCGGCCTGGCCGCCTCCCTTGCGCTCGGCGCTCAGGGCGTCTGGATGGGTACCCGCTTCATCGCCACAAGCAGGCCGTCGTCACCGCCGAAGACACCGACACGACCCGCACCCGCTGCTATTCCGGCAAGCCGATGCGCTGCCGCACCAATGACTACATCAACGACTGGGAAAGCCGCCCGCAGGACATCAAGCCCTTCCCCTTCCAGGCGATCCACTCGACCCAGACCGGCGTCATCGGCGGCATTGGGGGAATCACGGACGAAGCCAAGCTTTCGATGGACAAGTCCTGCTTCGCCATGGGTCAGTCGGCCGGCGGCGTGAAGGAAGTAAAGCCGGTTGCCGAAATCGTTGCCGACATCATGCGCGACGCCGAAGCTGCCATCACACGCATGTCCGCCCTGCGCGTCACGGCCTGATACGGCAAGTCCAGATCTGAATTGCGCGGGATGGGTTCAGCCTGTCCCGCGCTTTTTTGTGGCTAAAGCCAGCCGCGCCATTTGAAGAACTGGTAAGGCACGATGGCCGACAGGATCATAAGGCCGATGGCCATTGGATACCCATAAGGCCAGGAAAGCTCCGGCATGTGCGTGAAGTTCATGCCATAGATCGACGCAATCAGCGTTGGCGGCAGAAAAACCACGGCCGCGACGGAGAAAATCTTGATGATACCTGTCTGCTCGATATTGATCATGCCAAGCGTGGCGTCGAGCAGGAAGTTGATCTTCTGTGTCAGGAAGGTCGTGTGATCGCTCAGCGACTGTACATCGCGTGACAATGTGCGGATCCGCCCCTCATACTCCTTGCCCGGCTTCCGGCTGGCGGCGATCTCGGTCCCGAATGTCAGCAGCCTCTGGAAGGAAACCAGGCTCTCGCGCACCTTCGAAAGAAGGTCTCCCTTCCGGCCAATCTGTTCGAGGACGGATTGGAAATTACGTGGCCTGCGTTTCTCAGATTTTGTAGGAATGGCTGGCACTGACGCCCCTGCGACTTGCGGCGCAGGGATGGCAAAAATATTGTCGGAGAGATCATCAAGCTCATGGCCGGTGCGCTCCAACACATCGCCGATCCGCTCGATCAACCCCTCCAGCAGCCCGGTCACAACCCCATCTGCCGTATACGCCGCGCCCTTCTGGCAGCGGGCAATGAAAGCATCGATGGAACGCGGCTCGGCATAGCGCACGGTCACCAGAAGCTCGCCCTTCAGAATGAAGGTGATCGGCGAGAGAATAACATTGTCGCCATCGGTGTGCGACAGCATCATCGCCGTCATGAAGGTTCCACCATCTTCTGTATAAAGACGGCTGGAAACTTCGATCTCGCTCATCTCTTCGATGGTGGGCACATCAATGCCAAGCGCGCGTTCAACCGCGGTTTCCTCATCCTTGTCCGGCCGCAGGATATCCACCCAGACGGCACCGTCCAGATACTCCAGCGTGTCGCCGGTCAGCGCAAAGCGGCCGTCAGTGTTGGCAAACGTGCGGATCATGGGCGGCCTCGAAGCTGGTCCGCCCATGTCTGCGCAAAGTCGCGCCAGTTGGCAACCGGCCGGGCTAGTTGCCCGCCGGCGTCAGACGGATCAGGCGCCCGCCTTCCTTGTCTTCCAGCACATAGATCGCCCCATCCGGGCCTTCTTCAACCTCGCGGATGCGCTTGTCCCAGCTATAGCGGCCGCCTTCTTTCGCGCTTCCGGTCTCTTCATCAATCTCGACGCGGATCAGCGCCTGGGACGAAAGCCCTCCGATGAACGCGTTGCCGGCCCAGTCGGGGAACATGCCGCCATAATAGATGTCGAGCCCAGCCGGGCTGATTGCGGGCACCCAGTAAACAGCGGGCGCCGCAAACTCAGGCCGCGTGTCGTGATCAGGAATCTTGCGGCCATCATAATGGTCGCCATTGGAGACTTCCGGATAACCGTAATTTTCCCCCCGCACGATGAGGTTCAGCTCATCGCCATGCGCTGGGCCCATTTCCTGCGCCCAGAGGCGGCCGGAGTTATCGAAATCGATGCCCAGCGGGTTGCGGTGGCCCAGCGTCCAGACCTGCGCCGCCACCCCGCCCTGATCGGCAAACGGATTATCCGCCGGCACGCTGCCATCCAGATTGAGGCGCACGATCTTGCCCATGTTGCTGGTCATATCCTGCGCGGGCGTGAACAGCTGCCGGTCGCCCGATGTGATGAACAGGTGCCGGTCGGGCGAGATAACCATCCGGTGGGCATAGTGTCCGCTGCCGGTATGCTTGGGGGTCTGCTCCCAGATGATCTTCCGCTCACTGAGGGCGCCGCCAGTCTCTGTCAGGGTCAACTTCGCCAGCTCCACCACAGCATTCGACGGCTCCATGTCTTCCGGGTCGCGCGCCGAATAGGACAGATAGATTTCGCCGGTCTCGGCAAAATCAGGATGCAGGATCACATCAGCAAGGCCGCCCTGCCCCCAGGGCTGCACGTCCGGCGCGCCGCTGATTTCACCCGCCTTGGTGCCATCGGCATTGAGCAGCCACAGCGTGCCCGCCTTTTCCGTCACCAGCGCCCGGCCATCCGGCAGGAATGTCATCGCCCAGGGCGCATCGAAGGTTTCCAGCGGTGTCGCGGTCAGCTTCACACGGTCCGTACCGGTCACCGTGAAGCTGCCATCCTGCCCGCCGGTGGCGGCGTTTTCAGACGGCGTTGCGCAGGCGGCAAGGGCCACACCGGCCGCAATGGCTGCGGCGGAAACAAGCTTGAAATGTCGCATAGGGAATACTCCTCAGTGTCCGGATTAGCCGGTCACAAAGGCAGACCGGTCTACGAGATGCTTCAACGTTTCGTTGTCCAGATAGTGCCGTAGATTGGCAAGAAAAGTCTCGTCCCCCCGGGCAATGGTTCCGGGCGTATCGGAGCTGTCATGCGGCGTGATCACGATCTTGTGATGTCGCCAGAGAGGGCTTTTCGGTGGCAGAGGCTCGGTGCGCGTCACGTCCAGCGCCGCAAAAGCAGGCCGCCCGGCGTCCAGCGCCGCCATCAGCGCCGGCTCGTCCACCAGCGCGCCGCGCCCCAGATTGAGGAACAGCGCGTCCCGGTTCATCGCCGCAAAGAAGGCGGCGTTCGCCATGCCCTCTGTCTCCGGCGTATGCGGCGGGCAGAGCAGGACGACATCCGCCCCCTCCAGTTCCGCCATCAGCGTATCTGGCGCCGCAATCCGCGTCGCGCCTTCGGCGGGCCCCGGCGTGCGCCGCAGGCCGGTCACCACACCGCCCAGCGCGGTGACCCGCTTGCCCACTGCCTGCCCGATCGATCCATAGCCCACGATCAGCCAGCGCGAGCCGTTCATCTCGCGCACGCGGATGCGCTCCCATTTCCCCTTGGCCTGGTTTGCCCGGTGCCCTGGCCCGTCGCGGAAGAAGTCCAGCGCCTGCCAGATCGCCCATTCGGCCATCGCTTCGGCCTGGGTATGGTTGGTCGTATAGCGCTTCGCTTTCTGCCCGATGGCCACTAGGGCCGGGTTCTCGATGCCGGCGGCCGCAGACTGGAACCAGTCAAACTCCGGGCTTTTGAGGATCGCGGTCATGAATTCCCGCACGGACGGGGAATAAAAGGCGTCGATGTTTCCAAACGCCAGATGCACCTCCGGCGGCGCGGGCAGCTCAGCCGATGTCCAGGCATCGTGGAAGCGCTGGGCGTCGTCCACCGTCACGATGTTCAGAGCGGCGTTCAGCCCCTTGAGCCGGGGCGCGATGCGCGCGAAAGTCCGCGCATGAAGAAGAAGCGTTTTCATGCCTGCCTGCTTAGCTTGGCCCTTGCCGCCAGCACAAGCGCGCTGCCCGCCCTGCCGCAGGGAAACCTGCCGGTGCGCGGGCCGGATTACTTCCGCGACGCCGCTGATCTGGCGGGCGTTCTGGGCGGGGCCCACGCCATTCGCGTGCTCTGCAATGGCAATGAAGACCAGTATTGGCGCCGCTACATGGCCGATCTTCTGGCCGTTGAAGCGCCCGAGCCCGGCAATCTTCGCTCTTCGCTCGTCTCGGCCTTCAACCAGACCTACACCCAGACCAGCGACCAGTTCCGCATCTGCGATGGCCGCGCGGTTGAGGCCGAAGCCCGCTATGCCCGCACCGGCGAAGAAATTGCCGGGCGGCTGGCCAGCCACTATTTCCCCAAAAACACGCGCCGCAGTGGTGGAGGATTCGAATGAAAACCAGCCTTTTGATCGGCGCGGCCTGCGCCGTCGCCCTGTCTGCCTGCGCGCAGACCCCGGAGCCGGTCCCGGCCCCCGAAGCGGCGCCCGTTGCAACCGCGCCCGCCAGCGCCGGGCAAGACACCGGCAGCCAATGGGACAACGCCGCCTTCCCGATGACCGGCCAGCGCCCGGAGAGCGGCCGCCCCATCGCCACCCGCTCCGCCGTCGTGGCCCCCAACGGCGCCGCCGCCACCGCCCACCCGCTCGCCACGCAAACCGCGATTGACGTGTTGAAAGCCGGCGGCTCCGCCGTTGACGCCGCCATCGCGGCCAATGCCATGCTCGGCCTGGTCGAGCCGACCGGCAACGGCATCGGCGGGGATCTTTTCGCCATCGTGTGGGATCCGGCAACCGAGAAACTCTACGGCTATAACGGCTCGGGCCGCTCGGCGATGGATGCCACCCTGGCCGACGCGCAGGCGAAAGCCGATCAGTTCGAGGACGGCAAGAAACTTCCCAAATATGGCGCCATCACCGTCACCGTGCCCGGCACGGTCGATGGCTGGTTCGCGCTTCATGAAAAGTTCGGCAAGCGTCCGATGGCGGATAATCTCGCGCCCACCGTCCGCTACGCCCGCGAAGGCGCCCCGATCCCGGAAATGATCGCCTGGTACTGGTCGCGCGGTGAAAGTCGCTTTGAGCCTGCCTATGAGCGCGGGGAACTTGAAGAATACGAAAACGCCAAAAAAACCTATTTCAGCCCGCCCCCCGTGGCTGGCTCCCTGTTCAGAAATCCTGACCTCGCCGACACACTCGAAACAATCGGTGCAAAAGGCCGCAATGAGTTCTACTCAGGCATCATGGCCAAGGATATGGCCGCCTACTTCGCGCGCATCGGCGGCAAGCTCGACTATGACGATTTCCGCCTTCACAAGGGAGAATGGGTCGAACCGATCTGTGTGGAATATCGCAGCGAAGTGAAAGTGTGCGAGCTTGGCCCCAACACGCAGGGCGTTGCCGCACTCCAGATGCTGGAAATGCTGGAGACCTTCGATCTCAAATCCATGGGCTTTGGCTCGCCCGATGCGGTCACCGCCATGGTCGAAGCCAAGCGCCTCGCCTTCGCAGACCGGGCGCTCGGCTATTCCGAT
>NZ_NCJT01000181.1 GCF_002282565.1 Hyphomonas sp. 34-62-18
CGGCCAGGGGCAGAGATAGGTGCAAACCTGCTCGCGCATGGTGCCGGCCAGGGCATAGGTCGTGAAGGTGAGGATGGCGGCGAAGAAATAAGCCGTGAGCGGCGCTTCACCAGTGAAGAACGTGCGCGCGATTGTGGGCGCATCGTGCCAGTAGAGGATGAAGGCCCCCCCCGTGAGGAAGGCAATCAGCAGCCAGACAATATGCTTGCCGATTTTCCGCCAGGCCTTGTTGAAGCTCATCGGTTGGAGATCAAGCCGCATACGGGCGGCCCGGTCGCCTTCAAAGGCGCGCTCTACCCAAATATAAAGATCCGTCCACACCGTTTGGGGGCAGGTGTACCCACACCAGACACGGCCAAAAAGGGACGTGACCAGGAAGAGGGCGAGCGCCGCCAGGATCAGCAGGCCGCCGAGATAGTAGATCTCCTGCGGCCAGATTTCGAGGAAGAAGAAGTAAAACTTTTCCCCTTCAAAATCAGCGAGAACGGCCTGATCCGGAATGCCTTCGCCGCGCGGCCAGCGGATCCACGGGACCAGATAATAGATGCCGAGCGTAACCGCCATCACAAGCCATTTGAACGAGCGGAACTTGCCGTGCGCCAGCTTGGGATAGATCTGGTTGCGCTTTTCATAGAGCGAGGGAGGATGCTCCGGCTTTTGCCCCGGAGCACCCCGTCCGCCCGCCTTGATGAGCGTGACTTTTGTCACTTCTCACCCCCGCCGAGCGAGTGAACATAAACTGCCAGGGCCTTGATGGTCGGATCATCAAGGCGGCCCTGCCAGGCGGGCATGTGCGCATTCCGGGCACTGTAGATCGTCTGCTGGATATCGCGCGGCTCTCCGCCAAACAGCCATTCATGGTCGGTCAGGTTGGGCGCGCCGAGCTGGCGGTTGCCTTTGCCGTCTGCGCCGTGGCAGGTGACGCATTGGGTTGCGAAGATGGGGGCTGCGCGGTCTATCGCGGCCTGGTCAGCTTCCCGGCCGGAAAGGTTCAGCACATATTGCACAAGGTCGTCGATCTCCTTCGGCGTCAGCATGCCGTCCCGCCCATATGCGGGCATGGAGTTGCGGCGGGTGTCGGGATCATCGGTATGGCGGATGCCATGACGAAGCGTCGTTTCGATGCCTTCCAGCGTGCCATCCCACAGCCAGATATCGTCGGCCAGCATGGGATAACCCTTCGCGCCGCGTCCGCCCGCGCCGTGGCAGGTGGCGCAGTTGTCCCCGAACGCGCTTTCGCCCATGGCCAACGCGAATTGTTGCAGGGTCAGGTCGTTCTCGATCTCGCTCAGCGATGCGGTGACCAGCTGGCTTGCTGCCTCGGAGCGGCCGGAGCGAAGCTCTGCCACTTCCTGGGCAACCTGCGCACGGTCGGAATGCCCTCTCAGGCCCGGCGTGTTGTTGACACCCATGCCCGGAAGGGACGGGATCGCCGGCATGAAGATCATGTAGCCAATGGCCCACACGATGGACGCATAGAAAACATACAGCCACCAGCGCGGCAGCGGGTTGTTGAGTTCCTTGATCCCGTCCCAGCTATGGCCTGTGGTTTCAACGCCGGAGACTTCATCAATGTCCTTCTTGTGTTCAGTCATCTGAAGGCTCCTTGTCGATCAGGGGTTGGCGGGCGGCTTCGCGGAACTTCTCGCGATTGCTGGGCCACAGGGCATAGACGACGGCCACGAGGAACATCCCGACAAAGAAGGAGAGGCCCCAGGTCTGCGCAAAACTTGAAAGTGTTTCATACATGTGCCGGTCTCCTAGCGACGGTTGCTCAGGTCATCGGCCTCATAGGTGGAGAAATCCACCAATGTGCCAGTCATCTGGAGATAGGCGATGAGCGCGTCCATCTCGGTGATCTCGCGAGGGTTGTGGTCGAAGTCGGAGATGCGCACGGTGCCTTCGCGTCCCGCCGCTTCGGTGTAGCGGGCGACAAGCGCGTCCTCCGCGTCGAAGTCCGCATTCGGCGAAGCCTGCGCCACAAGGTCGGCCTTCGCATTGGCAATCATGTCGTCGGTATAGGGAACACCCGTGGCGCGCAGCGCTTTGAGGTGGGCGCCTATATCGTCGAATTTCAGTTTTTTCTCCGCCAGGAAGGCATAGGGCGGCATGATCGAGTCCGGCACCACCGATTGCGGGCTCTTCAGGTGGTCAAGGTGCCACTCGTCCGAATACTTGCCGCCGACGCGGGCAAGGTCTGGCCCTGTCCGTTTTGATCCCCATTGGTGCGGGTGGTCGTACATGCTTTCGGCGGCCAGAGAATAGTGGCCATAGCGCTCCACTTCATCGCGCAGGGGGCGGACCATCTGTGAGTGGCAGGTGTAGCACCCTTCGCGCACATAAATGTTCTTCCCCTTCAGTTCGAGGGGCGTGTAGGGGCGCATACCCTGCACCTTCTCAATGGTGTTTTCCATGTAGAAGAGCGGGGCGATTTCCACGATGCCGCCAATGGCGACCGCGATCAGGATGCCTACCGTCAGCACAAGGGAGTTGCGCTCAAGCTTTCCGTGTTTGCCCAGAATATCCATGGCAACGCTCCTTATTCAGCCGGCTGAAGGGCAGGGGTTTGGGGTTTTGGCGTGTCGGGGCTGGCAAGGTCGCGCGCCGCCCCGTGGCCAAGGGCTGTCCGCACGAGGTTGTATGCCATCAGGATTGCGCCGAGCAGGAACAGTCCGCCCCCGGCAACCCGGATGATGTACATGATGTGCTTGGCCTTCACCGTTTCGATGAACGAGTATTCGAGGAAGCCGAACTCGTTATAGGCACGCCACATCAGGCCTTCAGTGATGCCCGCCACATACATCGCCACGATGTAGAAGAGGATGCCAAGCGTCGCGAGCCAGAAGTGCCATTCCACAAGGGCCTTGGAGTAGAGCGCCTTGCGTTTCCACAGCCACGGAACGAGGCAGTAGAGGGCGCCGAAGCTGATGAAGCCGACCCAGCCCATCGAGCCGGAATGGACGTGCGCAATGCCCCACTCGGAATAGTGCGACAGGGCGTTGACAGCGCGTACGCTCATCAGCGGGCCTTCGAACGTCGACATGCCATAGAAGGCGAGCGCCACGATCATCATGCGGACGATGGGGTCAGTGCGCAGCTTGTCCCAGGCGCCCGACAGCGTCATGACCCCGTTGATCATGCCGCCCCAGCTCGGCATCCAGAGCATCACCGAGAAGGTCATCCCCAGCGTCTGCGCCCATTGCGGCAGGGCCGTATAGTGAAGGTGGTGCGGGCCGGCCCAGATATAGATGAAGATCAGCGACCAGAAGTGAACGATCGACAGGCGATAGGAATAGATCGGCCGGTTCACCAGCTTCGGGATGAAGTAGTACATGATGGCCAGGAAGGGCACGGTCAGGAAGAACGCGACCGCGTTGTGGCCGTACCACCACTGAATCAGCGCATCCTGAACTCCGGAGAACAGAATATAGCTCTTCGATCCCGCCGGGCTCACCGGAACGGCGAGATTGTTGATGATGTGCAGCATCGCAATGGTGACGATGAAGGCGAGGTAGAACCAGTTGGCCACATAGATGTGGCGTTCCTTGCGTTTCCACAGTGTGCCGAGGAAAACGAACAGATAGGCGACCCAGACGATTGTCAGCCAAAGGTCAGCGTACCATTCCGGCTCGGCATACTCTTTCGATTGGGTAACACCCAACAGGTAGCCCGTGCCGGCCACGACGATGAACAGGTTGTAGCCCCAGAATACGAACCAGGGCCACATTCCGCCCGCCAGCCGTGTGCGGCATGTGCGCTGAACGACATAGAAGCTTGTCGCGATCAGGACGTTGCCACCGAATGCAAAGATCACCGCCGACGTGTGCAGCGGGCGCAGGCGTCCGAAGTTTGTCCAGCCCAGGTCGGGAAAATAGAAGACGTTTGGAAAGGCGAGCTGGGAGGCGATTATGACACCGACCAGGAAGCCGGCAATGCCCCAGAATACCGAAGCCCACACGCCATACTTGACGATGGTGTCTTCGTAGAAGGCGCCATCGAATGGGTCGCGCCCGTTCAGGCTGCCGGCCCAGAGGCCGGTAATCAGCAAGCCGGCGACGGTGAGGAAGAAGAAGATCCAGGCATGGGCGGCCATCATCGGATCGGCAGCGTTGCCGGCGATGACGAGGACGCCCAGCGCAACAAGACCGGTCAGCGCACTGACTGTGCCTATGCTGAAGCCTGGTCCTGCCCCTCTGGATATCTCAGCGCGTGTATTCATTGGGAATGCCCCTCCAGTGCTGAATCGTAGAGATCGATACTGGTGCGTAACTGCCGGAGGGGCGGGGCGAACTGTATAAGGGGAAGTACGGATGGGCCTGCCTGTCGCACCGGGGGTAATCGGGGATGACAGGAAAAGGAGAGAGCCTATGTGGAAGACGGCAGCTCTGGGCACAGCCCTGACCGCAACTGGCGCGGTCAAATTCAATGACCACCTTGCCGAAATGGGGCGTCAGGCGACGCTGCAGGATTATCTGGCGATGCGCTGTGGCGGTGGGGCGCCGTTGCCTGCGCCGGGCGCGGAAACCAATGAAATCATGGCCTTGGCCGCCATGCACTGCTGGGGGTGTTACGCGATGGCCGCTGGCGTTGCCATGTTGGCCTTCGCGCTGTGGCGGGCCGCCCAGCCCCGCTTGAAACCGCTGCGCCGGCGGTGAAACAAGGCGGCACTGCCTTGCGCTGCGTGGCGGCTGCGGGCAGTGAAGGGGGGGGCACTGCCGGATGGACTTTGAAGGATGAGCGACACGCCGAAATCGACGCAGCCGCCCGTAAACCTGCTGGATGGGGCAACCCTGCAGCTGCACCTGGCCTCGATCCTTGCCTCCTTGCCTGATGGCATGGTGGTGACCGACGATTCGGGAAAAATCCTGGCGTTCAGCCGGGCCGCAGAGGCGCTTTTCGGCTATACGGCCGAAGAGGTGATCGGCCAGCCCGTCAACATGCTGATGGCGGGCCGCGACAAGGTGAACCACGACAATTACATCGGCAATTACCTGCGCACTGGCGAGCGCCAAATCATTGGCAAGGGCCGGGTTGTCATCGCGTCCCGCGCCGATGGCACGCAGTTTCCCATCGACCTGAAGATCGGCGAAGCGCGAATCGGGGATCATTTCCTGTTCACCGCATTCATCCGAGACCTGACGGAGCAGCAGCGGTCCGAGCTGCGCATGCAGGAAATGCAGTCCGAACTCGTCCATTTCTCGCGCCTCAGCGCGGTGGGCACAATGGCGTCAGCCCTGGCCCATGAGCTCAACCAGCCGCTGACGGCGGTTGCCAACTATCTTGAGGCCAGCCGGGACCTGATCGATTCGCCCGACCCGGAAACAAAGGAAGTGCTGCGCGAAGCGCTGACCGAAGCGGCCCG
>NZ_NCJT01000485.1 GCF_002282565.1 Hyphomonas sp. 34-62-18
GCCAGCGTGAAGGGAACGGATATCCAGCCTTCCCCTACGCGCGCGCGGCCATCGCCCTGGGCGCCGACATGATCGATGGTCAGCGTGTGGGCAGGGGCGGGGGGGACGGTCATCGGTTTCCTGGGCAGGGGTGGCGATTGTCAGCATCCTCCGTTAGCAGGGTGGAGGCGTAGCCGGAAGGAGCCCGAACATGGCAAAAGCCAATGGCCACGGAAAGCCGGGCGGAAAAGCGCGGCCGATCAGCCTGGCGCTGCAGGGCGGGGGCGCGCATGGGGCCTATACCTGGGGCGTGCTCGACCGGCTGAGCGAGGATACGACGCTGGCGATTGAAGCGATTTCGGCCACGTCTGCCGGGGCGGTGAACGCGGTGGCCTATGCGGCGGGGCTGGCAGCGGGCGGGCCGGACGGAGCCCGCGCGGCGCTGGAGCGCATATGGCGGGCGGTGGCCGATGCGGGGGCGGGGATGAATGTGTTCGGCGCCGCAGGTTTCCAGATGGCAAGCGCCTGGCAGAGCTTTGCGAGCCCCTATGATTTCAACCCGTTCAACTACAATCCGCTGCGCCGCCTTGTGGAGAGGGAAGTGAATTTCGAGGCTGTGCATGCCTCTGGCCTCAAACTGTTTCTCTCGGCAACGAATGTGGAGACGGGCAAGGTGCGCGTTTTTTCCAAGGACGAGATTACCGCAGACGCGGTGCTCGCCTCGGCTTGCCTGCCGCAGACTTTCCAGGCGGTGGAGATCGGCGAAGAGGCATTCTGGGATGGCGGCTTCATGGGCAATCCCAGCCTCTTTCCGCTGATCTATTCCGGCGCGCCGCAGGATGTGCTCCTTGTGCTGCTCAATCCTCTGGTGCGGCCGGGCGTGCCCAAGCGCGCAGCGGAAATTCAGGAGCGGCTGAACGAGATCAGCTTCAATGCCTCGCTGATTGGCGAGCTGCGCGCGATTGCCTTCGTGCAGCGCCTGATTGATGATGGGATGTTGAAAGAGCCGATGCTGAAGAAATACCGTAGGCTGAACATACACGCGATACGGGGCGGGCAGGATCTGCTCGGCTATGGGTTGGCGACGAAATATGAGGCGCGCTGGCGGTTCCTGACGGAGCTGCGCGATCTGGGCCGGGTGGCGGC
>NZ_NCJT01000486.1 GCF_002282565.1 Hyphomonas sp. 34-62-18
GAAGGTTGTCTGGAACGCGCCGTCCTTGTTGAGCACGACGCCGGGCGCCACCAGCGCTGCCCAGGGCAGGTAGTCGGCTAAGAGGCGCGGGCGGGCGGCATATTCGGAGAGGTTCAGCATGAGAGGTGTTCCTTGTGCCGGAGCGCGCGGAGGAGCGTCGCCATGAAGTCAGGGTCCCGGCGGGCCAGGAAAACCGCCGCCGAATGCCCGGTGAGCCATACAGCCAAGCCCGGGATCCAGAGCTGCAGGCCGAGGCCGACGGCCGCCGCCAGCGTGCCGATCAAGATCGCGAGGTTGCGCGGCGCGCCTGCCATCAGGACCGGCTCGGTCAGGGACCGGTGCAGCGGAATTTCAAAGCCTTCGATCACTGGACCAGCGCCCCGCCGCCAAACGAAAAGAAAGTCAGGAAGAAGCTCGTCGCGGCAAAGGCGATCGAGAGGCCGAACACGATCTGGATCAGCTTGCGGAAGCCGCCGGAGGTTTCTCCGAAGGCCAGCGTCAGGCCCGTCAGGGTAATGATGATCACCGCGACGATCCGCGCGACCGGCCCCTCGATCGAGGAGAGGATCTGGTCGAGTGGTCCTTCCCAGGGCATGCCGGTGCCGGCCGCCTGGGCAGGCAGGGCGAGGCTCGCGGCGAGCGAAAAGAGGAGGGCGGCCTCGCCGGTGCGGCGCAGGGCGTCCAGGGTTCTAAGGCGCGTCATGTCATTTCTCCATGTCTGACAAGGGTGGGCTTGGAAGCGGAAAGGGGCTGGGTAACGTAATGACGGCCGTCAAAGCCGGTGACGCGGAGCGCCTCGTCCACCCGGCGCGCGCCGCCCGTGCGGCTCATGAACACAACCGCATCGATGGCCTCGCCAATCAGCTCGCGCGGCGGTTCCCGGGTCGCTTCAGCGGTGAGTTGCTCCAACCGGCGCAGGGCGCCGGACGCAGAATTGGCATGCAGCGTGGTGATCCCGCCGGGATGACCGGTGTTCCAGGCCTTGAGCAGGTCGAGCGCTTCGCCGCCCCTCACTTCGCCGACGAGGATCCGGTCCGGGCGCAGGCGCAGCGTCGAGCGGACAAGGTCGCGTAGCGTGACGCAGGCGCCTTGGGTACGCAGGGCGACGAGGTTGGCGGCCGGG
>NZ_NCJT01000182.1 GCF_002282565.1 Hyphomonas sp. 34-62-18
GACCGTCCTCCCAGGAAAGACCCTCAAAGTGAACCGTTCAGTCCTGATCGCAGCCACCATTCTGGCGGTCATTGTCGCCTACTTCGGAATTCGCAGCGTAATGCGGGGAAGTATCAGCACGGAGCAATCCACCGCTGAAGCCTCTACCAGTTCCGAAACGCCCCAGGCCCTCGTCATGGAAGTTCAAAGCGAGCGGCATATGATCCGTATTGCCGTCAAAGGCCGCACGGCGCCGGACAAATCGGTGACGCTGAAGGCCGGCACGGCGGGCACGGTAGTTTCCACGCCCATTCGCGAAGGCACGTTCGTCAAAGCCGGAACCCTGCTTTGCGGCCTGGATGTGGAGGCGCGCAGCGCCCGCGTGAAGGAGGCTGAAGCGGCCCGCGATGCCGCGCGTGTGGATTATGAAGCCGCTGTGAAACTTGCCGAGAAAGGCCTGACCCCGGCAAACCGGGAAGCCTCCGCCAAGGCGAGCCTCGACGCAGCCGAAGCGGCTGTGAACTCGGCGAAGGTTGAACTTTCCCGGACGCAGATCCGCGCGCCGTTTGACGGTGTTTTTGAACGCCGCATGGCCGAGGCGGGAGACTACCTTTCTCCGGGCGGGGCCTGCGGGCTTCTGGTGGACCTTGATCCCGTGATCGTGGCGGCCGAAGTGACCGAAGCGCAGGCGGGCCTGTTGCAGACCGGCATGGCGAGCGAAGTGGTGCTGGCTGATGGCCGCAAGTTTCCCGCCAAGCTGCGCTTTGTGGCGCGCACGGCCAATGAACAGACACGCACGTTCCCGATCGAGGCAGAACTTGAAACCGGCGACGCGCTGGTGGCGGCCGGGATCACAGCGTCCATGTCCATTCCCGCGGGCGAAGCGGACGCAACACTGATCAAGCCATCCCTGCTCACCCTGTCTGATGGCGGCCAGCTGGGCGCGCGTTATGTGACTGACCAGAACAAGGTGGCGTTTGCGCCGGTGCAGGTGATTGATGAAACCGGCGATGGCGCCTGGGTGACCGGTCTGCCGGACCGCGTGCGGCTGGTTGCGATGGGCCAGGACTATCTTAACGACGGCGTGACCGTGAAACCCGTTCCTGCCGATGGAGCCGGAAAATGACAGGTGTCGTCGATTGGGCAATCGGCCGGACCCGGATGATCCTTACCATCCTGGTCTGCGTGCTGATTGCCGGCACAGCGACCTATATCAACATGCCCAAAGAGGCGGACCCGGATATTCCGATCCCCTTCGTGGCGATTACGGTTCCGCTGGCAGGCGTGACGCCGGAGGACGCAGAGCGCCTCCTGGTGCGGCCGATTGAGCAGGAAATCCAGTCGCTTGAGGGCCTGAAGACCTTCAACTCCTATGGCACCGAGGGCGCAGCGCAGCTGGTGCTCGAATTCGAGATCGATGCCGACATCGACCAGGCCGTTCTGGACGTCAAAGACAAGGTGGATATGGCGAAGCGCTATTTCCCCGATGACGCCCGCGAGCCAATTGTCACCGAGTTCAATGCCTCGCAGTTCCCAGTTCTGGTGGTCAACATCTTTGGCGATGCGCCAGAGCGCGGCCTTGCCCGGATTGCAGAGAACCTTAAAGACCGGCTGGAAAGCAACGGCACGATCCTGGAAGCGCGCGTGCTGGGCAAGCGCGAGGAGCTGCTCGAGATCGTCATCGATCCGGTGAAGCTTGAAACCTACAACATCTCCTATCAGGAGATCATGGCGGTCGTCTCCGCCAACAACCGGCTTGTGGCCGCCGGCTCTATCGAGACAGGACAGGGCAGCTTTGCCGTGAAAGTGCCCGGCATCATCCGGACGGGCGCCGATGCGCTCTCCCTGCCCGTGAAGCAAACCGACAATGCGGTTGTGACGCTGGGCGATGTGGCTGAGGTGCGCCGCACCTTTAAGGATCCGACCGGTTTTGCGACCTTCAATGGCGAAAACGCGCTGATTATCGAAGTTGTGAAACGCAGCGGCGCGAACATTCTTGATACGGCCAACTTCGTGCGTGAAGCCGTGGCGATTGAGCAGGAATCCTGGCCGCCGACCGTTCAGGCGATTGTCACCTCCGACACGTCCGAGATGATCGGCACACAGCTCGGCCAGCTTCAAAGCTCGATCATGACAGCCATCGTGCTGGTGATGATCATCGTTGTGGCGGCGCTGGGCCTGCGCTCGGCAGCGCTGGTCGGTATCTCCATCCCCGCGACCTTCGTGATGGCGTTCCTTCTGCTGGGCGCGTTCGGCTTTACCATCAACATGATGGTGATGTTCGGCCTGGTGATCGCCGTGGGTATGCTCGTCGATGGCGGCATCATCGTGGTGGAGTATGCTGACCGGAAGATGGCCGAGGGGCTGGGCAAGAGAGAAGCCTATGCGCTGGCGGGCAAGCGGATGTTCTGGCCGGTGGTCAGCTCCGCGCTGACCACACTGGCCGCGTTCGTGCCGTTCCTGTTCTGGAACTCCATGCCCGGCAAGTTCATGGCGTACCTGCCGATCACACTGATCTTTGTTCTGACGGCGTCGCTGATCTCCGCGCTGATCTTCCTGCCGGTGATGGGCGCCAACTTTGGCGCGCGCCCCGGCGGGACGGATGAAGACCTTGCCGCGCTGGCGGCAGATGCGGACCCGCGCAAGGCCAAGGGCTGGCTTGGCGCCTATGTGCGCATCGTCAGTGAGACGATCCGCCGGCCAATGATAACCACGGCCGTGGCGTTTGGCAGCGTGATCCTGATTTTCATGTGGTATGGTTCCGAGCAGCACAAATCCGAATTGTTCCTCGATATTGAGCCGGAACAGGCCTACGTGTTCGTGCAGGCGCAGGGCGCGCTTTCCGCTGCTGAACAGGCTGAGCTGGTGAAGCGGGCCGAAGCGGCGATCGCGGACATTGACGGCATCACGGCGCTCTCTACCCGCGCGGGCTCTTCCGGCGGCAATGGCGTGAACATGGATGCCTCCGGCGGCATGCCGGCCGATACGATTGGCCAGATCCTGATGGATCTGAAAACGACAGCAGACGGACCTTATAATGGCCGCGAAACGCTGGAAGAAGTGCGCGCGCGCCTGTCGCAGGTGCCTGCCCTGCGCTTCCAGATCAGCGCGCGTGAGCAAGGCCCGCCCGGCGGCAAGGATATCCAGGTCGCGCTGCTCGGCTTTGACAATGACGAACTCTATCAGGCTGCCGACATGATCCGCGGCTGGCTGGAGGCACGCGAGGATGTGCGGGAAGTGGACGATTCCCGCCCCCTCCCAGGCGTGGAATACCAGTTGACCGTGGACCGCGCCGAGGCCGGCAAGTTTGGCGTGGACGTTGCCCAGGTGGGCGCCGCCGTGCAGCTTGTTACCAACGGTATCCTTGTGGGCCGCTACCGCCCTGACGATTCCAATGACGAGCTGGATATCCGTGTCCGGTTCCCGGAGGATGCCCGCTCGGCCTCTGCGCTGGACAGCCTGCGGATTGCAACGCCGCAGGGGAATGTGCCGCTGTCACTGTTTGTGGACCGCGAGCCTGCGCCGCGCGTCTCAACCATCGAGCGCCGGGACGGCAAGCGTGTTATCTCCGTACGCGGCAACGCAAAAGTTCAGGGCGAAGGCGCCGCCATTGTGGCAGAGCTGAAGGAATGGATTGACGCGCAGGACCTGCCGGCAGGCGTGGAAGTGCGCTTTGAAGGCGCTGACGAAGATTCGGCCGAAGCCACTGCCTTCTTCGGCGGGGCCGCAGCCGCCGCCCTCTTCATGATGGCTGTGATCCTGCTCTGGCAATACAACAATTTCTGGCAGGTGATCCTGACACTCACCGCCGTAATCATCTCAACAGCTGGAGTGCTGGTCGGCATCAATCTGGTGCTGCCTTATGTCAGTATTCTGATGATTGGTACCGGCATTGTTGCTTTGGCGGGTATCGTTGTGAACAACAACATCGTTCTGATCGATACCTTCAACCGCCTGCTCTCGGATGGGCGCGCCCCTGAAGAGGCGGCGCTCGCCACAGCGGCGCAACGTATCCGCCCGATCCTCCTGACCACGGGCACCACGGTCTGCGGCCTGCTGCCGATGGTGATGCAGATGACGGTGGTGTTCTCCGAAGGGGCCATCAATTTCGGCGGGGCAACGGCTGAATGGTGGGTGCAGCTGGCCACCGCCGTGGTGTTCGGCCTCGCCTTCTCCACGATGATGATCCTGCTGGTGACGCCGACCTGGCTGCTGGTGCCTTACCGGATGCAGCGCCGGACAAGCAAACTCATCAACTGGCTGAAGCCCTATGTGCTGAAGCTGCTGAGCTGGCTGCGCGTGCGGAAGGGCGGGGATCGCACGCCGCCGCCTTCGGGCAGCATCGCGGCGAATGAAGATGGCAAGGCACCGAAGGAAATCCTGCCGGCGGCCGAGTAATCCGGCCGGTGCGCTGTCGTCTCAGCTGTCTTTTCAGCTTGAGGGGCGGATACGGTAGACGACGGTTGCCGTCATGACCGCGCCGGCCGGACTTGCGGCAGAGCCGCTGGTGAAGAGGATGGTGCGCGTCTTCCGGTCGATCCGGGGGGTGTAGACCAGATCGCCAGGTGCTTCGGCAGTGGCGGACAGATCCAGCGTTACGGAGACAAGGTCCAGCGCGTCCGGCGCGCAGGCGGCTTCAGCGTCCGCGCGGATTGCCTGCATGAGGCGCACCGCAATGGCTTCATCCGCGTGAAGGCTTTCAATCGTCATGGTGGCGGGCCCCTGTCAGTCCTTGGGTCAGTTCTGACGAGGGGCTGTAGCGGGCTTGGCGGGGCTTGAAAAGCCTGGCCCGTGCGTCAGGCTGCGCGCGCGGCAGCGCCGGCGGCGGTCTCTGCGCCGTCATGCGCGATCAGTGCGCCGAGCTGGCCCATGCCTTCAATACCGCAGACATCGTGCATCCAGCTGCCAATGGACGGCAGGAGCCGGCCCATGGTTTCATGGTCAATGCCAGCCTGGCGCAGCGCGCCGAACATATGCTCGACCACCCGGCGGCGGCCGCCAGGGGTCAGCTCGATCATGCGGGCGATTTCGCCGGTCGGCGCGCCGATTTCAGCGCCAGCGGCAGCGGCGAGAGCGCGCGTGCCGGGGATGGTGCGGAACATGACAGCCGCGAGGGGCGCGCCCTGCCGGTCTGCACAGTTCAGGAGAATGCCCAGCGCGTGCCGCGCGAGGGGCTCCGCGAGGCCGTTGGCTTTAGCGATGTGCGCTGTCAGATCATTCATCATTGGCAAAGGCACTCCTAGGGTCCAACGGCCTCGTGGAAGCGCCACTAAACGCCGGTCGTGGTTTCCGATTTCTGAATCGGGTGAATCTTTTTGGGTCAGTCATCAAGAAAGACGTTAAGCGGCGTTAGGCCGGGGTAAACAAA
>NZ_NCJT01000183.1 GCF_002282565.1 Hyphomonas sp. 34-62-18
CCCGACATTTCCATCCTTGTTTCCCGCGAGCGTATCCCCTGGTCGGGCCATTCCGGCCGCTTCGCCGTGCCGGAAGTCTATGAGGCGATCCGCGACGCCACTATGACGCTTGTGTTCGTCAACACGCGCAGCCAGGCAGAGCTGCTCTTCCAGGAGCTGTGGGCGGCAAATGAAGATGGCCTCCCAATTGCCCTTCATCACGGCTCACTTGCCCGCGAGCAGCGCGAGCGTGTGGAGGCGGCCATGGCAGCCGGCCAACTCAAGGCGGTTGTCTGCACCTCCACTCTTGATCTCGGAATAGACTGGGGCGAGGTCGATCTCGTCATCCAGATGGGCGCGCCAAAAGGCGCTGCCCGCCTTATCCAGCGCATCGGCCGCTCCAACCACCGCATGGACGAAGCCAGTGAGGCCATCCTTGTGCCCACAAATAGGTTCGAGGTGCTCGAGTGCCGCGCGGCGGAGGCAGCCGTGGAAGCAGGAGAGATTGATGGAGAGGGCCCCCGCGCCGGCGCGCTCGACATCCTTGCCCAGCACGTCATGGGCCGGGCGTGCGGGGAGGGCTTTCGGCTTGCCGAGCTTTTTGACGAAGTGCGCAGGGCTCAGCCCTTCAGGAACCTTGATTGGGACACCTTCGAACGCATCGTCGATTTCGTCGCCACGGGCGGCTATGCGCTCAAAACTTATGACCGCTTCCATCGCATCGTGCGCCGCCCTGATGGTCTATGGGTCGCCCGTACCCCGCGCGACAAGCAGGCCCACCGCATGAATATCGGTGCCATCGTCGAGGCCCCCATGCTGAACGTGCGGCTGGCAAGTTTTGCGGGAAAGGCGGGAGTGCCTCGCAATGCTGCATCGGAGGTGGGCGCCCCCACACGCGAGGTGCAGCCGCAGCGGCCCCGAGCTTCAGGCGAGGGAACAGCCGCGAGCAACAGGACAATACGCCCCGGCCGCAAGCTCGGCGAAATGGAGGAGTACTTCCTCAGCCTGCTGACACCCGGAGGCACATTTCTCTTCGGCGGGGAAATCCTCCGCCTGCTGGGCATTGACGGGATGGATGCCCTCTGCGTCCGCGCTCAATCAGACAGCCCTGCGATCCCAACCTACAACGGCGGCAAGTTCCCGCTATCCACCTTCCTGGCAGACCGTGTGCGCCGCATGATCCACGATCCGGCGGAATGGAAACACCTGCCAGATCCGGTGCGCGAATGGTTCGAGATACAGGAGTTGCGTTCAGTTATTCCGCCACCGGATCATCTGCTTGTGGAGACCTTCCCGCGCGCAGACCGGCACTATCTCGTCTCCTATCCCTTTGAAGGCCGCCTTGCCCATCAGACGCTGGGGATGCTGGTCACGCGCCGGTTGGAGCGGGCGGGGGCAAAGCCTGCCGGATTTGTTGCCAGCGAGTATGCGATGGCCGTTTGGGGTATGGAGGATATGCGCGGCCTCGACATGGATGAGATATTTCATCCGGATATGCTGGGCGACGATCTCGAAGAGTGGCTCGATGAAAGCGCCCTGATGAAGCGCACCTTCGCCCATTGCGCTCAAATCTCCGGCCTGATCCACCGCAACCTTCCGGGCTCTGAGAAAAATTCCCGCCAGGTCACCTTCTCGACAGACCTCATCTTCGATGTCCTGCGCAGCCATGAGCCGGATCATATCCTGTTACAGGCCACCCGCGCCGACGCTGCCACAGGTCTCCTTGATGTGCGCCGCCTGTCAGACATGCTCGCCCGCATTCATGGCCATATCGTCCACAAGCCGCTCGCCAAGATCAGCCCCTTCGCTGTGCCGGTGATGCTCGAAGTCGGGCGCGAGCCCGTCTTCGGCGCCTCCGCCATGGAAGCCATCCTTCGCGAGGCGGAAGAAGACCTCGTGCGAGACGCCATGGGCTAGTCGTCAAGCCGTCTGGCTTTTTTGCGCCGCTTGGTCGTACTCCGATACGCCGTAAGGTTCTCCTCTTCGGTTCGGCGGGGTGCGCTGCTGACCTGCGGCGTGCCCGTTGACCCACCCAATAAGTCGCGTCAATTCTTTAGCCCATGACTCCCCTTCACGCTCAGCCAAAAGAAACGCTGCTCCACCTGGCCGGAGAGCTGTTGACGCCTTTGCCGGAGGGAGGGCTCTGGTGGGCTGCGCGCCGTTTGCTGGTGGTGTCCGATCTTCATTTGGAAAAAGGCTCCAACTACGCTGCCGCCGGCCAACTCTTGCCCCCCTATGATACCGGCGCAACGCTCGCGCGGCTGGAAGCACTCTGCGCAGCCCTGCGCCCGGAAACCATCCTCTCCCTTGGTGACAGCTTCCATGACCGCCAGTCGGAGCATCGCCTGCCGACGCCCTATGCACAGCGTATCCGCGCGCTGACCGCCGCGCATGACTGGGTGTGGATCGAAGGCAACCATGATCCGGATCCCCCGGCCCATCTCGGCGGCCGCGCCGCTAAGGTGCTTCGTCTCGATGGACTCGTCTTCCGGCACGAGCCGGAAGGGGAGGCAGGCGAGGTCGCCGGCCACTTGCATCCCGTCGTCAAGGTTGCCGGGCGCGGGCGTTCTGTCCGCCGCCGCTGCTTCGCGTCGGATGGTGCGCGCCTCGTGATGCCGGCCATGGGTGCCTTTGCCGGGGGGCTGAATATTCTGGATACGGCCTTTTCCGCCGTCTTTCCAGAAGGCTGCATGGCCTTTGCCATGGGCGAGGGCCGGGTCTATTCGCTGCCCCGCAAACATTTGATCCCGGATATCCGTCCCGGTGGCGCAGGCTCTGGCGGCTGGCGGCTCTGACTTCTGCGGTGCGAACAACCGCCACAGTTGCGCAGCGCCCCTCCATACTTTAGGTATTTCTGAAGTACGGACGCCCGCAAATCCTCGCGCCCGCCAGCGATGTGACACCGAAACTCCTTACTACCCTCAAGACCTACACGCCTAAACTCTTCGCGGCCGATGCCTTCGCCGGTGTCACGGTCGCCATGGTTGCCCTCCCGCTCAGCCTCGCGATCGCTATCGCTTCAGGCGCTGATCCCGGCGTCGGCCTCGTCACGGCCATCATCGGCGGCTTCCTCATTTCCGCTCTTGGCGGTAGCCGCGTGCAGATCGGCGGACCCACCGGGGCCTTTATCGTGGTCGTTTATGGCGTCATCGCCCATCATGGCTTTGACGGTCTGGTGCTGGCCACACTGATGGCCGGGCTCATATTGCTGCTCTCGGGGGCCCTGCGGCTCGGCAATCTCATCCAGTTCATACCCGAAGCCGTGGTCAATGGTTTCACCATTGGCATCGCCCTCATCATCGCCACCAGCCAGCTGAAAGATCTCTTCGGTCTTGAAGTCGATCATCTGCCGGCGGAGTTCCTGCATAAGCTTCCTGCCTTGTGGGAGGGCCGGGACACGTTCAACCCCGCTGCCCTCGGCATCGGGGTCTCCACCATTCTGCTGATCATTGTATTCCGCCGTGTTGCCCCCCGCTGGCCGGGCCTCATCGTCGCCGTAGGGCTCACCTCGGCCGTGGCCGCGCTCGCCCATCTGCCGGTCGATACCATTGCCAGCCGCTTCGGCGATCTCCCCTCCAGCCTGCCCATGCCCGCCTTGCCGGAGGTCACACTTGCCCGCCTGCGCGAGCTGCTGCCCTCGGCTTTCATCATCGCCTTCCTGGCCGGGGTCGAGTCGCTCCTCTCCGCCATGGTGGCAGATCGGATGATCGGGGGGCGTCACCGCCCGAATGCAGAGCTGATTGCACAAGGCGCGGCTAATCTTGGATCGGGTCTTTTCGGTGGTCTGCCGGCGACTGGCGCCATTGCGCGCACAGCGACGAATGTGAAGGCTGGCGGGCAAACACCTGTGGCTGGAATTGTCCACGCCTTGACCCTGCTGGTCATCATGCTGTTCTTTTCGGGGCTTGCCGCGCAGCTGGTATTACCCGCCCTGGCGGGGCTTTTGCTGCTGACCGCGTGGAATATGAGCGAGCCCCACAAATGGGCCGAGTATACGCGTCTGCCTCTGGAAGACCGGCTTCTCCTGTTACTGACACTGGTGCTCACCGTGGTGGCAGACCTTACCATCGCTATCGGCGTTGGGGTGGCTCTCGGCCTCGCCATCCGTCTGCGGCGCCGCAATGTGCCGCCCTCAGACTGGCAACCGCCAACCCGTTGACGATAGGGATAAATTCCTGCAATAGGAAAATATTCCACCGTTTCATATTGGTGCATTCTGATGCAGCACAAGGACATCTGGCGTGGGCTTGACCGGCTCGCCGCCCATCACGGCCTCACCCCCTCAGCCCTCGCCAAACGCGCTGGGCTCGACCCGACGAGCTTCAACCCCTCAAAACGCGAAGGCGCCGATGGCCGCCCCCGCTGGCCCAGCACGGAAAGCCTCGCCCGGGCCCTGGAAGCCGTCGGCGCCGGATTTGACGACTTTGCCGCCCTGGTCGAAGGCCGCCGGGGTGGCTCAGCGCCGCTGATCGGCTTTGCCCAGGCGGGGCAGGATGGCTTCTTTGACGATGCCGGCTTCCCTGTGGGGGCAGGCTGGGAAGAGGTGCGGTTTCCGGGGCTCGGGGCAGAGACGGTCTACGCGCTTGAAATCAGCGGAGATTCGATGGAGCCAGCCTACCGGGCGGGCGATCGGATCATCGTCGCCCCGGGCGCCGAAGTGAAGATCGGAGACCGGGTTGTCGCCAAGACAACCTCCGGCGAGGTGATGGCCAAAGTGCTGGCCAAACGCAACGCCCGCAGCATCGAACTTGCGTCCCTCAATCCGGCATATGACCCGAGGGAATTCAAGCCCTCCGAGATTGCCTGGATTGCACGCATTCTCTGGGCGAGTCAGTAAGCGCTCAAATTCCAAAGGCATGTCCTCCCATGACTGACCCAAATTCACCCGCCCTCCATCAGGGGCTCGACCCCGCCGACTGGACCGCTTTCCGTCAGAGCGCGCATGACCTGCTTGATGCGGCCATCGACAAGATGGAGGCCAACCGCGAAGGCCGCGTCTGGACGCCGTTTCCGCCGGAGATGAAGGCTGCCTTTGCCCAGCCCCTCCCAAAGGACGGGCAGGGGGAGGCCGAGATCGCCGGCCAGCTTGCTGCGCTGCTCCCCTACGGGGTGGGCAATACCCATCCCCGCTTCTTCGGCTGGGTGCACGGGTCGGGCACGCCGCAGAACCTGCTCGCAGAAATCGCCGCGGCCGCCATCAATGCCAACGCCGGCGGGCGTGACCACGGGGCCATCTATGTCGAGCGTCAGGTGATTGCCTGGTGCCGCGAGATGTTCGGATTTCCCGAGACTGCCAGCGGCCTCATCGTTTCGGGCACATCGCTTGCCACCGTCATCGCGGTAAAGACCGCGCGCGACGC
>NZ_NCJT01000487.1 GCF_002282565.1 Hyphomonas sp. 34-62-18
CCGATGATGAGAAAGGCGGCCGTTGCCTGCAGGGCGTGACCGCTTGGGAAGCTCGCATTCGCCGAATGGGTCAGATGCTCGACCAGATCAGGCCGCATCCGGTCAATTCCCAGTTTCAGCAGGTGCGTCACCAGCCCGCTAGACGCGATTGCCAACACCACCGTGACCGCCGTGACGTAGTTTCTCTGGAGGGCGTAGTAGAGCGCTGCGCCGAGCGTAAGCAGTGTCAGGGCGGTATACCCGCCGAGCGCTGTAATGTCGGTCATCGGGTCAACCAGCCAGTCGCTTAAAACCGGTGACGCCGGCTCGCCCGGCACATGCAGCCAGTTGAGTAGGCCATGATCGACAGCGTGCGTCGTATCAGCCATCACCAGCACCGCAAGCAGAAGAAAGCCAACCGCGCCCAATGCAATGGCAACCAGCGGCGCGCGATCTTCGCGCGTCATGCCAGCCCCGCCTCCGACAGCGCACCTGCCTGACGGGCCGCCACCTTCTCCACCGAGAAGCCCTCAAGGCTTTGCTCGAACAGCTGATGGAAATTGAGCTCCGCCCCCAGCCGCAGATACGCCGCGCCAAGGCCAATAGCGGCGCGGTCCATGAACACGAACTCGCGCGGGATTTTCACCGGCCCCTTTTCCTTGAGCAGCTGGCGCACACGGAACGCTTCCTTGCGCCCATACTCGCCCGCTGACACGCCATCCGCCACCGTGCGCACCCGGTCGTCGATGATCGGCCCATAAATGAACCGGGCCCACACATTCAACACCTCGACCAGCTCCCGCGACAGGTTCTGGAACCCCCAAGCCTCATAGGCGGCATAGGCGGCGTCAAAATCATCGTGCAGCATCGCGCGGTAAAGATCGACGACACCCGCGACAAAGGCCGGGGGGAAGATGCGCACGCAGCCGAAGTCCAGAAGGTTGATCCCTTCCCCGCCGCCCGTCACCTGGTAATTACCGAGATGCGGATCGCCATGAATGACGGCGTAGGAGTTCATCGGCGCCCACCAGGTCCAGAACAGCATTTCGGCGATCCGGTTGCGGGTCTCCTGCGGCGCGTCCTGAAACGCGTCGAGCCGGTCGCCCTCCAGCCAGGTCATGGTGATCAGGCGCGCCGTCGA
>NZ_NCJT01000488.1 GCF_002282565.1 Hyphomonas sp. 34-62-18
TGGCGTCGCGGGGGCGGGACAATTTTCCTCCCGTCGCCGATCACGCCTTTCCGTATTGCTTCGTGTGCGGACCGTCACGGACGCATGACGGGCTTTGTATCTTTACCGGGCGCCCGCATGGCTATGACGGGGTGACGGATGTGTGGACGCCGGACGCAGATTATGCCGATGACAGCGGCCGCGTGCATGAGGAAGTGTTGTGGGCGGCGCTTGATTGCCCTGGGGCCTTTGCCATTGGCTTTCAGGAGCGGCCAATGGTGCTGGGGCGGATCAGGGGCGAGGTTCTGCGCCGGCCCGAAGCGGGCGCACCCCTGATCGTGGCGGCCTGGCACCTTTATGACGACGGCCGCAAGCACGGTGCCGCGAGCGCGCTGTTCACCGCTAATGGCGAACTTCTGGCGCAGACCGAGCAGCTTTGGATCGAATTGAAATAGGCTGGCGCTATTTTTTCAATACGAACCGGGCGACGCCGAGCACGCCCGCGAGGATAGAGCCGAGACCACCCAGCAGAACGAAAAGCGGATTGGCTTGGTCTGCAAAGGCAATGGCGCGGTTGAGGCCAGATACCTTCACCGTCACCGTGTCGCGATAGGTGCGCAGGGGTACGATTTCATCTGCATCGACGGCGAAGATTTCAAAGGTGAGATCATGATCGCCGGCGCTGAGCGCGCTGACCGACCAGCGCCAGGTATTCTCCGTAAGCGGAGAAAGTGACTGGACGGGCGGAGAGGTGGGCGTGATCGAGAAGGCGGCGCCCGAGAGGCGCACTTCCACGCGGTCTGAAACGCGGGCTGTGCCTTCTTCGACTACACCGCGGCCAGGCAGGGCGTCAGCTGCGGTGATATCGCCGGTGGCATCAATCGCGAAAGTCACATCGAACGCACGTTTGTATTCGGCAGAGCGCGGCGTCTCATGCGCGACCGGCACGGTCTTCAGCTTGTCGATGAAAGATTCTGAAACAGCAGCGGTGACATTGGGATCGTCGATGTCCACCGCTTCGGGCGGCGCCGTGGCTGCTGCCATTTCTTCGCCAGCCGGTGGCTCAGCTCGCATGGAGCGCGCCATTGGGGCTGCGTCTGCAGGGGCGTCCTCGACCATCGGCTGGAAATTGAAACTTTC
>NZ_NCJT01000489.1 GCF_002282565.1 Hyphomonas sp. 34-62-18
GCGTGCGGACATTGTGGACCGCAATGGCGAATTGCTGGCCACATCGGTTGTTTCCTGGTCGCTCTGGGCCAATCCCAGCCTGATCTGGGACGGCGCCGACGTTGCGCGGCAGCTGGCTGGGGTTCTTCCCGAGCTGAACGAGGCGGATCTTTCCGAACGCCTGTCTGATCCAAAACGCAAATTCGTCTGGGTGAAGCGCGGGCTCACGCCGCGCCAGCGCGAACAGGTGGCCGCGCTGGGCCTCGAAGGGCTCGACTTTCGCGAAGAGGCGCGCCGGGCCTATCCGCGCGGCGTGCTGGCCGGGCAGGTGCTTGGCTATACCAATGTGGACGGCGAGGGCATTGCCGGGGTTGAGCTGGCTTATGACAGCGCGCTTCAGAGCGGGGCAGAGCCCGTGCGCCTGGCGCTCGACATCGGCGCGCAGGCCGCGCTGGAAGCAGAACTCGCCACCGCTGCGATGGATTACGACATGAAGGGCGGCGCCGCGATCCTGATGGATACGCGCACCGGCGCCATTCGCGGCATGGCCAGCTGGCCGCCTTTTGATCCCAACCGCGCCAGTGATACGCCTGCGGAGGATCCGGCCCGCACCAACCGGGCGATCGGCGCGGTGTATGAGCTTGGCTCGATCTTCAAGCCGCTGACGATTGCCGCCGCGCTGGACGTGGGCGCGATCAAGCCGGAAGATCGCTTTGCGGTAGGCCAACCCCTGCTGATCCAGGGCCGCCGCATTACAGATACGCACTGGTTTGCCCGCGAGGCGGACGTTTGGAAAATCCTGTCGGAAAGCTCCAACATCGGCACCGTGCAGGTGAACTATGCGCTGGGATCCCAGCGCCAGCAGCAGTTTCTGGAACTGTCCGGCCTCACCCGCCGCGCGCCTGTGGGCCTGCCCGGCTCTGCCGCGCCGCTGATCCCGGCGCGTATGGATGAGGTGACTGCCGCGACCGTTTCCTATGGACATGGCATCTCGGTCACGCCGATGGCGTTTCTGGTGGCCTTTTCCGCCTTCGGGAATGACGGGGTGATGGCGCCGCCGGTGCTGCTGGAGGATGAGGCCGCGCCAGAGGTCGAGCCAGAGGGCGAGCCTGTGCGCCTGTTCTCCAAGGAGACGGCCCA
>NZ_NCJT01000184.1 GCF_002282565.1 Hyphomonas sp. 34-62-18
ATCGACATGGCCATCATGACGGTGGTGATGGGCCTCACGCTGTGGCTGCTCGGCGTGCCTGCTTTCCTCGGCCTCGCGCTCATCGCCGGCATCGCCCAGTTCGTGCCCACGGTCGGCCCGCTCATCGCGGCCATCCCCGGCGTCCTGCTGGCCTTCACGGTCAGCCCGCTCACCGCGCTCTGGACAGCGATCGCCTATTTCACCGTCTCCCAGCTGGAGGCAAACCTCGTCTATCCGCTGATCCAGAAACAGACCGCCTCAATCCCCCCGGCGCTCAATCTCTTTGCCATTCTCGCGCTCGGCATGCTGCTCGGCCCGCTGGGCGTGCTGCTCGCCACGCCCATCCTGGTCGTGATCAGCGTCTTCGTCATCCAGCTTTATGTGCGCGGCACGCTCGGCAAGGACGCGCCTGTGCCGGGCGCCTGACAGGGCTTCAACGGGCTCGTTGGAAATGCGCCTGCTAGGAGCCTCAACTTTTCTGATCCTCCCTGCCGGGACGGGGGTATTGGGAGGCGCTCGCGCTTGAGCGCCTCCCACGCAGCCTGGTTGCAAGCACCGCTCGCCTTCAGATAAACAGTTCGCTTCGCTGCGTCCGCGCAATGCGATCAATATCCGTATCCGGCATACCGGCGTCTTGCGCAAACCGGCGCCACTGGCTGACCGCTGCGGAGACCTCCGTCAGAATCGACTTGGCTCGGGACTGTTTGACCCCGCCCGCGGCCGCGAAGGTAAGAAGATCTTCCACATCGAACCCATCGCGTTTGCCATTGAGGCTCATCTGATGCTGGCCGGTCCAGACACCGGACGGATTATAGGAATAGGCCATGTCAAAGGCTGGCGAGAGCCGCCAGACGCCCTTGCGATCCATCAGAAAGGCAATGTTCTTGACGTGATCGTCCTGATTGCGCGCCAGAATATTGAAGAAGGCGCGCCGCACCTGGCGTTCGACATCCGGCATCGCCAGCCCGAGACGCCTGATGGTCCGAAGCGCCTGTTCATAGGCGTATGCGCCGGCGATATTGAAATCATAATGCATGAGCGCGCCCAGGGACTGCATGTGCAGCTTTCTTCCGTTTGCGGTCCGGTCAAACCGCTTGGTCATAAAATGCGCGCGGCCGCCTTCTTCATGCAGGCGACATTCCTCCATATCGATACCGGCTTCGACTGCCATCAGATAGTAGGCGTATTCGATGCGGCCAAATCCCTGAGGGTCGGCGACTTCCTTGTCCTTATTTCCTTGAACGCCATCAAACTTCATCAGCCATTGACTGAAACCATCGGACGCGGGAGCCTGGCCCGACCGGAAGACGCCCGTTTCCGGATTCCAGGCCAGCACGGCCTTGGCGCGCGCCCCGCCCGCGGATGTGCCGACGCGGAGGATATCTTCAATGGCGGAGTGGTCATCGACGCCGGTTAATTTGCCCTCCAGCGCAATCCGGTCATCCAGAACGCGGTTCGCCAGTTCCACCAGCGCATTGATCTCGATTTTGCGAGATGACGTTGGCGTCTCATTGAGAAGCGGCCTGAACTCCAGAGCGCCCATGGCGCGCGTCCCGGTATAGCAGAGCCGCTCGACGGGCGTAAAGCTGCCCGGATCACGCCCCTCACGCGAGAGCCATGCGTTGATCAGCGTGTTCCCGAACTTGTCCGGCAGACTATCGGCCAACATGCCCGGCAAACCCTTGAAGGTTTCTCGAGACAGCGAGGGAAACTCGTAGGGGACATCCGTGAGCGGCATCATCATCGGCGCCACCTCGATGCCGGATTGAGAAAATTCAGGCGTGTACTGAAAAACCCCGATCCCGCGATCTGGAAGCCACGTAACGGCGCCGATATCGCGCCCCCAGAGCATGACACGCGCGGTGTCGTTCATTCTTCGTCGCCTTCGTCACCCCACCGCCAGTCAGACGGCACGACGCGTTTGCCTCTCGCGCGCTGGCGCTCCGCTCCATCGAGGCGCACCCGGTCAACCGGCCGGATCGCTGGATCTGGCAGCAGAGCGGCGAGATGATCGGTCAGTTTGAGGGCCTGCATCACACGTACAAAGGTATCGAGGGAGATCGGCCTGCCATCGGCCAGGCGCGAGAGGGTGCTCCGGGAGACCCCGGCATCGGCTGCAAGGTCCTCCTGGCTAATATTCCGGCTCAGCCGAATTTCATCGAGCCGCTTGCAAAGCGCTCCAGCGATGGACTCACTGGACGCCGTGGGAAAGTCGATATTATGCATCATTTGTACTTCGTTAAGTCCGATATTTCCGCTTAATGTATCACCCATAGGACACTATTTCAAATCTTTAAAATACCGGTTAATGCATCATAAGTAAGACATTAAGAGCCCAAGCGTTACCTAATGCGCCACACATGATACATTAAATGATCTGAATATAAACGGCAGCCCTGCGCCCGCCTGCCCCGGACCGCACCCGCAATGACTGTCGTCGTCCCCTGGGCCGCCGCATTTGCGGGTGCGATCCGGCCAATGCCGGGCGTTGCCGCAAATGGCCCGGCGTGCAGCGCATCAAGCGCCCTCAGATTTCAGAAGCTCCTCTCAAGCGCACGGCAGGCGTGACGCGGGAAAGACGAGATGACAGCCAGCCCAAAAAGCCAGGGGTCCAGCAGCAGGTCCAGCAACTCGTCCCTGAGGTGGAGATGCCGGAGAATATGGCCCGCCGTCTCGAAACCCTGCGTTTCAATGTGGCCGGGGCGGTCATCCTGGACCGGATCAACCGGCTGCATGAGCTGATGACCGATGCCGAAGGGATCGGCTACGGCGTCGCAGAAATCGAGACCGTCTACGACGCGGCCTGTCCTGACGCATACGGAGCGGCCCCGCCGCAAAACGCGGTGCTCGTCGAAGACACCCGCCGCATTGCTGCGAAAGCAATGGTGCGGATGGGCGACAAATACTGGCCGCTTTTTGAACTGGAGGATGAGGAATGGACGCGTCGCCAGGAGCGCTCGGGCCGGATTTCGGCATGTCTGTCCGAGCCGTCCGCGCCCCCGCCCGGCTTGTCGCCGGAAGAAACCGCCCGGGGGCTATTCAAGCTGATCGGAAGCGTCCTTGCCGAGGCCTGCGTCGAGCTTCTCGAATACCTTCTCAGGACAGGGATGGACGATTTTCATCAGTTCGCCGCGGCGCTACCGAACCGGTCAGGGACGCGGCGGTAATAGTGAGAGCGCGCGCCCCCTTCAATTGGAGGGGCCGGCCTGAATTTCGACCCTGATTTCGCGATCACCTCGTCGGCGCACGGCACCAGAATGTGTATGTAAAAACATCACGCAACAAAGCGCAAAAGCACAAGCCTGAGCCTCAGGATCTGCAAACGCCCTACTTTATCTGTGTTTTTTCTGCTGAAAAATATGAGAGTTGGTGCGGTCGAGAAGACTCGAACTTCCACGGGTTGCCCCACAGCGACCTCAACGCTGCGCGTCTACCAATTCCGCCACGACCGCACACTGGTATTCTCGAGGCAGACGGGCCGTATAAGGCGGTCATTCGGCTTTGTGAAGCCCTGAAAAACGCCTATATCGCACCAGCCATGAAGAATTTTCCTCCCGTCGAATGGGCCGTCTCCGATGCCCCGGTGCCTTATGAGGCGGCCCTGGCCGCGATGGAGACCCGCGCCCGCGCCATAAGGGAGGAAAACGCCCCGGAACTGCTGTGGTTTCTGGAACATCCCCCCCTCTACACTGCCGGCACATCCGCCCGCATAGAAGACCTGAAAGACCCCGCCCGCTTCCCCGTTTACGATGCCGGGCGCGGCGGCCAGTATACCTATCACGGCCCCGGCCAGCGGGTGGCCTATGTCATGCTCGATGTCGCCGCCCGTGGCCGCGATGTCCGGGCCTTCGTCGCCAACCTGGAAGAATGGATCATCCAGGCCCTCGCCGCCTTCAATGTCGAGGGCGGCATGCGTGAGGGCCGTGTCGGCGTCTGGGTAGACCGGACAGAGCCCGGCGGCCCCCTGCGGGAAGACAAGATCGCCGCCATCGGCGTGCGCCTCAAACGCTGGGTCAGCTTCCATGGCATCTCGCTGAATGTGGAGCCCGAGCTTGACCATTTCACCGGCATCACCCCCTGCGGCATCGAAGACCCACGCTACGGCGTCACCAGCCTCGCCGGCCTCGGCCGCATCGTCTCGATGTCAGAAGTGGACATGGCCCTGAAAGCCGCCTTCGAGAACGTCTTCAGCAGCCAGCTGATCCGCGCAGACGCGCCTCTGGTCGCCGCCTGACCCTCACCGGCCCCCACCCCAACCCTCCCCCGATAGTCATGGGGAGGGGGCGGGGCGCTCTCACTAGAAACGCAGCGCCTGAGGCAGAGCCCTCAAACCCCGCGCGCAATTTCCTCCGGCGTCATATGGCTCCCCGTGCGGAATTTCCCTTCCCCGCCATTGGGCAGGCGCGCCACATAGATCAGCGACCAGAGCATCGCCCCGAAGGACGCCAGCCACCAGATCGGAAACGCCATGCCCATGCCGGTCTGCTGCGCCAGCTCGCGTTCGCTCAGTTCCATCATCCGGGCCATCTGCGGATTGCGCGCGCCGCCGCGCCCACCGGCCGGCGCCGCCTTGGGGTCTCCGGAAGCGGCCTCTTCGCCCTCTTCCTCTTCGCCCTTCTTCTCGCTCTTGGCTTCCACCACCTCAGTATTGGCCGGGCTATGCATCTGCCGGTATTGCGCCGCGCCTGCCTGCGTGCCCAACGCATAGGCAATCAGCCCCAGCAGCATCGGCACCAGCACGATCACCGCCATGAAGGCAGACCGCCCCGCTTCCGTCAGCCTGCGGACATGCACGACGAACGAGGTATATTCCGTGATCAGCGTAAACAGCGCAAACGGCAGCAGCACCGCCGGCACGCTGAACAGAACGAGGTTCACCGGCGCATTGAGGCCCTCCGTGCCCACCCCGGCAATGCCCGCCAGGAAGGCAATGAAACTCGGGACCACATACAGCAGCAACCGGCCCATAAACATGAAGGTCCAGGCCCGCGTGAAATGCAGCTTGTAGGTCTTGCCGAAGGGATTGAAGAGGGTGTTGCGCCAGTTCATCGTAGCGGGCGCGTCGCGCTCGTCACGGATCCAGGGGCGTTGCGGGTCGATGGCGCCGGCGGTGTATTCCATGGCAGGTCCTCGTCTTTTTCAGGGGCGGGCGTCAGGAAGAACGGCTGCCGGTCGTTGGCGGGCCGAAGCGATTGGGTTTGGGGTCGGATTTCAGGCTGTAGGCCACGTAGCCTGTCAGGCCGCTGGCAATCAGGAAAGACAGGATGTTGGGCACGGCTGACAGGCGGGAGAATTCCTCCACCTTGGCGCTCAGCGCCG
>NZ_NCJT01000490.1 GCF_002282565.1 Hyphomonas sp. 34-62-18
CCGGGCTATTTCAAGACCGAGATCAATGACGAGTTCCTCGACAGCGAGCAGGGCCTGCAGATGATCCGCCGGATCGCCATGCGCCGCATCGGCGACATCAACGAACTGGCCGGTCCGCTGCTGCTGCTGGCGTCGGACGCGGGCAGTTTCATGACCGGCTCGACGCTCGTGGTCGATGGCGGGCATCTGCTGAACAGTCTTTAGACGAAGCGTGTGTGGTGCGCGGCGCTCCTCTTATGAGGAGCTTCTGCACCTGCGCTTCGCTTGTGGGGTGAGTGGGCAAGGAAGGTTTGCCCGCTTGCCGTGTTGCGGAATTCGCATTACAGCCGCCTTACGCAACAGGTGCCCGGATCATGGTCCGGGTGAAAAGGGAAGCCGGTGGGAATCCGGCGCTATGCCCGTAACTGTGAGCGGGGAGCCGTGTGAGCCATACGCCACTGGGAAACCGGGAAGGCAGCTCTCTCCGGCGATGATCCGCGAAGTCAGGAGACCTGCCTGTTGCCGTCGTTGGCTCGCCGTCCGGGAACAGGCGTAGGGCCGCGGAAGGCACCCTTCCGTTCATGCGACATGTCATGAACCCGCCGCGAAGGGGAAAACCCTCCGGCCAAAGAAGGACCTGTGGACAATGTTCCTCAGACTCACACTCATGGGCGCTTCTGCGCTCGCTTTTCACGTATCTATAGCTCAGGCCGAAGAAGCCCGCGTGCTTGATCCCGTCGAAGTTTCCGGACTTCGGCCTATCGAACTCGACAATGTGACATCCTCCGTGTCCGTACTGACGGCGGAGGATCTCGCGATCCGCCTTTCGCCGAACCCGGTTGATCAGCTGCGCGCTGTTCCAGGGGTTGCGGTATCCCGCGCGGCCAGCATTGGCGGCCTGACCCAGGTGCGCATGCGGGGCGCTGAGGCCAACCATACGCTCGTGCTTTTTGACGGCATCGAGATTTCCGATCCGGTCAATGGAGAAACCGATTTCGGCCTGCTGACGGCATTGCCGGTCGGCGGTATTGAAGTGCTGCGTGGCGCTGCGTCTTCGATCCATGGATCAGACGCCATCGGCGGTGTCGTGTCGCTTTCGGCTGCCCGGGAAGCCGGATTCAATGCGTCTGCGGAAGC
>NZ_NCJT01000491.1 GCF_002282565.1 Hyphomonas sp. 34-62-18
AGGAAATCGACTTCATCACCAAGCGCCAGTCTGTGATGGAACGCCAGTTTGGCTATGGCGACATCCATGACAAGATTGCCAGCAAGATTGCCTATGAATCGATGTTCCTTGGCGGATCACTGACCCTTTACATGGAAGTGCGCGAGGCAATGTCGCACCTCGGTGTGGACAAGCTGATCGAGGCTGATTTTGACCATGCGCTGAAAGACCGGAAGAACGCCATGCGCAAGCTGCTGCATGTGGACGCGTCCAACATCGACGATGAAACGCGCTCGCTGTTCTATTTCTCTCAGGAACGCGTAGAATTTTCCTGACACAGGCTGAAACCAAGTGTGACTGGAAACTGCGCGTGAGGCGGGCCAGAGAGCGCTGACGAACAATCGGAGACAACCCGAGATGCAATTCATCGACCTTCAGGCCCAACGGCGGCGAATCGAACTGGAAATCAATTCTGCCGTTCAGCGCGTGATCGAAAGCGGGCGGTATGTGCTTGGGCCGGAAGTGGGCGAGCTGGAAAAGCAGCTGGCGGCCTGGTGCGGGGCAAAGCACGCTGTTTCTTGCGCCAATGGCACCGATGCGCTGGCGCTGGCGCTGATGGCCTGGGAGTTGAAACCGGGAGATGCTGTTTTCTGCCCGAGTTTTACCTTCGTGGCGACGGCGCAGGTGGTGCCCTGGCTGGGGGCGACACCGGTGTTCGTCGATATACTGCCGGACACCTACAATATGGACCCAGCGAGCCTTGAGGCACAGATCGCGCGGGTCAAAGCGGATGGTAAGCTCAAGCCCAAGGTTGTGATTGCGGTGGACCTTTTTGGTCAGCCAGCGGATTACCCAGCCATCAAGGCGATCTGCGCCAGGGAAGGGCTGAAGCTGATTTCCGATACCGCGCAGGGCTATGGCTGCACACTGAATGGGCGGCACCCGTCAGATTGGGCGGATATAGCCACAACGAGCTTTTTTCCGGCCAAGCCACTAGGCTGTTACGGGGATGGCGGCGCGATTGTAACCAATGACAGCGCGCTGGCGGAGTTGATCGAGTCGCTGCGGGTTTACGGCAAGGTGACGCCAACGGACGCGGCGCAGCGCAATTTTCACCATGACCCGAAATACCTTTC
>NZ_NCJT01000492.1 GCF_002282565.1 Hyphomonas sp. 34-62-18
GACTCGCCGCGCTTGCGGGCTTGGGCGTTGGTAAGGTCATACCTTCCGCGCCCGGAATGGGTCTCAACATAAAAGATCGGGCGCGGCCCTGCTGCGGCGGACCGCAGCAGGGTGTCGAGCACGGCATGCTTAAGCACATCGGCGCGATTTCCCGCGTGAAAGCCATGCTGATACGAAAGCATGCCGGCTCCAGCCTGTTGACCGTTTGGGGGCAGGGCCCGCCGGCTTATTCGCCGGCGAGACTTGCTTTGCGGGCAGCTTCAAACTCGTTGCCCTCATACCAGGTGGGCCAGGTGTCCGAGTTTGCGATACGAAGGCCAACTTCATAAAGCGCCTGGATGTCTTCCTGGAAGCTGGAGAGATCCCAGCTGTCGGAGTATTCGTCCATCGGCTTGTGATAACGCTCGGCAGTGTAGGCAGCTGCTGCTGCGCGTCCTGCAGCGAGGCCACCCTCACGCTTGTCCTCTCCGCCGTCAGCATACAGCATCGGCACGCCTTTCTTGGCGAGCGAGATGTGGTCCGAGCGATAGAAATAGCCCGCTTCCGGCCTGCCATCGGGCGTGATGATGCGATCCTGTGCCACCAGCACTTCCTTGAGGATGTCCTCAAGTTGCGAAGCGCCAAAGCCGATCACGGTCATGTCTTTGGTGCGGCCCATCGGCAGCGCGCCGTCAATGTTCACGCCCGCCACAATCTTGTTGAACGGGACTGTCGGATTGTTGGCAAAGTATTCAGAGCCCAGAAGGCCGGACTCTTCCAGCGTCCAGAAGAGGAACATGGTCGATCGCTCTGTTGGCTGGGCGGCCATGGCTTCGGCGATCTCGAGAATGCCGGCCGTACCGGTCGCGTTGTCCACAGCGCCGTTGAAGATCTGGTCAGCATAGAAGTCTTCGCCGGGGGCACCGGTTTTCATGCCCAAATGGTCCCAATGTGCCGTATACAGAACATATTCGTCCGGCGTCTTGGTGCCCGGAAGCACGCCGATCACGTTGCGGCTGGTCAGCTTGTCGATGGTTTGATGGATTTCGCCGCGCGCTTTGACGCCTTCCAGAGCCACCGGCTGGAAACCGCGTGTCTTGGCGGCGGTTTTCATCGCCTCAAAATCAAGGCCGGCC
>NZ_NCJT01000025.1 GCF_002282565.1 Hyphomonas sp. 34-62-18
GGTCGCCCCGGAGGATGGGAGGCGGCGGGAGTAACGGCCCGCAACCTCTCTAGGGACGTTGATCCAGGCAAGCCGGACCAAAAAGCCGGTAGAGAATCCCGACTGGCCCGCCTCTCTTCGCGGAGAGGTCACGTGAGTTGATGGTAAGTGGTCAAGGCCTGGCAGCGCCGAAGTCATCCCGAAAACTGCCCGAAACTCCGGTGGCAGACGCGCGGCGGGCGAGGTGCCCACACCGCAACAGTAAAACTCAACCCACCGGGCGCCGCGGCGCCCGCCGCGCGAGGCTCCACCTTAGGAGCTCCGAACTACCCCAAACCCGGATGGCTCCGCCAGTCCGGATACACCCGCATGAACCGCCCTCTTGACCCAGCCAGTGCACGGCATCACATGAAAGCAAACGCGGAGATACCGAACATGACCGACCATGCCACCCTCGACGCCATCGACAAGGCCGTCAAAAGCAATGACGTTGTCCTCTTCATGAAGGGCACGCCGACCTTTCCGCAATGCGGTTTCTCCTCGGTCGTGGTCCAGATCCTCGACTATCTCGGCGTCGAATACGTCTCCACCAACGTGCTGGAAGACCAGGCCGTGCGCGAAGGCATCAAGGCCTACACCAACTGGCCGACCATTCCGCAGCTCTATGTGAAGGGCGAGTTCGTTGGCGGCTGCGACATCATCAAAGAGATGTTCGAGCCGATTGAGGCCAACGCGTCAGCCGAAAAAGTAGAAGTAGCCAAGTATGAGCAGCGGGATGACCGACATCCCGAACAGATTGCGCGTGAACACATAAGTGCCCACCCAGCGCTCCGTCTCGGCGTCCTCGGCTCGCCTGGTGTGGGTTAACATCTCGACATTGTCGCCCTTGATGACCGTCTCGTCCCGGATGAGGTATTTCTGCAGCGAGCCTTCCGTCAGCAGGGCCCCGAAATAGAAAACCGCGCTGAAGGCAATACCGCCAAACGCAAACGCCAGTGCGCATGTAGCCACTTCAGGCCGGGTGAAGATGCTCATCAGCCAGCCGGAAGCACCAAACACTCCGGCGCCAACAGCCAGCGCTAGCCAGCGCAAGGCCCTCAGCTTTTCAAAATCCGGCTTGTCATCCCGATCAGCCATAGGGCACCCCTCCCACAGGGATGACCCTAGCAAAATTCGCCGTCCGGGGACACCCGTCCCCGATCTCTCAGGATCGCCTCATCATGAAATTACCGGCAGCCTGATCCGATATCCGGCAAAACTGCGCCTCTCCTAATAAGGTACGAGGAGACCAGCCCCATGCACATCACCGGTCCATCCAACGCCCGGCAGGGCGAACGCATTATCGTCACGGCCGGCAGCCTGCCGACGGGCGCCGAACAGGTGAAATTCAACGCGACCGGCAATATCGGTTTCGACATCGTATCGGTCTCTGGAGGCAGCGCGAGCTTCACCCTCGCCCTGGACTTCTCCGGCACCACGACCATCGAAGCCATTGCGCAGGACAAGTTCGGCGGCACGCTCGCCAGCGCAAACCATTCCATCTCGGTGCAGAATACCCCCTTCGACAGCCGCCGCCTCGGTATGGGGGGCTCGCTCAGCGGCATTACCCAGGCGGTCGTCGGCACCATGACCGACATCATCGCCCAGGGCTATGGCGAGAGCGAACAGGTCGAATTCTCCGCCTCCAACGCCGATATGGGCTGGATGATGCCCCAACCAATCGCCATTGGCGGGTCCGTCGCCGCCTCCGTACGTCTGACAACGGAAGGCCTCGCCACCATCACGGCTACGTTCAAGGACAAGCTGGGCAATATTCTGGGCAATGCGTCCCACGCGATCCAGGTCACCGCCGATCCAGCCAAACGCCCCGTATCCACAGGCCCTCGCCTCGGTATGGGGGGCTCCCTCAGCGGCATTACCGAAGCCATCGTCGGCGCGATGGCCGACATTCAGGCAACTGGATATGGCGATACCACGCAGGTCGAGTTCTCCGCCTCAAACGCAGAGATGGGCTGGATGATGCCGGTGCAGATATCCCCCGGCGGCTCCACCAGCGCCTCTGTCAAACTCACCGCCGAAGGCGTCGCCACCGTGTTCGCCACCTTCAAGGACAGTATGGGCACCATCCTCGGCCAGGCCCAGCATTCCATCCGTGTAGTCGCAGACCCGGCCCGCAAGCCGGGACCAACAGACATGGCCAGCCTGATGAACGCGCGCGCCGAGCAGATCATGAACAAGCTTGCCAGGAAATCCTGATCCGCAGGCCGAATGCGGCAACACCTTCCCTGCAACGCGGTTTCGCGATAGCAGGGCGCCATGACGCTCAATCTTGACCGCCCGGCGCCTCTGCGCCCGAAGACCCAGCCGAAAGTCGGCATCGTATCGCTTGGCTGCCCCAAGGCGCTGGTGGATTCCGAACGCATCATCACCCGCCTGCGCGCCGAGGGCTACCAGATCGCGCCAGACTATGCCGGCGCAGACCTTGTGCTGGTCAATACCTGCGGCTTCCTCGACTCCGCCCGCGATGAAAGCCTCTCGGCCATCGGCGAAGCCATTGAAGCCAATGGCCGCGTCATCGTCACCGGCTGCCTCGGCGCTGAGCCTGAAGTGATCGAGAAGGCCCACCCCAAGGTGCTCGCCGTCACCGGCCCCCACCAGTATGAAGCGGTGATGGACGCCGTCCACACGCATCTGACGCCCCCTCACAATCCACATCTGGACCTCGTGCCCGAAAGTGGCCTGCGCCTGACACCCCGCCACTACGCCTATCTGAAAATCTCCGAAGGCTGCAACAATCGCTGCAGCTTCTGCATCATTCCGAAACTGCGCGGCGATCTTGTCTCCCGCCCCATCCATCATGTTCTGATGGAAGCCGAAAAGCTGGTCGCCGCCGGGGTCAAGGAACTCCTCGTCATCAGCCAGGACACCTCCGCCTACGGACTGGACATCAAATACAAGCCGGAAACCTGGCGCGGCAGCGAATACCAGACCCGCTTCCTCGACCTCGCCAAAGGCCTCGGCAGTCTCGGTGTCTGGACGCGAATGCACTACGTCTACCCCTACCCCCATGTGGACAATGTGATCCCGCTGATGGCTGAAGGGCTGATCACGCCCTATCTCGACATCCCGTTCCAGCACGCCTCGGCCAATGTGCTCAAAGCGATGAAGCGCCCCGGCAATCAGGACAAGGTGCTGGGCCGCATCCAGAAATGGCGCGAGCAGGTGCCAGACCTTGCCATACGCTCCACCTTCATCGTCGGCTTCCCAGGCGAAACAGAAGAAGACTTCCAGATCCTGCTGGACTTCATCCGCGAAGCGAAGATCGACCGGGCGGGCTGTTTCAAATACGAAAACGTCGCCCATGCCGAAAGCGGCAAGCTGGAAGGCCATGTCCCTGAGGACGTGAAGGAAGATCGCTGGCACCGCTTCATGGCGGCGCAGGCCGAAGTCTCAGCCGCCCGCGCCGAAGCGCAGGTTGGCCGCACGCTGGACGTAATCATCGATGGCCCCGGCGAAGAGGCCGGCGAGATGATTGCCCGCACGCAGGCCGATGCGCCGGAAGTCGATGCCGTCGTTTATCTGGAGAATGCCGCTCATCTCAAAGCCGGAGACATCATCCGGGCAGAGATCACCGGCGCTGACGACTACGACCTTTACGGAACGCCCGTCTAGACGCCAGTCCGGGCCCGCAGCCGTTCGCCTGCTTCGCGCGCCTCGGCTTTCCGCTGATCCATCACCCGGCTCATATTCGCAGAGACCCGGGCCAGCGTATCTGGCTCTGCCAGTTCCGGCCGCCCACCGCTGAAAGGCGGCGCTGGCGCATATTCCAGGCCCAGCGTCAACGCTTTGGCATATGCTTCGCCTGCAATCTCGGCCATCATGGTGAAGGCAAAGTCGATGCCCGCTGTCACCCCGCCGCCGGTGAAGACATTTCCGTCACGCACAACCCGCCCCTCATCCGGAATGGCGCCGAACTCCGTGAGCAGATCACGCCACGCCCAATGACAGGCCGCCCGCTTGCCTTGCAACAGTCCCGCGGCGCCCAGGATCAGGGATCCTGTGCAGACAGAAGTTATGTACCGCGCCCCGAGCGCCAGACGGCGGACCTCGGAAACAAATGCATCATCCAGCGCTACCGAGGTCGCCGTCATCCCGCCCGGCACGCAAATCAGATCACACCGCTCAATTTCGGATAATTTCCGTGTGCGCCCGATGACAAGCCCGCCCTCAGCCACTATCTCCCCGCCCTCACGGCTGGCGATGATCGTCTCTGCTCCTGGCAATCGGCAGAGAACCTGATGCGGGCCGGTGAAATCCAGATGGGTCAGATCGGGGTAAATCGCGAAAACGGTTGTGAAGGTTTGCTGGCTCATCGGCTTCTTCCTTGCTGACGCGCCTTTTGTGGCGTAATCCGGCTTCGGCAGAAAGGACAATGTTCCCATGTTTTCCGCCACGCCCCATCCGCGCGCCATCGGCATCCTGATTTTCGATGGCTTTCAGCTGCTCGACGCAGCGGGTCCGATCACCGTGTTTGAAATGCCCGCACGCGGCCTGTCGCCAGCGCCCTATCAGCTGACCGTCTATTCCCTGAAGGGCGGTCCTGCGCGCGCGTCTTCAGGCGTTGAGATGCATTCTGAGAAACTGCCCGCTGGCCTCACCCTGGACACGTTGATCGTATCCGGCGGCGAAGGGACGCGCAGCGCGATGACAGACGCGGCGATGCTGAATGCCCTACGCGATCTGTCCGATCGCACGCGGCGGACGTGCTCGGTGTGTTCCGGCTCTTTCCTGCTTGCCGCTGCGGGCCTGCTGGAAGGACGCCGCGCCACGACCCATTGGCGCCGCTCGGAAGGCTTTGCGCGCCTTTTCCCGGCGACACAGCTCGACGCTGACCGGATTTATGTGCGCGACGGCAAGTTCTGGACATCTGCAGGCATTACGGCCGGAATAGACCTGTCACTGGCGCTTGTTGCCGATGATCTTGGCGACGAGGTTGCCCACGCCGCGGCACGGGAGCTTGTTGTGCATCATCGCCGCCATGGCGGACAATCCCAGTTTTCCGTAATGCAGGATTTGACGCTGGCTTCAGGAAAATTTGACGCGCTGATCGGCTGGATACGGACGAACCTTGCCGCTGACATCAATGTTGAGGGCATGGCCGAACAGGCCGGCATGAGCGCACGGAACTTTGCGCGGGTCTTTCGCACCGAAACAGGAACCACACCGGCAAAGTTCGTCGAAAAGCTGCGCCTCGAAGCCGCCCGTCAGCGCGTTGAAACTACCAGCCTATCTCTGCAACAGATTGCCCGGGAAACGGGGTTTTCAGACCCGGAAAGAATGCGGGTTTCCTTTGTGAAGGCGTACGGCCAGCCGCCGATGGTCCTCCGGCGGCAGCGCCTCAGCGCTTCTGAAATTCAGAAATTATCGAAAAACAACGATTGACATATCGTATTTCGATAACTCATATGGCTCCAACACGCTTCTAGCCCCTGAAGGAGGCCCCAATGCTGAAAACCATCACAGCAACCGCCATCATCGCCCTCATGGCCGCACCACTCGCGCTGGCAGGCACCAAAAGCCTGGACCTCAAAGGATTCGACCAGATCGAGACCAAGGGCGCCATGAACGTCATCTATACGGCTGGCGCCAATACCTCTGTCGTGATCGAAACCGACGGAAACGACTTTTCGGACGCAAAAGTATCCGTAGACGGAGATACCCTGGTCATCACCCGCGTCAGCATCGACAAAAAAGGCATCTTCGGTGGCGGCGCCAATCTTCGGGTTTCCGATGACGGCAAAACCGTACGTGTAAACGGCAAGAAAGTGCCCTCTTACACGGTCCGAGTCACCAGCCCGAACCTTGCTGGCATCAAGGTCGCCCAATCTTCGACGGGAAAAGCCAGCGGCATCGATGCTGAAACTTTCGAAGCGCGCGCCTCCTCTTCGGGAGATCTGACGCTGGAGGGGCGGGCAGCCAAAGCAACTCTGGAGGCGTCCTCATCGGGTGATCTGGAAGCGGATGGATTTGAAGCCGGAGTGCTGGACGTCAGCGCCTCGTCTTCCGGTGAAGTGACAGCCCTGGTAGCCGACACAGGGCCCACCAAAATTGCCTCATCTTCTTCCGGTGAAGTAACGCTCCGGTCCCTGACGGCTGCGCAATTTGAAATCGACGCTTCCAGTGGCGGCGAAGTCGAAGCTTCGGGCCTCTGCGCCAGCGTGGACATTGATGCCTCATCAGGCGCCGACGTTGATGTGAGCGCGCTCAAATGCGAAACCGCAACGGTCAGCGCGTCAAGCGGCGCAGATGTCGAGGCCTTTGCCTCTGTCTCCGCCAGCGGCAATGCCTCAAGCGGCGCTGATATCTCGTTTGGCGGCAGCCCCGCCCAGCAGCAGGTGAACACATCCAGCGGCGGCGATGTGACCTTCAGATAGACCTGCACCGCCTGCCTGAGCCAATCAGATATCGTAGGACCCCGGATCATGTCCGGGGTCTTTCCATTTGAGATCCATGTCCTCCAGCGCCCCGCGCACGAGGCGCGCAATCATCGCATTGCGCCGTGTACGGCTGTCTGCCGGAATGACATACCAGGGCGCGTGCCGCGTGGAGCAGCGGCTGACAGCGGTTTCGTAAGCGTCCATGAATTGCGGCCAGAGAGAGCGGTCGTCCAGATCGCCCGGATTGAACTTCCACAGCTTGTGCGGCTCCATCAGCCGCTCTTTCAGCCGGATACCCTGCTCCTCATAGCCGATGTTCAGCATGCATTTGACGATTGTGTAGCCATTCTCGGTCAAATGCTTTTCGAACGCATTGATCTGGTCATAGCGCTGTTCGATCGCCTCTGGCGGCGCAAAGCCGCGCACTTTGGCAACCAGCACGTCCTCATAGTGGGAGCGGTCAAAAATGCCGACATGCCCCCGGCGCGGCACAGCATTGTGGACGCGCCAGAGATAATCTCGGGCCAGTTCCTCGCTGCTCGGCGCCTTGAAGGCTTTGACTTCCATCCCCAGCGGGGTCGTGTCCGCGAACACTGATTTGATGGTGCCGGATTTTCCCGCCGTATCCATGCCCTGCAACACAACCAGCAGCGCCCGGCGGCCCTCTGCATAGAGCATGTCTTTCATCTCATTGATGCAGGCGGCGTCCTTCTTAAGGCTCGTTTCGGCCTCTTCCTTGTTCGGAAACAGGTCCCGGTCAGCCGTCGCCCGCTCCTTGAGCTCAAAAGGCTTTCCCGGCCGCGCCATCAGCGCTTTGCGGACATCTGCAATCGAAGGAATGGCCAAGAAACGCTCCCGGAAAATGAAAAGGCCGCACCAGTCTGGCGCGGCCTTCCCGAAAGTTCAAGAAAAACAGGTATCTTACGACGAATAGAACTCGACCACCTGGGCCGGTTCCATTTTCACAGGATACGGCACGTCGGCGAGCGACGGCACGCGCTTGTAGGTGGCAGTCATCGCTTTGGGGTCGACTTCCACATACTCCGGGATGTCGCGCTCGGGGCTGCCGAGCGCTTCCAGCACCAGAGCCAGGTTGCGCGACTTTTCGCGGACCTGCACCACATCGCCCGGCTTCAGGCGGGCAGAGCCGATATTGCAGCGGCGGCCGTTCACGGTCACGTGGCCGTGGTTGATGAACTGGCGAGCTGCGAACACGGTCGGAACGAATTTGGCGCGGTAGACAACCGCGTCGAGACGCGATTCCAGCAGGCCAATCAGGTTCTCGGCGGAGTTACCCTTCATACGGGCCGCTTCGACGTAGGTTTTCGCGAACTGCTTCTCGGTGATGTCGCCGTAGTAAGCCTTCAGCTTCTGCTTCGCCATGAGCTGCATACCAAAGTCAGAGACTTTGTTACGGCGGTTCTGGCCATGTTGGCCCGGCTTGTAGTTGCGCTTGTTGAAGGGAGACTTGGGGCGGCCCCAGATGTTTTCGCCGACCCGGCGGTCGATTTTGTATTTCGCACTATGGCGACGAGACATATCAATGTCCTCTCACTCGACGCGGGCCGGTGGGCTGCTGCTCAAATAAAAGAGCCCACGATTACAACGGCGGCACCGCATCACCCCGTCATGAAGCGGCGGGTAAAACACCAATAATACCCTCGCGTCAAGCGCGGCTGCTGCTGGTCTTCGCCCTAAAAGCTGTCCAGAAATGGGAAGAACAGGGCAAAGCAGGCTCAGTCAGGGAGGACAGCATGGCATCGGTTAAGGGTAAAGTCGCAATCGTAACAGGCGCGGCCAGCGGCATTGGCCGTTCCGCAGCCCTAATTCTGGCGCGCGAAGGCGCGGCAGTCATGGTTACCGATCTGGATGGCCCAGGCGCCAAGGTTTTGGCCGACGAGATCAACAAGACCGGAGGCAAAGCCGCGTCCTGTCAGCAGGATGTCGTGGACGAAGCGGTCTGGGACAGCGTCTTTGCCGACACCCGGAACCTGCTCGGCGCGCCGTCCATCCTCGTCAACAATGCCGGCATCGCCATTGGCGGCGCCATCATGACCTATTCCCTGGCCGACTGGCGCAAGCAGATGGAGGTGAATACAGACAGCGTGTTCCTCGGCACCCGCGCCGCCATGCGCACAATGAAGGATACCGGCGGCTCAATCATCAACATCTCTTCCGTGGCCGGTCTGCGTGGCGCGTCCGGGGCAAGCGCGTATTGTGCCTCCAAAGGCGCTGTCCGCCTCTTCACCAAGGCTGCCGCCATGGAATGCGCCCAGCTTGGGCTGAAGATCCGGGTGAACTCGGTTCATCCCGGCATCATCGACACGCCAATCTGGCAGAAATCCCTCACCCGCATGACCGAGACAATGCAGAAGGAACAATCTGCTGCCGTGACGGCCGCGTTCGGTGGCAATGGGCTGGATCCTACAGTCATCGCGGCGGGCAGCGCGCCCATGGGGCGGCCCGGCACACCGGATGAAGTGGCCGAGCTGATCCTCTTCCTTGCGTCTGACGCGTCGAGCTACATCACTGGCCAGGAACATGTCGTCGATGGCGGACTGACCGCGCGTTAGTAAGGCGTGCCGTCCTTGCGGGTGTAGCGCGGCGGGGCGTCGTCATAGCGGCTAGGGTGAAGATGCATGTCGATGTCGGGATAGCCGCATTCATCCCGGTTGTCGCGGGAGCCGGCGATCAATAGCTTCGCCGGCTGATCGCTTTCGTTGATGAAATGGTGGCCGTCGCGTGATCCTGCGGGAAAGCCTGCGCAGTCGCCGGCACGCATCACTTCGCGCCCGGCATCGGTGATCATCACCACTTCGCCTTTAAGCACCCAGACGAACTCGTCCTCATGCGTGTGCCAATGGCGCTGGGACGACCAGACGCCCGGATCAAGCGTCAGCAGGTTCACACCAAATTGGCTGAGCCCGGCAGCGTTGCCCAACGCCCGCCAGCGGCGCTGAGCGCAGGGCTCGCCATGCGGGGAAGGATAGCGCGTCCCCTTGCCTTCCGGCGCGGTGGAGATGTCAATCTTGGGCATGGTCGGCTCCTTTCTTCAGACGATACCGCTGGCGCGCAGCTTGGCGACCTGTTCAGGCGAAAGATCCAGCAGTTCGGTCAATACCTCTTCCGTATGCTGACCGATGGATTCAGGGCCCGCCCAGCGGATATGGCCCGGCGTGGCAGACAGTTTCGGAAACACATTCTGCTGCTTGATGCCCGGCCAGCGCTGGCTGGGCACTTCAGTTAGCGACTGGCGCGCGGCATAGTGCGGATCGGAGAGCATGTCGGCGGCGCGGTATACCTTGCCGACGGGCACGCCGTTCTCGATCATGATCTGCTCAATCTCACCGATGGTGCGCGAGGTCGCCCAGGCCTGAATGAGATCATCCAGCTGCTTCTGGTTCCGGCCGCGCGCCACATGCGTCTTGTAATCGGGATTATCCTTAAGCTCCGGCAAGCCGATGGCCGCGCACAGGCGCGCGAATACTGTGTCCTGATTGGCCGCGATGATGACCATGCCATCGCTGCCCTCATAGATGTTCGACGGCGCAATATTCGGGAGGATTGAGCCAGACCGTTCGCGCGTATAGCCCTCGAACTGATATTCCGGGACCAGCGCTTCCATCACCGAGAGCACAGACTCATAAATGGTCGCGTCGATCATCTGCCCTTCGCCGGTCTTTTCGCGGTGGTGCAGAGCGGCAAGCGCGCCCAGCGCCGCATAGATGCCCGCGAGGCTGTCGCCCAGCGAAATGCCCGCACGCGAGGGACGCCTGTCGGCTTCTCCCATGACATAGCGAAGGCCGCCCATCGCCTCCCCCACAGAGGCATAGCCCGCGCGCGACGCATAGGGGCCCGTCTGGCCATAGCCTGACACACGGATCATGATGAGGCGCGGATTGATCTTCCGGAGGTCTTCATAGCCGAGGCCCCATTTCTCGAGTGTGCCGGGGCGGAAGTTCTCCAGCAGGAAGTCAGCCTGCGCCACCAGCTGGCGAACAATGTCCTGGCCTTCCTTCTCACGCAGGTTTGCCGTGATGCAGCGTTTTCCGCGCGCCACGACAGACCACCATAGCGGAAAGCCCTCACGGCCCCAGTCACGCAGCGGATCACCCTGGCCGGGCGGCTCCACCTTGATGACGTCAGCGCCCATATCGGCAAAAATCTGCCCACAGAAGGGTCCGGCGATCAGCTGGCCCAGCTCAATGACGCGCAGGTCCGTAAGCGGGCCCGTGCGCGGTTGCGGTGACGACATGACATTCCTCCCGGATGCGGCCACCTGTTTCCAATCAGGAAATCAGGCGGGCGGCAAGCCAGCCGGAGGGCGCGCTACCCGTTACCCACTTGCCGTGCGGGCTCGCTCGCCCCGTCATTCGCACGCGGAAGCACTGGATTTTCTTTCTGCCCTCGCGCGCCGAACCGGCGGCGCACGGGAAGCGTCGTGACAATCGGGGGAACCTCACCTTCCGGCACATCCCGGCAGAGCACCTTGTTCCTTCCGAGACGCTTGACCTCGTACAGGGCGCCATCAGCGCACTCCATCGCCACATTGAGCGGTGTTTCCGGTGTCATCATGCAAACGCCAAAGCTGGCGGTCACCGACACTTCCTTCCCGGAAATCTCGATAACCGTATCTTCGATCCGCCGGCGCAGGCGGTCGCAGACAAGCATCGCCTGCTCGCGGCTCACGCTGCTGAGCAACACCACAAACTCTTCCCCGCCCCAGCGGCCCAGCCGGTCAAACGGCCCGCGCAGCTCGGAATGAGCCATCGCGGCAATCTCCTTGAGCACCAGGTCCCCACCGGCATGCCCGTAGAGATCGTTCACTTCCTTGAAATGGTCGAGGTCAATGAGGACAAGCGCAGCATTTTCCTTGGTGCGGCGCATCCGGCCACGCTCTTCCTCGGCGGCATGGATAAAGAAACGGCGGTTCAGAAGTCCCGTGAGCGCATCGGTCCAGGCCATTTCCTCAAGCCGGCGCTGGTAGGCGCGCATGTGGAAATCGTGGAGCGACGCAATGATTGCCGTCGGCAGCGCCACACAGCCCGAGACGAACAGGTTGAGACGGATGTATTCCCCAATATCGGCCGGCAGGCCAAGTTTGTAAAAGATCAGGGAGATGGTGAACGACAGGGACAAGGCCGTTGCCGCGACGAGCACAAAGAAATTAACGGCGCTCCAGACGTCGCGGCGGGAAAATGTCATGGATACCGGCTCCTGCGAACTTACCGGTGCATATGTATCGCAGGAGTTTTGAGGTCACGCTTTCAAGCGGGTTTCAGTTGCGCTGAGCAAAGCAATCGAAAGTTAACCAAACCAGGGCGCTCGAAAACGCCTTTGGAGAGGGCGCGGTGCCGCCAGCGTTTGCGCGCCCTGGGCGAAACTACGCGCATCGTCAGAAAAGGTTCACTTCCTTCCAGTTGACGGCGCCAAAGCTATTCCCTATCTCCGCGGCATCGCTAGCAGTCGGCTCGGGCGAGTGCTAACGATGCGCGCCTCAGGCTGCGCCGGCGGAACCCCCGTCACATTATTCACCCGAGGAAGCTTTGATCGAAGAGGCACTGCAATGAAACTTCGTCCCCTCCACGACCGCGTTGTCGTGCGCCGCGTGAAAGAAGAAGAAAAAACCAAAGGCGGGATCATCATTCCCGATAACGCCAAGGAAAAGCCGCAGGAAGGCATCGTGGTTGCCGTCGGCAACGGCGCCATCGGCGACGACAATGAGCGCGTTCCGCTCGACGTCAAAAAAGGCGACCGCGTTCTGTTCGGCAAATGGTCCGGCACCGAAGTGAAGATCGACGGTGAAGACCTGCTGATCATGAAAGAAAGCGACATCATGGGCGTTCTGGACAAGTAAGTCCGCCCCAATCTGTCCTTCTGAACCCCAGACACAACACAAGAGGTAACTCACATGGCTGCAAAACACGTTGTTTTCGGCGCCGATGCCCGCGAGAAAATGCTCCGCGGCGTCGACATCCTCGCCAACGCAGTGAAAGTCACGCTCGGCCCGAAAGGCCGTAACGTGGTCATCGAAAAGTCTTTCGGCGCCCCGCGCACCACGAAAGACGGCGTCACCGTGGCGAAAGAAATCGAACTGGAAGACAAGCTCGAGAACATGGGCGCCCAGATGCTGCGCGAAGTGGCATCCAAAGCCAATGACACCGCAGGTGACGGCACGACGACCGCAACCGTTCTGGCCCAGGCCATCGTCCGTGAAGGCATGAAGCGCGTTGCCGCCGGCATGAACCCGATGGACCTGAAGCGCGGCATCGATAAAGCCGTCGCCGAAGTCATCTCCGACCTCGCTCATCACTCCAAGAAGGTGAAGACGAACGAAGAGATCGCCCAGGTCGGCACCATCTCCGCCAACGGCGAGACCGAAATCGGCCAGATGATCGCTGAAGCCATGGCGAAAGTCGGCAATGAGGGCGTCATCACCGTTGAAGAAGCCAAAGCGCTCGAAACCGAACTCGACGTTGTCGAGGGCATGCAGTTCGACCGCGGCTACATCAGCCCCTACTTCATCACCAATCCGGACAAGATGATCGTCGAACTCGACGACGTCCTGATCCTGCTTCACGAAGCCAAGCTGTCGAGCCTCCAGCCGCTGCTCCCGATCCTCGAATCGGTTGTCCAGTCGCAGAAGCCGCTGCTGATCATCGCTGAAGACGTTGATGGCGAAGCCCTCGCGACCCTCGTGGTCAACAAGCTGCGTGGCGGCCTGAAAATCGCTGCCGTCAAAGCCCCGGGCTTTGGTGATCGCCGCAAAGCCATGCTGCAGGACATCGCGGTCCTCACCGGCGGCCAGGTCATTTCCGAAGACCTCGGCATCAAGCTTGAGAACGTCGGCATGGAAATGCTCGGCAAAGCCAAGCGTGTCTCGATCGACAAAGATAACACCACCATCGTCGATGGCGCTGGCAAGAAGAAAGAAATCGAAGCTCGCGTTTCGCAGATCCGCAAGCAGATCGAAGACACTTCTTCCGACTACGACCGTGAGAAGCTGCAAGAGCGTCTGGCGAAACTCGCTGGCGGTGTTGCCGTGATCAAGGTTGGCGGCGCAACCGAAGTCGAAGTGAAAGAGCGTAAAGACCGCGTCGACGACGCCCTGAACGCAACCCGCGCTGCTGTTGAAGAAGGCATCGTCCCTGGCGGCGGCACCGCGCTTCTGCGCGCTTCGCGTCACATCGACGTTGTCGGCGACAATGACGACGAAAAAGCCGGTATCGATATCGTCCGCAAGGCTCTGGAAGCTCCGGCTCGCCAGATCGCCGAGAACGCAGGCGTCGAAGGTTCGGTGGTCGTCAACACGATCGTCAACAACAAGTCGCGCTCCTACGGCTTCAACGCCCAGACCGAAGAGTATGGTGACCTCGTCCAGATGGGCGTCATCGACCCGGTGAAGGTTGTCCGCTCGGCTCTGCAGAACGCTGCCTCGGTGGCTGGCCTGCTGATCACGACGGAAGCCGGTATCACCGAAGCTCCGAAGAAAGAGTCTGCTGGCGGCGGCATGCCGGGCGGCATGGGCGGCATGGGCGGTATGGACTTCTAAGTCCCACCCCCTTCGCATCCCAGCGAAGAGACCAGACAGCCCTCCGGAGAAATCCGGGGGGCTGTTTACTTTGGGTCATCATTGCAGGCCCGCCGCCACCTCCTTAGCATCGCAAAAAAACAATGCTGCGGAGGAAACGGATGGACTGGAATTTCGGTGACATGCTCGATGCCGTTGGCGCGGCGCTCGGGCCGGATGATCTGGCGCTGGCGCACGGCGACCGCCGCATCTACTGGCCCGACTTTACAGCCCGGACCAACCGGCTGGCCCGGCATCTGCTCAGCCTCGGCGCCGTGCGCGGAGACAAGGCCGGTTTCTATATGCGCAACCAGCCCGAATATATGGAAGCCATGGCGGCCTGCTTCAAAGCCAGCCTGTCCCCGGTGAATGTCAACTACCGCTATCTTGACGACGAACTCGTCTACATCATCGACAATTCGGACTCGACCGTGGTGTTCTTCGATGCGGAATTCCTGGCCGAAGTCGAGCGCGTGCGGGCCCGCCTGCCCCGCGTCACTGCCTGGGTACAGATCGGCGGCGACACCGTGGCCCCCTTCGCACACGGATACGAAGCGATGGCCACCGAAGGCGACCCCTCGCCCCTGAAGGGCGAGCGCTCCGGGGACGAGATCTTCCTGCTTTATACCGGCGGCACCACGGGCCTGCCCAAGGGTGTCATGTGGACCCACAACATCTGGCGGGAAGCCGGCATGGAAGGCGTCCGCAAACTGGGCGGTCCGGTTCCGGCAAACATGGACGAGCACGTCCAGAACGCGCTGACTGTCGGCCGTTTCTCACGCCAGCTTCCGGCCTGCCCGCTGATGCATGGCACAGGCTGGTTCACCGCGATGGGCTCGATGCTGAATGGCGGCGCTGTGGTGACGCTATCAGAGAAGACGAAGTTCAGCCCAGAAAACCTCTGGGATACGGTTCACGCCAATGGCGTCACCTCAATGGCCATCGTGGGCGACGCCTTCGCCAAGCCGATGCTGCAATGCCTTGAAGAAAACCCCGGCCGCTGGAACCTCTCCAGCGTGCTGGCCATCGTCTCTTCCGGCGTGATGTGGAGCGCGGAGGTGAAACAAGGCCTTCTGAAGCACATGCCTCAGGCGGCGCTGAACGACAGCTTTGGCGCCTCGGAGGCGGTCGGCTTTGGTAGTTCGGTGACGACTGCCGAAGGTGGCACGCAAACCTCCAAGTTCGAAATCGGCCCCAGCTGCAAGGTCTTCACCGAGGACGACCGGGAAGTCGTCCCCGGTAGCGGCGAGCCCGGCTTCATCGCTCGCGGCGGCGCCGTGCCGCTCGGCTACTACAAAGACCCTGAGAAAACGGCACGCACCTACAAGACCATCAATGGCATGCGCTACGCTATTCCTGGCGATTGGTGCACGGTGGAAAAAGACGGCACGATCACGCTCTTGGGCCGGGGGTCGAACTGTATCAACACGGCGGGCGAGAAGGTCTATCCGGAAGAGGTCGAGGAAGCGCTGAAATCCCATGCCGCCGTCAGCGACGCGCTTGTGGTCGGCGTGCCGGATGACAAATGGGGCCAGGCGGTGACGGCCGTTGTCTCCCTCGACGGCAGCGCCACAGAAGACGAGCTGCGCGCCTTCGTGCAGTCAAAGATTGCCCGGTACAAGGCGCCCAAACGTATTCTGTTCAAGGACAATCTGGGCCGCGCGCCCAATGGCAAGGCAGACTACAAATCCATCAAGGCATTTGCCTTGAAGGAACTCGGCATTCCGGGCTGAAACTTAGCAGAAATCTCAATCGGCCTTGCGGCGCACTGTGCGAAACACCGCGCTGGCGCGTGCGGCAAGGCCGCCATCTTCCTTCACGATATTCGCGCTGACATGCACGAAATCCCCGTCCACGGAGGAAACTTCCGGATGGGCTTCAATCCATTCGCCCTCGCGGGCAATTTCCATGAATTCCAGCGTCAGCCGGATGGTGACCGACATTTTGCCCGTCGCACTCCACACGGCCCAGGCGAGCGCACTGTCGGCAAAGGCTGACATCATCCCGCCATGCAGGAAGCCCATGCCGTTGCAGTGCCGGTCCAGCACCCAGAGGCCCGTGCGCATATCGCCCGGCGCAGTGGCGCGATAGCTCGGCCCATTATGAATCGTGAATTTGCCGCGCGAAGGCGTCAGCGCAAAACCGTCACGCGGTTGCAGTTCTGCCGTCTGGCTATCAGCCACCGATATTGCCGAACAGCGGATGGATCACGGTGTCACCCGGCTCGATGCCAAGCTCCTTGGCGCGGCCGCCCGGGATTTCCAGCACAGCGCGCACCGGCACGCCCGGACCAATCGACCGCAGCGAACCTGGCTGGGCATTCCGCGCAATGGCAATCACGCGGCCATCTTCCAGAATGAACAGCATGTCGAGCGGGATGAGAGTGTTCTTCATCCACATGCTGGCCTGACGGGTCATCCCGAAGTCAAACAGCATGCCGGCATCCGGGGCGAGTTCCTGGCGGAACATCAGGCCCTGCTGGATCTCTTCCGGAGTTGTGGCCATCTCCACCGTAAAGGCGTGCGTTTCATCGCCCGACTTGACGCTGAGCGGCGAGGTTGCCAGCTGGGCGAACGCGGCCTGAACGAACATGGCCGCAGCGAATACGAGTGTGAGGATGAAGCGCATCATGGCGCTGGTTTACCGGGGCGTTCTGCAGGCGGCAAGCGCCTAGCGCGGTTCTAGCGGCGGTGTTTCACTGCAGAGACATGCTCGCCCTTCGCGCCGGCCTCGATGACCACCTCAATGCGCGTTCCAGGCTCGATCTCCTCATAGCCCGCCTTACGCAATGCCACCGCGTGAACGAACACGTCCGTGTCATCTCCATCGCGCAGCACGAAGCCATAACCGCGCGCCCGGTTGAACCATTTCAGGGTCACCGTTTCGAAGTCTGGCCGCAGCCCCTTTTCCTGCGCGACTACAGCCCGTGGGCGCTCCATCTCAATGATGTGAACCGTCTGCCAGCCACGCTCTTTGCGCACCGCATCGCAGACGATCTTTGCGCCCTCATCCGCATAATTCTCGCCGTAATCACGCAGACACGAAATGTGCAGCATCACATCGCCCGACATCTCAGGTTCAGAGCAGGATTCAGCGACAATGAAGCCATAGCCCTTGGCGCTGTCGAACCATTTGATGCGGCCGATCACCCGCGCGGCAGGCTCGCCGGCAGTGGCTTCTGATTCGGTTTTCGCGGCAGTCTTAGTCATCAACCCAAATTCCCCAGCAGGGAAACCTAGAGCGTGAGGAAGCGCTTGTCACGCGATCTTAACCCATAAACCGGGTCGGATGGGACACAGGCGTCCAGAAAATAACCAATGCGGGGGAAGTCTGGTGGCAGTCCCTAGGGGAATCGAACCCCTCTTTTCAGGTTGAAAACCTGACGTCCTAACCGATAGACGAAGGGACCGCACCGGCTTGAGAACCGGGCATATAGCGGGTGATTTCTTACCCTGCAACCCGTTTCAAACGAAGTTCTGCAGAAGATTCACAGCATTGAGGCGTCGAGGATTTCGAACTGCACGCGGCGGCGGCCATTCCACTGGTCAGATTTAAGGCGGCCGGCGAGTCCAAGCCGCTGCCCGGTGCGGAGCAGATCGCCTAATGGCTCGTCCGCAACGCGCCAGGCGATGCATTCGATGCGCCCGGTATTGTTCTCCGCCGTGAAGCGCAGATGATTGGCACCGATACGGCGCACGCCCGTTGGCATTACATCGGTCATTGCAAAGACAGGTTCTGGCGCCCCGGTGCCGAAGGGCCCCAGCGCGGCCACCTGATCATAAAGCGTCGTCGTCGCGCTGCCCGGCGAGAGCACCGCGTCGATATGCAGGTCCAGCGCGGCATCGCGCTCTGCCTTGAACTCGGCCATATGGGCGACCATCCATTCGTCAAAGGCCGGTATCTGGTGCGGCTCAAGGCTGAGCCCGCCAGCCATCGCATGGCCGCCGCCGGAAAGGATCACGCCTTCGCGCGCCGCCGCAGAGATGGCATCGCCGAGGTTTACACCCGTCACCGACCGGCCGGATCCCTTTGCCACAGGCCCGAGCCCCTCGCCCCATCCGATGATGATGGTGGGCAGGTGAAACCGGTCCTTCAGGCGGCCCGCGACGATGCCGATCACGCCGGGATGCCAGCCTTCGCCTGCCGCGATGAGGATGCCGCGATCCGGATTAGCCGCGAGCGCACGCTCAGCCTGCGCCGTCGCCTCTTCCTGTATCGCCGCTTCGACCGCGCGCCGTTCATCGTTCAG
>NZ_NCJT01000493.1 GCF_002282565.1 Hyphomonas sp. 34-62-18
GCAACAGCCGTAAGCGCTTCCGGTGTGAAGGTGAGCTGGACATTCTCCATGTCGAAGAGGCGCTGATACTGCTTGAGCAGAGCGTTCTTCGGCTGGGTGAGGATCTGGATGAGCGCTTTCTCGTCAAGATCTTCCAGCGTGGCCAGAACCGGCAGACGGCCGATGAATTCCGGGATCAAGCCAAATTTCTGAAGGTCTTCCGGCTCCACTTCGCGAAGCGTGGCGCCAACGCCGCGCTCTTCACCGCTCTTGATAGTGGCGCCGAAGCCAATCGAGGCATTCTCGCCGCGCGCAGCGATGATCTTCTCGAGGCCGGCAAACGCGCCGCCGCAGATGAAGAGGATGTTCGTCGTATCGACCTGCAGGAATTCCTGCTGCGGATGTTTCCGGCCACCTTGCGGCGGGACAGCCGCCACAGTGCCTTCCATGATCTTCAGAAGCGCCTGCTGGACGCCTTCGCCCGAGACATCGCGGGTGATCGAGGGATTATCCGACTTGCGGCTGATCTTGTCGATTTCGTCGATGTACACGATGCCGCGCTGGGCGCGCTCAACGTTATAGTCAGCCGCCTGAAGCAGTTTCAGGACGATGTTTTCCACATCCTCACCGACATAGCCCGCTTCGGTCAGCGTGGTGGCGTCAGCCATGGTGAAGGGCACGTCCAGGATACGGGCCAGCGTCTGCGCGAGCAGCGTCTTGCCGCAACCGGTGGGGCCGATCAGCAGGATGTTGGACTTCGACAGCTCAACCCCATCGGATTTGCCCGAATGGGAAAGGCGCTTGTAATGGTTGTGCACGGCGACCGAGAGGATGCGCTTGGCATAGCGTTGGCCGATCACGTAATCATCGAGGACATCGCAGATTTCCTGCGGCGTCGGCACGCCATCGCGGGATTTGATCGCGGAGGTTTTGTTTTCCTCGCGAATGATGTCCATGCAGAGTTCGAACCTCATGCTGGCTCTTCCCGCAGAAGGAACAATACAGCGTGTTCTTCGAATCGCCGGAGCCGTTTTGTTTGGTCATGCGGTCCTCACTGCCACACAAGGTTTAACGTGGGCTTTAAGCCCAGCCAAGCGTGGTCTTTCCTTAGACAATAAAGCTGTTCGCCTGCCCTGCAAGGGCTGGGCCGCACCTTGAAAGAAACGGTTTTATTTTTCTTCTTCAGCGGTGCGGCGCTCATAAACCTTATCAACGATCCCGAATTCCATGGCTTCTTCAGCTGTAAGGAACGTGTCGCGATCGAGCTTTCTTTCAACCGTATCGTAATCCTGACCGGTATGGCGGACGTAAATGTTGTTCAGGCGGCGCTTGAGTTCGATGATCTCTTCAGCGTGGCGCTCGATATCCGTGGCGACGCCCGAATAGCCGCCTGAGGGCTGATGCAGCATCACACGGGCGTTCGGCAGGGCGATGCGCATGCCTTTTTCCCCCGCGGCAAGCAGGAGCGAACCCATCGAGGCGGCCTGGCCGATACACACGGTTGAGATCGGGCAACGGACGTATTGCATCGTGTCGTAGATCGCGAGGCCGGAGGAGACATATCCGCCAGGGCTGTTGATATACATGGCGATTTCGCGCTTCGGGTTCTCGGATTCGAGGAACAGAAGCTGCGATGTGATCAGGGCAGCGACGCCATCATCGATCCCGCCGGTCACAAAAATGATCCGCTCCTTGAGGAGACGGGAGAAGATGTCGAACGCGCGCTCACCGCGGCTCGTCTGCTCGACGACCATCGGAACAAGGTTGAGAGCGGTCTGGTAGGATGTCGACATAAAAATGGCCTTGTGGATCAGGGCTGAATCGCCACCTGCAGGATTGGCAGATGCCCTTATATTTGTCCATCCGCCGCCCACCGCAAGGCCGCGCCTGCTGTGGAATAGCGTCTAATCGCTAACAGAAGGGCCACCTGCCGCAACCACTTGGCAAAGAACCGGCTGGATCGTCCATGAATGCGGCATAATCGGCGATCACTTTATCCCTCTGATTGTC
>NZ_NCJT01000185.1 GCF_002282565.1 Hyphomonas sp. 34-62-18
CTAAGGCGCGCCGGTGGCGGGCAAAAGGGGCCGCTGTCAGATGTCCTGCCGGTTGATCTCGCCATCATCGATCCGGATCTCCGGCAGGGGCTTCTTCTCCGGAACAGGCGTGGTCAGCCCATTGGCGAGTTTCCCGGCGATGGCATCGCGCTCCAGTTTGGGCGGATGATTGTCGAGGGCGGTCTGCCAGGCCGCGAGGGCCTCATCCTGTTTGCCCTGATGCCAGTAGATGTCGCCCAGATGGTCCTCGATTTCCCAGTGCTGATGGGGTGCCAGGTCTTCCCGCGACCCCTCGATCAGCCGCTGTGCCCGTTCGAGATCGCCATACTGGTACAGCGCCCAGCCAAAGGAGTCGGCGATATAGGGATCGCTGTCGGCCAGCAGCATGGCGCGCGCCAGCACCTTGTAGCCTTCGTCCAGGCGGTCTGTCCGCGTGATCAGGAAATAGCCGAGGGAATTCAGCGTATAAGGATCATTTGGCCGGGCCAGCCGTTCGCTGCGCAGGATCACCAGCGCGTCATTCACCTGTCCATTGCGGCCCAGAAGATCGGCAAGCGTCATGCGGCGCTCATGCGTGTCGTCCAGCTGGCGGGCCTCTTCCGCATGGCTGACGGCCTGCGGGATCTCCCCAAAATGACTGTAGAGTGAGCTGGCCAGCCCATTTGCGGCGGCCTGTTCTGCGGGGTTTACCGCCAGCTGCATCAGTTCCGGCAGCAAGGTCATTGCCTTTTCGCGATCGTTCAGCAGTGCGCTCAGCTGCAGGGCGCCGTAGAGGGTATCCAGCTTCTGGTCTTCACTGGAAAGGTCGAGCGCCTTGGAGATTGCGGCGCGGGCCTCTGCTTCCTCGCCGGACATGATCAGGGCCTGCGCGGCCGAAATCTGCAATGCGGGGGTGGTCTCAGGCACCGCCAGGGCCACATGCGCTGCGCCTTCGTAGAGGGCCTGTTCATACAGCGCGTCCACCAGCCCGCTGCGCACCGCTTCATTGGAGGGATCAACGACGAGGGTGATCAGATCAAAGCCGGCGCGTTCCGTGTCGAGCCCGTCCAGGTCGCGGCCTGACAGCGCGGCTGTGATGTAGCGCTGTTGCTGAAGCGCAGAGCCGACATCCGACAGGGACTGCGAAAATCCGGTCAGAAATGTCAGCGGTTCATTGTCAAGGTTCTTGCCGGTTTCCAGGCTCTCAATGGCAGCTGCATAGCTTGTTGCCTGTTCAGGTTCTGCCGCAGCAAGTTGCGCATAGACGGCTTTCGCCTCGTCAATACGCCCCAGCCGCTGCAGCAGCAGCGCATGTCGCACGATCACCGTGCTGACATGATGGAAAACGATGCTGCGGGGGTCGAATTCATGTTCCGGCGCTTCGATTACCGAAGGCGTCAGCGCGTCATAAACAGCCAGCGCTTCATCCGTACGCCCCGCCGCTTCGAGAAGCGCGGCCAGCGACAGGTCTGCGGTGATGCCGGGCATGCTGCCTGCAACGTCTCTGTGCCGCTCGATGGCAGCGTCGCCATTGCCCTCCAGCGCGCAGGTCTGCCTCTGTTTCCGGATCGCCCGTCAGGCCGAGATAAGCGCGCGCGCCGGCAAAGTCTCTCGCGGCCGCGCGGTCGAGCGCCAGATAGGAATTGGCGAACGTGTCGTTCTCCCGTTCTTCGTAGGGCATGGCGGCCAGCAGCGTCAGCAGGCCGGCGGCGTCCCCAGCGCCAATCGCTTCTTCGGCAGTTGCATAAGTTGCTGCGGCGCCATCTGCATCGCGTACGGCGGTCGCCATTGCGGCGCTCGAAAGTTCCGGCGCAGCGTCTTCCTGCACATCGGCCACCTCATCCTGCGGAGGCGGTGCCAGATGCTGCATGTTGGCGCAAGCTGCGGGGAAGAGCGCCAGAAGAGCGGCAAGGACGGCGGCTGAAACGCGCGAGGTGTGGAGCATGGGGGTCGCTCACTCCTGAATGGGGAGGCTCAGTCAAGCAGGCCCTTGGGGCAAGAGCAAGGCGAGGGCGGCGTAGATGACGTTAAGGTGACTGCGCCGCCCTGAATGAGGGCGGCGCAGCACAGGTCTCAAGATCAGGTGTTGGAATAGGCGGGCCCGCCGCCACCTTCCGGAACCGTCCAGTTGATGTTCTGGTTGGGGTCTTTGATGTCGCAGGTTTTGCAGTGGATGCAGTTTTGCGAGTTGATCTGGAAGCGCATCGCGCCGCCATCTTCTTTCACCCACTCATATACGCCCGCCGGGCAGTAGCGGGCAGACGGACCAGCATACACATCGTACTCTGACGATTTCTGCAGGGCCAGATCCGCCACTTTCAGGTGAACCGGCTGGTCTTCTTCATGATAGGTGTTGGTGAAGGACACGTTGGTCAGCTTGTCGAAGCTCAGCACGCCATCGGGCTTGGGATAGTCGATCGGCTTGAAGTTTTTCGCCGGTTTCAGCGAAGCGGCATCGGTCTTGCCGTGGCTGAGCGTGCCGAAGAAGGAGAAGCCGAACAGGCTGTTCACCCACATGTCCAGGCCGCCCATCGGAATGCCCAGCGCCGTGCCGAGTTTCGACCAGAGCGGCTTCACGTTCCGCACGGTCTTGAGTTCCTTGTACACCGACGAACCGGCATAGGCCTCTTCGTAATTGTCGAGCGTATCGCCCGAGCGCCCCTCGCGGATGGCTTCGAACGCGGCCTCTGCGCCCATCATGCCGGTGAGGATCGCGTTGTGGCTGCCCTTGATACGCGGCACGTTGACGAACCCGGCGCCGCAGCCGATCAGCGCCCCGCCGGGGAAGGCGAGCTTGGGAACGGACTGGAAGCCACCCTCGGTGATGGCGCGTGCGCCATAGGCCACGCGCTTGCCGCCTTTCAGGAAGTGCGCCACCGACTCATGGTGCTTGAAGCGCTGGAACTCTTCATAGGGCGAAATGTAGGGGTTGGCGTAGTTCAGGTGAACCACGAAGCCGACCGTGATGAACGGCTCGCCATTGTCCCGGAAATGGTAAAGGAAGCTGCCACCGCCGGTCTTGTTATCGAGCGGCCAGCCCATCGTGTGCTGGACATAGCCTTCCTTGAAGTTCTCTTCCGGAACAGACCAGACCTCTTTCAGGCCAATGCCGTATTTCTGCGGATCGCGGCCTTCATCCAGGTTGAACTTCCGGATCAGCTGCTTGCTGAGCGAGCCGCGGGCGCCTTCGGCAAAGAGCACATACTTGCCGAGCAATTCCATGCCGGGTTGGAAGTCGTCCTTCGGCTGGCCATCGGCGTCAATGCCCATGACGCCGGCGACGATGCCTTTCACGGCGCCTTTCTCGTCATAAACGAGTTCAGACGCGGCAAAGCCCGGGAATACTTCGACGCCCAGCTTTTCAGCCTCCGCGCCCAGCCAGCGGGTCACATTGGCCAGCGAGCCGGTGAAGTTGCCATGGTTCTTCATGAAGGGCGGCATCGGAAGCCAGGAGATGTCGGCGCTGCCGCTGGGGCCGAGGAAGATGAACTTGTCATCGGTCACTTCGGTTTTCAGCGGGCGGTCGTCGCGCGTCCGCCAGTCTGGAATCAGCTGGTCGAGGCCCACCGGGTCCATCACCACGCCTGACAGGATATGCGCGCCGATCTCGCCGCCTTTTTCGATAACCACGACCGAAAGGTCTTCACCGGCTTCATTCGCGAGCTGTTTGAACCGGATCGCAGCAGACAGGCCCGCCGGGCCGCCGCCAACAATAACCAGGTCGAACTCCATCGACTCGCGCTCAGGGGTCTCCGCCATAAGCTGCTCCTTGTTTGCGCTTTGCGCCTTATGTCTGTATCCGGGGTAGCACTTACAGCCTGTTTCCCGAAGGTCCAGCCTGTCCGCAATGTCGTCCCCTGCGTCAAGAGCGCCGATTTCTGCACTCACCGAATGGTGGACAGCAATGGGCGTTACTGTTGACGAGCCTCTGGTGGAGGCTCTGCTGGCTGCGGCCCCTGCCGTAGTGGAAGCCCCTGCGGCTGCCGAAAAGGCCGAAATCCCGGTTGTTCGCCGGCGCGGCGCCCGCAGCGTGTCCGAGTGGATTCGGGAGGCCGAGCGCATTGCGGCGGGCTGTGCGAGCATGGACGCTCTAGCCCGCGCCATTGATGAATTCGGCGGCAGCCCCCTCAAGGCCACCTGTGAAAATACCGTTGTTTACGATGGCATCCCCGGCGCGAGCCTGATGGTGATAGGGGAGGGGCCCGGCGCTGAAGAGGACCGCCAGGGCAAGCCCTTCGTGGGCAAAGCCGGCCAGCTGTTGGACAAGATGCTGGCGGCCATCGGCCGCCGGCGCACGGAAAATGCGCTGATTTCCAACGTCAATTACTGGCGCCCGCCGGGTAACCGGAACCCCGAAATCGACGAACTGGCCGTTTGCCGGCCATTCGTGGACCGGATGATCGAGATTGCCTGTCCAAAGCTGATCGTGGCCGCAGGCGGCGTTCCCGCCGTGTCACTGCTGAACAGCCGGGATGGCATCATGAAGCTGCGTGGCAACGAATACACCTACACCACGCCGGGCGGATACACCGTGCCGCTCATCCCCATGCTCCACCCGGCCTATCTGCTGCGCCGGCCGCAGGACAAGAGCCGCGCCTGGCGCGACCTCCTGCTGATGGAAAAGCGGCTGGGGGAACTGGAGGCTTAGTCCTCCAGCGCCTCTTCGGCCTTTTCATCCACCAGCTTGCGCTCGTGCTTCTTCTTCCGGACAAACTCTGCGGCGATCTTGCCGCTCTTGTCCGCGCCAATCACATCCTTGGCCACGGGGAAGATGTCTTCTTCCTCTTCCTCAATATGGTGCTCATAGCGATCTTTCATCGTCTTGAAGCGTGTGAGCCAGCCCGGCGAGCTCATATCCATGTCGTTCAGCTCCTGGATCATCTCGTCCAGCTCATGGTGCTCAGCGACCGAATGGCGCCCTTCCGGTTGCCCATCCGATTTGGCGATCAGACCGCTGTAGAAAGTCAGCTCCTCGGCGGCGGCATGCGCGCCCACGTCATAATAGAAGGTCTTCCAAAGCGTCCGCCGCTCCTCCGAATCGCCGCTGGTTTTCTCCAGCTGCGCCAGCAGGTCGCGGTGTTTGTCATGATCGGACTTCAGCTCTTCGTAAATCGTCGTCATCTTCGGTCTCCTTGACTAAACCGACGAATGAACGCCTCAGCTGGGCGTTCTGTTCCGAAATCCCTGACAACTTGCCGGGAATACTGATGCCAGCGCCGCTCTCCATCATCATTCCGGCCCTGAATGCCGCCGCTGACCTGCCACTCTGCCTCGAAAGCCTGATGCCCGGCCTTGAAGCTGCGCTCATCCGTGAAGTGATCGTTGTGGATCAGGGCTCAACCGATGCGACTGTGAAAATCGCTGAGGCCACCGGGGCGCGTGTGGTTGTGGCTCAGGACCAGCCCGTTCAAGCGGGTGTGAATGAAGCGCGCGGCGACTGGCTGCTCATCCTGCCGGCTGGCACGGCCCTGTCTCGCGAATGGACCGAGCGCGCCGGTGATCATATCGACACGCGCCCAGGCAAGGCAGCCTTCTTCGAACTCCGCTACCGGTCAGACGATCGCCGCGCCCGCGCCCTGGAACGGGACGCGGCGCGTTATTCCGAAAAACTGGCTCAACCATTGGCCGAGCAGGGCTTGCTGATTTCCCGGCGGCTCTTGGATGAGGTTTCCACCGGTCAATCATTCGATCATGCAGCGCTTATTCGCGCGCTGGGCAAGGCGCGGCTCGTGCAGCTGAATGCCGAGGCCCGCGCCTCAGCCGCAGACCTCGAACGCTCAGGCTGGCGCCGCCCCCGGCCTTTGGGCGGCGGATACTGGCGCACTCTGTTTGCAGCAAAGGGAAAATCCTGATGAACGATCCGGAAAAGTCCATCGAACTGTTTCGTCAGGATGGGGAGGAATTCCGCTCCGTTCGCGCCACCCTGCGCGACGGGGAATTCATGATCGACACTCAGGATATGGGCAAAAGCGTCGAGGAATTCTGGGGCGACAGCGATTACGAATTCTGGACCATCGTGCCGAAAGAGGCGTGGGGGCAATTGCTGATGGCACTATCCATCGAATTCCTGGCCAATGATCCGAAGGCAACCGATCGGCTGCGCGACATCTGCCTCACGCACGGCGTGCCCCATAAATGGGACCGCTGGATCTAGCGCGCCTCCGCCCACCAGGCGTCGCTGGCAAAGTCCTTCGCATGGTGAGTGCGCAGGTATTCGGAAAAGGCTTCAATATCTGTCACGCGGCAGGAATAACTGCCTTCCTTTTCCAGCCCATAGCGGATGAGTTCGGATGGGCTCGCATCACTGCAATCGGGCACGGCCACTTCATATTCCCGAACGCCAAGGTCTGAATCCTTGAGCTTGCGCGCTACCACATAACCCCAGGCGTCCTCGTCGCCTTCGCCCGACAGATCCGCTTCACCCAGCCAGATTGTTTCGCCGCCCGCCTCCATCAGGGGGCGGAAGCGAACGGCAATCGGTTTTTCTTCCGCGCCGTCTTCAGGATTAGGCAGGATGAGATAGGCATCCTCTTCGAGTGTGGTTTGATGGCAGGGCTCGTCGGCATCGAGGCAGAAGGCGAGCGGTCCGTCGTGAATATGCACGCCTTCGCCAATCAGCGGTTTGTCCGTCAGGAAACAACCACTGAGCAGCAAGGCGGCGCAACCGGCGGCAAAAA
>NZ_NCJT01000494.1 GCF_002282565.1 Hyphomonas sp. 34-62-18
AGCCGCTTGCCGATGTCCGGCCCTTTGAGGCCGGCGGCGAGCGCGTCGTCGCCATTGACCGGAAAGACCGGGCGCATCCAGGCGGACTTATCCTGCAGGATCGGGGCGAGCTTATCCTCTCCCCCGCTGGCGGCCTCCATCAGAGCGCGGTCCAGCACCGACTGGGGGCTGAACCGGTAGAAGGCTTCTCGCCGGGCGCTTTGGCCAAGGCCGAGCATATGTCCAAGAGCCGGATCCGCCCAGGCCTGAAGCCGGGCCGCTTCCTGGCCTGAAAGCCGCAGAGCGCTGGCCGCCTCTGTCATCGTGCGCGGGCGGCGCGGCAGCATTGCCATCAGCCGCTGCATCGGATCAGCTTTCAAGCCATGGGCGGTTTCCACCTCGACCAGCGCCGGCAGAAAGGCTGCCGTCGCCTCGGGAAGGATGATGCTGAGGACGCCGGCCTCCTCCATCGCCATCAGGGCAGTTGAAGGATCAGGCGCTGACAGGGTGCGCTTCAGTTCCTTCCAGATCCGTTCGGCGGCGATCTTTTTGAGGCCTTCCCGCTGCCGGGCGCAGGCGGCCTGCCCGGCACCATCTATTCCTGCCCCATACCAGGCATTGAACCGGTAGAAGCGCAGGATGCGCAGATAGTCCTCAATCAGACGCTCATCGGCCTCCCCGATGAAGATGACGCGGCCAGCAAGCGCGTCTTCAATCGAGCCGGGGATGACTTCGTAAAGTTCTCCCTCAGGCCCGGCATAGATGGCGTTCATGCGGAAATCGCGGCGGGCCGCATCTTCGGCCCAATCCTGGGTGAAGGCGACGACGGCGCGGCGGCCATCGGTTTCGACATCCCGGCGCAGGGTGGTGATCTCGACCGGCACGCCGGTGTGGAAGGCGGTGACGGTGCCGTGCTCAATACCGGTCGGGATGACGCGGATGCGGGCAGCCTCAAGCGCGGCAACCGTTTCCTGCGGCAAGAGCTGGGTGGCTATGTCAACATCATCTGCGGGCAAGCCGCGCAGCGTGTTGCGGACGCAGCCGCCAACATAGCGGGAGGCATTCTTACGGGCTGCTTCCAACGCCGCCATCACGGCGCGGCTTGCGGGCGCCTTCAGCCAG
>NZ_NCJT01000495.1 GCF_002282565.1 Hyphomonas sp. 34-62-18
CCGCTGAGCAGATCCACCAGATCGGCCTGGATGAAGTCGCCCGCATCCAGGGCGAAATGGCCGCCATCATGCAGCAGGTCGGTTTTGAGGGAGACCTGCAGGACTTCTTCCAGTTCATGCGCACCGATCCGCGTTTCTACAAACCCGAAACGCCCGAAGGCCGCGAGGAATATCTCGCCGAGGCGCGCGCCGCGATTGCCCGGATGGAGGCAGACCTCCCGAACCTCTTCAACACGTTCCCGAAAGCCGGGCTGATCGTTCAGGCGGTTGAACCTTTCCGCGAAAAGTCGGCCGGCAAGGCCTTCTACAACCGCCCTGCCCCCGATGGCAGCCGCCCCGGCATCTACTATGCCAACCTCTACCGCATGGCCGACATGCCCACCTATCAGCTGGAAGCCCTCGCTTTCCATGAAGGCATCCCCGGCCACCATATGCAGATCGCCATCGCGCAGGAGCTGGAAGGCATTCCCAGCTTCCGCAAATATGGCGGCTACACAGCCTATTCTGAGGGCTGGGGCCTTTACACCGAACTCCTGCCCAAAGAGCTTGGCTACTATGCCGATCCGTATTCGGACTTTGGCCGCCTCGCGATGGAAATCTGGCGCGCCGCGCGTCTGGTGGTGGATACCGGCCTGCACTCAAAGCAGTGGACGCGTGAACAGGCCGTCCAATACCTTCTGGAAAACACGCCCAATCCGGAAGGCGACGCCCGCAAGGCCATCGACCGCTATATCGTGATGCCGGGCCAGGCCACGGCCTACAAGATCGGCATGATCAAGATCGTCGAGCTGCGCGAGCGCGCCAAAACCGAACTGGGCGAGGCATTCGACATCCGGGACTTCCATGACGTCGTATTGAAGAACGGCGCCGTGCCGCTGGCGATACTTGAGGAGAATGTCGACGCATGGATCGCGGAAACCAAAGCCAGCTAGGCCATTCCCTCTTCCGGGCGGGCGCGGCCCTCGCGCTCGCCGCTATCTTTCTGGCCGGCTGCAGCAGTGTGGCCGGCGCCCTCCTGGCGCCCAAAGTCGATGCAACCGCAAGCCGGCTGAGCCCCGGCGATTTCGCGCTGGATACCGACCGTTTCGAGGCAAGCCTCAGCGGCGACGCCGCCAACCCAGCAGGGGCAAGCGTCGAGGCGATCATCGACATGGCCTCGCTGAACATTGCCAATCCGGAGTTTGCCGGGGAGCTGATGGGGCCGGCCTGGTTTGATGCGGCGAGCCATCCGCAGGCGGTCTTCCGGTCCACGTCGATCCAGCTGACCAGCGAGACCACCGCAGAGATCACCGGCGACCTGACCCTGAAAGGCGTCACCCGCCCGATCACACTCGCGGCAAAACTGAATGGCAGCGCCTATGATCCGCTGCGCCAGGCTGATGTCGTGGGATTTTCCGCCAGCGGAGAAATCAGCCGGGCAGACTTCGGCATAGACCGCTTCTCGGGCCTGCTGACAGATACCGTCCGGATAGAGATTGAAGCCGAGTTTATCCGGCAAAAGCCGGATTGAGCGCCCGCAGCGCGGGTCCCCGCCGCGAAATGCGCACCGCCATGCGGTTGCCCTTCCGGCCGATCTGGGCTTCTGCCGCCACCTCGCCGTCGAGCCCGCCGGAAAGCAGCTCCACCGGCTGGTCCGCCGGCACGCCGAGCAGCAGCGTTGCGCCCGGGCGCAGGCTGGTCAGCTTCGACAGCGGCATTTCCACCCGCGCCACACGCGCCGTCATCAGAACGGTCAGGGCCGGGCCGCTCCGCTCTGCCTTCGGCGCAGGGCCTTCGCTTGCAAGCGTTTCCGGCAGCAGGGCCTGCGTCACAAGCAGGCGCGCGGGCCAATCGGCCCCGCCTGCCCGCACAGACAGTGTGATCTCGTAAGCCGCTCCCGGCGCGACGATGGAAGCGGCAAACAGCGGGTCGGTTTCGACGCCCGCAAAATTGATCCCGGCTCCGATCACCGGCGCCAGCGGACGGGCCAGCCCTTCCAGCAGGGCAAGGTCAATCGGGCTGAGATCGCGCGGCTGG
>NZ_NCJT01000496.1:0-470 GCF_002282565.1 Hyphomonas sp. 34-62-18
GCGCCAGACCCCGCCACCGGCGCGCGCCAGGTCCCGATCTATCAGACCACGGCCTATGTCTTCCGCGACGCGGACCACGCCGCCGCCCTCTTCGGCCTGCAGGAAGTCGGCTACATCTATTCCCGCCTCACCAACCCCACCATCGGCGCGCTGCAAAGCCGGCTTGCCGCGCTGGAAGGCGGCGCGGGCGCGGTTTGCTGCTCCTCGGGCCATGCCGCCCAGATCATGGCCCTCTTCCCGCTGATGGGGCCGGGCAAGAACATCGTCGCCTCTTCCCGCCTCTATGGCGGCACGATCACGCAGTTCACCCAGACCTTCAAACGCTTCGGCTGGTCAGCCAAACTCATCGACACGGAAAATCTCGATGCCGTCAAAGCCGCGATCGACGAGAACACCCGCGCCATCTTCTGCGAAACCATCGCCAATCCCGGCGGCTATATCTCCGACCTGGACGCCCTCGCAAAAATCGC
>NZ_NCJT01000496.1:498-2106 GCF_002282565.1 Hyphomonas sp. 34-62-18
AACACCACGGCCACGCCATACCTCTGCCGCCCCATCGAACACGGCGCCACGCTCGTCGTTCACTCGCTGACGAAATACATGACCGGCAATGGCACGGTCACCGGCGGGGCCATCATCGATTCCGGCAAGTTCAACTGGTCGGCCTCGGACAAATTCCCGTCCCTCTCCGCGCCGGAACCCGCCTATCACGGCCTCAAATTCCACGAGACCTTCGGCCCCGCCGCGTTCACCTTCCACGGCATCGCCATCGGCCTGCGTGACCTTGGCATGACCATGAACCCGCAAGGCGCCCATTACACGCTGATGGGTATCGAAACCCTCTCCCTGCGGATGGAAAAGCACGTCGCCAATGCGCAGAAGGTCGCCGAATGGCTGGAGAAACACCCCGCCGTTGCCAGCGTCACCTATCCCGGCCTTGCCTCCTCACCCTACCGCGAGCGCGCCAAGCGCATCACGCCGAAAGGCCCCGGCGCCCTCTTCACGGTCCAGCTGAAAGGCGGCTATGAGGCCTGCACGAAGTTCGTGGCGGCCTTGAAACTCTTCAGCCATGTGGCAAACTTGGGAGACGCCCGCAGCCTCGTCATCCACTCGGCGTCCACCACGCACCGTCAGCTGACGGATGAACAGAAAGTGGCCGCCGGCGCCGCCCCGGATGTGGTCCGCCTCTCCATCGGCATCGAAGGCACCGAAGACCTGATCGCAGACCTTGACCAGGCCCTGAACGCGGCCAGCTGAGCCTGTTCTGGCGGAGGGCGGCTCTATCCGGGCCGCCCTACCCGCCCGATCAGCGCCTTGGCGGCGGCCGGATTGCGCTCCTTCGCCCCGGCAATGAAGAACGCAAACACCTCGCGTTTCTTCGCCCACCCCTTCAGCGTCTTCGCCCACGCATCAAGCTCGGCAGTCGCATATCCGATCTCGATGTCGCTGGCCGAGTTCTGCAGGCGCGCATAGGCAAAGTCCGCCGTCTCCATATCGGGCATCGGCCAGCCAGGCTCATCGGCATACACCACCGCGCAATTGTGCTTGCGCATAAGGTCCGCAAACGCCTCATTCCTGAACGTCTCGTTGCGCACTTCTATCGCGTGGCGCAGGCGATACACCACCGCGCAATTGTGCTTGCGCATAAGGTCCGCAAACGCCTCATTCCTGAACGTCTCGTTGCGCACTTCTATCGCGTGGCGCAGGCGTACGCCCTTATGTTCCGGCGGCAGGAACGAGCAGAACGCACCGAAATAATCCGCATCAAACTTGCGCGTCTCGGGAAACTGCCAGTTGATCGCGCCAAGCTTCTCGCCCAGCGCTGTCACCCCGCCCTCGATGAACATGCCGACAGAGCTGCGCATGTCCTCCACCGTCTTGCGGATCGTGGTCGCCCGGTGCGCCTTCACCGTGAACCGGAACCCCTCCGGTGTTTCCTCCGCCCACTTTGCAAACGTCGTCTCGCTCTGGCCGCGATAGAAGGTCGCGTTGATCTCGATGGCCGTCACCTGCCCGCTCGCATAGGCCAGTTCCCCCGCCTTCTTCACCTCCGGCGGATAAAACGTCTCCCGCCAAGGCTCATAATTCCACCCGCCAATACCAACACGAATAGGATGGGGCATGACGGTC
>NZ_NCJT01000186.1 GCF_002282565.1 Hyphomonas sp. 34-62-18
ATCGCCGTGGGCGCCATCTTCGGCGTCGGCTTCTTCCGCGAATGGTTCACCGCCCATTCGAAGACGCGCCTGGCCTATGTCCACACCAAATCCCCCAACGGCGCGGAAACCGAATTCTCCGGCCTCACCCGCCGCAAGGAAGCGCGCAAGCTTGTCCGCCGCGCCCATGTCACCAGCATCGCGGCGGCCTGGATCATCACAGTCCCCGCCAGCGCCCTCCTCGCCGGCGGCATCTACCTGGCGCTCCAGCACCTGTTCAAGATCGTCTGATCCAGCTGCCGCAGTGCCCGGCCAGCCACCCCCGGAAAAATTTCCGGGGCATCCCCGCTCTCGCCCCTTGCGCGAAAGTTAATGAAACGTAAAAGTAGAATTACACAGGGGACCATCGGGTGAGGAGACGCGTGACATGGGCCGCAAGGGCACAGCCGCGAATGGGGGCAATACAGATTTTCTGCGCAGCAAATGGAGCTGGAGCGCAACCGCAATCTTCTGCGGCCTGACGCTCGCCGCCACAGGTGGCTTCCTCCTCGCCGCGCCTTTCCTCCCAGACGCAGACCCCGCCACCACCCGCGCCGACTGGCTCGCCCTCGCCTGCCTCATCACCGGCCTCTTCACTGCCAATATGGCCCGGATGCTTCAGATTTGGGGGCGGTTGAAGCCAGCACTTTCCAAGCACCCGATGAAACGGCTTCCGAACGATCAGATTTTGGTACGGCGCGGCTTTCGAGAATTGTTTTACTGGTTGATCGTGGCCCTCTCAGCACTCACATCAGTTGCCTACTTATCGACATCAAAAGACATTCGTCCGTGGCCAGAGCTCAATTTGGTTGATGTCGCAAGCTCTACAAGTAATCCCGTCCCCATTTTTACCTTTCTGACAATCCTTGCTCTGGCATTCCTACCAGTGTCTGGCGCCAACTATCTGCAGGCGCGAACTGAACTGAAGCACCGGCCGAATGAACTTGGGAAGCCGACAAAACTTTTCCGCGATGACGCCGTGTCACCGGCTTCGTTCTGGATCAGCTTCATTCTGATTGGCGCCATTGTTCTTCTGGCAAATTGGGCTGCGGGCGCAAAAGACACCGGCTCCGCGCTTTCTGGAGTTCTGACATTCTGGATCACTTTTATAGTGATCGCATTATTCGTCGGCTTCATCTTCGTTCCGCACATCAGCAGGTTTATCATCGGCCAAAAGGAACGCCGGGACGCTCAAGCCAGAGTTCTGGCAGCAGGCCCCCCGCCTTTCTCCGCGCCCGCAACGCTCGCAAGCTGGATGGATTCCGGACTGGTTAGGCTGGTTGCGCCCCTTTCAGGCGCAACCCAGAAAGGCGTGCCGCACCTGCTGGTCGTTTTGATCATGTTACCCCTAACCGCCCTAGGCTTCGCTCTTGCTACACCTTGGGGACTCGTGCCGATCGCGATCGGAATGCTGCTTGTTGCCGGTCTCGGCCGACGCTGGGCCTGGGTGGAAGAAGATCGAGAGACAGCATCACGGCTGCTAAAAACCGACGCGCGCGAAATTCACATCGGCTTTGACAATGATCTGAAAGACGAAGCACTTCTAGGCTACGCATTCCTCTTCGTACTTGTACCGCTATCCCTGCACCAGCTTTGGGGCTGGCAACGGGATGCCTTTGTGCCGGTTGAGGGCGCAGATGTCAGCAACGCCTTCGTTGCTTGGCTCAGCTTTTTCGGCGCTGAATTAGCAAAGGCTGTCCCATTCGTGGACTGGTGGGAGATCTACCAAGTTGATCTCAAACGCCCCATCGAACCAAGTGAAAACAACGCACTTGGTAAGCACTTGACCTTTCTTTCGCGCGCAATGGTCGACCTTGTGATTATGGCAGCCCTTTTTCAAGCGATTGGCATCTGGCAACGAAACCGCACGCAGCAACGACTTTATGATTCCGGACAAATCGATGTGTTTGATCCGTTCTTGGAAGAGCAGTTCTTCAGCGAAGGAATCCAGTCTGTTGATAACACTTACCAGCCAAGCTTGAGGTTTGAGGAAAGGGTGCAAAAGCACCTTGAACGCAGATCGGTGCTTGGTTTGCCAGAAACGCCTTACAATGAGCGTCGGCTAACCGATCTTCTAGAACACCCAGAAGAAAAAGTTCGCGCTGGGGCTGAGTGGATGGTGACAATGTTCGATGTCATTGTCGGCAAACCGTCTAGAAAACTTGAGCTCCTCGCTGATCGCTGGGACGGAAGTTGGTTGGTAATTCAGCGGTCGAATGGTCCTGCTGCTCGCGAATACATGCATACAAATCCGGAATGGCGCCGACAGCAAAAGCCAAGAATTGAAGGTGTTCTGGAAGAACTCTTGGGATCAGATCGGGAAACGTTGCCCAAGACCTTGTCAGACTTGGACATCCTGAACCTGATGCGACTACTCAGGCATTGCGGCGACTATGCCGAATTTCACTATGTACGTACAGAGATCGTAGAGTTGTTTGCGCAGGCAACTGCTCCCCTAGCCTTCTGGGCGCTTGTGGCACAGACTTGCCCTTCCAAAGAAGCCAAATTCGGGCGCTGGATCTCTGAAATCCGCAAACATCTCGGCACGACTGTGACAGATGAGAAGAACGCTTACACCCCGCCTTATTTCAGCATGCAGGATGATCGTGCCCTATGCTACGCAGCAATCGCGGAACATGCATTGGCGTATGGTGAGTCGTCTTCAATGCCATGTGAGGTCTGCGAGTACCTCGATTTGATGCGCAAGATCGAAGCAAAAACGAAAGCTCGCCCAGCAGCACAAGCGGTCTATGAGGGTCTTAGCTGCAATAGTGCTGAAATTTGCAATTCACTTCCTCAGCACGAAGCAGAGCTTCTGGAAATCGATGATGAAGAGTTCGAGCTCACCTAACTCCTCAGAATCTTCTCCATCGCCTTCCCCTTGGCCAGTTCGTCCACCAGCTTGTCGAGGTAACGTATCTCCCGCATCAGCGGGTCTTCGACCGCTTCCACGCGCACGCCGCAGACCACGCCCGTGATCAGCTCCCGCGCCGGGTTCAGCGCCGGGGCCTTGGCGAAGAAGGTCTCGATGTCGGTCTCCGAGGCGACGATCTTCTCCAGCTGTTTCTGGCTGTAGCCGGTGTGCCAGCAGATGATCTCGTCGACCTCCGCCTGCGTGCGCCCCTTCTTCTCCGCCTTGGCGACATAGGCCGGATAGACCTTGCCGAACGACATCTTGAATACCCGGTGCCCGCTCATCGCCTGTCCTCCGAAGGGTTGCAGGCGCAGTCTAGCGCACCGCACAAAACAAGAACACCCTTTACTCTCTCCCCGGCCGGGCCAATATGCGCGGCATGGCCCGCTCCTCCCGTCCCCCCGCTCGCGGCGTCGCTGACGCCTCTGCTGCCTTCACCCTCGATGGCGCCGCGCTTGATGCTGCCGGCCGCCTCCCGTCAGACCAGTGGACACCCCACCGGCCAGACCGGGACTGGGTGAAGCTGGAAGGCGGCAAGCGCTTCCGCGTCGCCTCCGAATACGAACCCGCCGGCGACCAGCGCACCGCCATCCCCGAACTCGTCGAGGGCATCACCAATGGCGAGCGCGACCAGGTCCTCCTCGGCGCCACCGGCACCGGCAAGACCTTCACCATGGCCAAGATCATCGAGGCCACCCAGCGCCCCGCCCTCATCCTCGCCCCCAACAAGACCCTCGCCGCCCAGCTCTATGGCGAGTTCAAGTCCTTCTTCCCGGACAACGCGGTCGAATACTTCGTCTCCTATTACGACTATTACCAGCCCGAAGCCTATGTTCCGCGCTCGGACCTTTACATCGAGAAGGAAAGCTCCATCAACGAGGCCATCGACCGGATGCGCCACTCCGCCACCCGCGCCATCCTCGAGCGCGACGACGTCATCATCGTCGCTTCGGTCTCCTGCCTCTATGGCATCGGATCGGTAGAGTCCTACACCTCCATGACCTTCACCCTGAAGGCCGGCGACCGCATCGACCCCAAGGAAGTCACCCAGCGCCTCGTCGCCAACCAGTACACCCGCAACGACGTCGCCTTCGGCCGCGGCGCCTTCCGCGTGAAGGGCGATGTCATCGACATCTTCCCCGCCCACTATGAGGACCGCGCCTGGAAGCTCTCCTTCTTCGGCGACGAGCTGGAATCCATCACCGAGTTCGATCCCCTCACCGGGCGCACGATCCAGAAGCTGCCCCAGGTCAAGATCTACGCCAACAGCCACCACGTCACGCCGCGCCCGACGCTCAACCAGGCCATCGAGAAGATCAAGGCGGAGCTGAAAACCACCATCGCCCATTTCGAAAAGAACGGAAAACTCCTCGAAGCCCAGCGCATCGAGCAGCGCACCCAGTACGACCTCGAAATGCTCGCCGCCACCGGCTCCTGCAACGGCATCGAGAACTATTCCCGCTACCTCACCGGCCGCAAGCCCGGCGAGCCGCCCCCCACCCTCTTCGAATACCTGCCTGAGAACGCCCTCGTCTTCACCGACGAGTCCCACCAGACGATCCCCCAGATCGGCGCCATGTTCAAAGGCGACTTCTCCCGCAAGTCCACCCTCGCCGAATACGGCTTCCGCCTGCCCTCCTGCATCGACAACCGCCCCCTCAAATTCGAGGAATGGGACGCCATGCGCCCCCAGACGATCCACGTCTCCGCCACCCCCGGCAGCTGGGAGCTGGAGCGCACGGGCGGTGTGTTCACGGAGCAAGTCATCCGCCCCACCGGCCTGATCGATCCGCCGGTCGAGGTCCGCCCCGTCTCCAATGACGGCGCCAACCAGGTCGACGACATCATGGCCGAAGCCAAGGCCGCCGCCGCCCGCGGCCACCGCACATTGATCACCACGCTGACGAAAAAGATGGCGGAAAACCTGACAGACTTCCTCCACGAGAACGGGGTGAAAGTCCGCTACATGCATTCCGATGTCGACACCATCGAACGCATCGAGATCATCCGCGACCTGCGCCTCGGCGTGTTCGATGTCCTCGTCGGCATCAACCTGCTGCGCGAGGGGCTCGACATTCCCGAATGTGGCCTCGTCGGCATCCTCGATGCTGACAAGGAAGGCTTCCTCCGCTCGGAAACCTCCCTCGTCCAGACCATCGGCCGCGCCGCGCGCAATGCCGAGGCCAAGGTCATTCTCTATGCGGACAAGATCACCGGCTCGATGCAGCGCGCCATGGACGAAACCAGCCGCCGCCGCGAAAAACAGATGGCCTA
>NZ_NCJT01000187.1 GCF_002282565.1 Hyphomonas sp. 34-62-18
GGCAAACTGAATGAAACCTATGGCCGTGATGGGGCCCCCATCAAGCCAGATGAATATCGTGCCCCTGTGGGCTTCATGGAAGAGTAGGGCTAGACAGACATGACCCGTCAAATCCGTTCGCTACCAGCTCTCATCGCCCTCGGCGCGGGCGTCGCAGCCGTTACCGCCTGCGCGAGTGCCGCGCCTACGGCCGTGCCAGCGGCCTATCTTGAAAATTCACCGCTCGACCTGAACCCCATCTCGGTGGAAAAGCGCACCGAGTTTCTCGAAGTGGCCATCGATGCGCAGTCCAGCGAACTGTCGAGCAGCGACCGGGCCCGCATCCAGGAATTCCTGGCAGGCTATGTGAAGCGCGGCCACGGCCCGCTCGTCCTGTCCATGCCGCAGGCGTCTGCCAATCCGCAGCTGGCCGTTGCCGCAGTGGCGGAGGCGCGCGCCATCGCCTGGGATATGGGCGTCGAATATGAGGAAATGACAGGCCAGGCCCATGGCGCAGGCTCTGCTGTCAGCGAGCCGATGATCCTGGCCTATCAGAGCTATGAGGCCATCGCGCCTTATTGCCCGCCCAAATCTACGGTCGATTTCAGCAATATCGATTCCAACAACCAGCTGCCGACGCTCGGCTGTTCGGTCCGCACAAATCTGGCTGCTATGATCATCGATCCCGGTGATCTCCTCGGCCAGCGTCCGCTGGACGGATCAGACATTTCCCGCCGCGAAGTCATTCTCGAAAAATTCCGCGAAGGGGAATCAACAGCGTCCGCGCGCACGGACCAGGAGTCCGGCGCTGTCTCATCGGCAGTACGATAAAGTCTGAGCGCAAGCCTCGGGGAGCACAAAGAAGATGGGTAAAGACAATCCGATGTTCGAAGACGACATCGACCCTGAGTTCGAAGATGTCTTCGGCGAAGAGGGGCTGGCGACGCCGATAGACCGGGCGGCGGCCTCCATTTTCGGCGAAACGCCCGCCCCTGCCACCCCGGTTCAGCCGGTCGTGGACTTCACGGCGCGTCCGGCCAACTACAATATGCCGGTCTTCTCGTCGGGCGATGAAGGCGGCGACGCGCTGCTGCCGGCCATTTCGATCAAGCTGTTCTATGAGCGCGAGGAAACCCGTCTGTTGATGGAGCTCTGCGCCCAGGACCGCCGCATGGGCCGGGCAACGGTTGAATGCCTGCCGGGCGGTATTCCGTCTGCGATCCATTATCTGCAGGGCAACCCCACCCCCAACCTTATCCTGATCGAGTCCGGCTCGCAGGCGGCTGAGGTGATTGCCGAGATCGACGCCCTTGCCGAACATTGCGACGAGCATGTGAAGGTCGTGGTCATCGGGTCGGTCAACGACATCATGCTCTATCGCCAGCTGATGGCGCGCGGCGTGTCGGAATATCTTGTACCGCCTTTCCAGCCGCTGCAGATCATCCGCGCCATCTCCAGCCTGTTTGCAGACCCCGACGCGCCCTTTGTCGGCCGCCAGATCTCCGTGGTCGGCGCAAAAGGCGGGGTAGGGGCCTCCACCATCGCGCACAATCTTGCCTGGTCGCTCGCCGAGAATATCAAGGTCAACACCACACTGGTCGACCTTGACCTCTCCTTCGGCACCACCGCGCTCGACTTCAACCAGGAAACACCCCAGACCATCGCCGACGCCCTGCTTGCGCCCGAGCGTGCCGATGATGCGGTGATCGAGCGTCTGCTGGCCCGCGCGACAGAGCGCCTGTCGCTGTTCACGGCGCCCGCGCATATCAACCAGATCATCGACATCCCCGACGAGTCGTACACGACCGTTATCCAGGGGGTGCGCCGCAACGTGCCCTTCATGGTGCTGGATCTGCCGCATGTGTGGAACAACTGGCTGCGCACGACCCTGATCCAGTCCGATGAGGTGATCGTGGTTTGCCAGCCGGACCTTGCCTCGCTGCGCAACGGCAAAAACCTGATCGACCAGCTCAAAGGCCACCGGATCAACGACAATCCGCCCCGCCTTGTGCTGAACATGTGTGGCATCCCCAAGCGCCCGGAAATTCCCGTGAAGGATTTCGCGGCTGCCATCGGGGGCGCGCCCGAGATCATCGTGCCCTTCGACCCGGAAGTGTTCGGCACGGCGGCAAACAATGGCCAGATGATTTCCGAAACCGGTCCCGGCACCCGCCCGGCCCAGGCCATCGACCAGCTGGCCGCAGCCCTGAGCGGGCGGACGATCCAGCGGACGGAGAAATCATTCCTCAAGAAACTGCTGGGTAAGTAGGACGATTAAAACGGCGAGATAGACAATGGCTTTCGGCAAACGCTCGGTTACCTCTTCTGCGACGCTGACGTCTCCGGCGCCAGCGGCGGCGCCGAAGCCGGCCGCTCCGGCGCCGGCTGCGCCTTCCGCGCCAGCAAAGCCACGCGCGCCGGAACCTGCTGCCGCCGCCGCCCCCAGCAAGCTCAAGACGCCGGAGGTCAAGCCGGAGCCTGTCCGCAAGGTCAACCAGCATTCCGATCAGTATTACGCGACCAAGACGACCATCTTCAACGCGCTGATCGACACGATCGACCTCTCCCAGCTCGCCCAGCTCGACACCGAAAGCGCGCGGGAGGAAATCCGCGACATCGTCGTCGAGATCATCAGCATCAAGAACGTCGTCATGTCGATCTCGGAGCAGGAATACCTGCTCGACGACATCTGTAACGATGTGCTGGGTTACGGCCCGCTGGAGCCGCTGCTGGCGCGGGACGATATCGCCGATATCATGGTCAACGGCGCCGACACGACCTATATCGAGGTCAACGGCAAGATCGAGCGGACGAATATCCGCTTCCGCGACAACGCCCAGCTGATGAACATCTGCCAGCGGATCGTGTCCCAGGTGGGCCGCCGGGTGGATGAAAGCTCGCCCATCTGCGACGCGCGTCTACTGGACGGCTCCCGCGTAAACGTGATTGCCCCGCCGCTCGCCATCGACGGCCCCACGCTCACCATTCGTAAGTTCAAGAAGGACAAGCTGAAGCTCTCCGATCTTGTCCGCTTCGGCTCGATCAGCGAATCTGGCGCCGAGATCCTGCGCATCATCGGCCACAGCCGCTGCAACGTTCTGATCTCCGGCGGTACGGGCTCGGGTAAAACAACGCTTCTCAACTGTCTCACCGGCTTCATCGAGCCGGGCGAGCGCGTCATCACCTGCGAAGACTCCGCCGAACTTCAGCTGCAGCAGCCGCATGTGGTGCGCCTTGAAACCCGCCCGCCAAACATTGAAGGCTCCGGCGAGATCACGATGCGGGAACTCGTCAAGAACTGTCTGCGTATGCGCCCGGAACGGATCATCGTGGGTGAGGTGCGCGGTCCCGAAGCGTTCGACCTTCTGCAGGCCATGAACACCGGCCATGATGGCTCGATGGGCACGCTGCACGCTAACAGCCCGCGCGAAGCGCTAAGCCGGGTGGAGTCCATGATCACCATGGGTGGCTTCTCTCTGCCGGCGAAAACCATCCGTGAAATGATCGTCGGCTCGATCGACGTGGTTGTCCAGGCATCGCGCCTGCGCGATGGCTCCCGCCGCATCATGTGCATCACCGAAGTGCTCGGCCTGGAAGGGGACACCATCGTCCTCCAGGACATTCTCAAATACGAGATCGACGGCGAAGACGAGAACGGCAAGATCATCGGCCGTCACCGCGGCATGGGCATCGGCCGCCCGCGCTTCTGGGAACGCGCCTCCTATTATAACCTTGAGCGCGAACTCGCCGCAGCTCTTGATGAGCTCAATGGTGCCTGATGGCTGGTTCGATGGTCCCCTATATCGTTGCGGCGCTGGCATTCTTTGCCATTGTCGGTCTCGGCCTTGTGCTGACCGGCAACAATGACGATGCGGCCCGCAAGCGGGCAAAGGCTATCAGCGCCGGCCGGGGTGGGGGACAGATCAAGGGTGGCAAGGTGGCGGATGAAAACGCCCGCCGCCGCGCCAAGACCCAGGAAATGCTGGAGGGCCTGCGCAAGCAGGACAAGGAACGCCGCCGCAATGATCCCATGCGGAACATTGGCTCCAAGCTTACCCAGGCTGGCCTAGAAATCCCGGTGCCGATGTTCTGGGTTCTCTCCGCCGTCTGCGGGATGGTCTGTGCGGGCGTTGTCTATATTTCCGGCGCCGATGGCCTGGTGATCAACGGTATCTCCCTGAAAAGCCGTCCCGTTCTGGTGGCCGCCGCTTTCTTCGGTGGCACGCTGGGTGTGCCGCAATTCATTTTGAACTTCCTGATCAAGGGCCGCCACACCAAGATGGTGAACCAGTTTGCTGACGCGCTGGACATTATCGTCCGCGGTGTCCGGTCCGGCCTGCCGCTCAACGAATGTATCCGCGTCATCGCCAAGGAAAGCCCGGAGCCGCTGCGCAAGGAGTTCATGACCTTCGCAGACAATCTCGCAATGGGCGCGGGTCTCGACCGGTCTCTGGCGGCGCTTTACAAGCGCATGCCGCTGCAGGAGATAAACTTCTTCGCCATCGTTCTGATGATCCAGTCAAAAGCGGGCGGCAACCTCTCCGAAGCCCTGCACAACCTTTCCACAGTCATCCGCTCCCGGAAGATGATGCGCGAGAAAGTGAAGGCGCTTTCTTCCGAGGCAAAAGCGTCTGCCATGATCATCGGCTGTCTCCCCTTTGCTGTGGGCGTCATGGTGTTTTTCACCACGCCTGACTACATCATGACCCTGTTCACCACCGACACAGGCCACGTCATTCTCGTGCTGGCAGCGGGCATGATGGGCACGGGCATCACGGTCATGCGCAACATGATCAATTTCGATATGTGAGGCGCCGCGCAGGATGTATGAGTTTCTCCTCTCCTTCGCCCGGCCCCAGACGCTCGCCGCCTGGCTCGTGGCCGCGGCCGTATTCGGCACGTTCGTCACGGTGTTCCTGCCGTATCTGCAGGGCAACAAGCTCGAAACGCGCCTTAAGGCTGTTGCCTCCCAGCGGGAAAAGCTCCGTAAACAGAGCCGCGCGGCCCTGGAGAAGAAGGGGCTTCGCCGCAAGGATGACAGCGTCGTCGGCACGATTTCATCCAAGCTGAATCTCGCCCAGGCGCTCGAAGATCCCAACGTCGTCAAACTGATGAACCAGGCCGGCCTGCGCGGTCCGGGGCCTATCTCCGCTTTCTATTTCGCCCGCATGGCGCTGCCCTTTGCCGGGGCAGGGCTGATGTTCTTCTACATCTTCTTCGTC
>NZ_NCJT01000497.1 GCF_002282565.1 Hyphomonas sp. 34-62-18
GCGCCTTGCAGAATACGAACTGCAACGATCCGAACAGAACGAACCGTTCCGTGATCACAGCTACACCTTCAACCAGATGTTCGGCGTCCAGTCGTCCATTCCGGCTTTCCTCATCAACCAGCACAAGGTGACGGGCCTGGCCGATGCCGAGGCCTACATCGCCCGCCTGAACGCCCTGCCGGCCTATCTTGGCGGACATGTCGAGAATGCCCGCCGCGCCGCTGAGAACGGCATTCAACCGCCTGCTTTCGTTTATGACTATGTGCTTTCGGACGCACGCGGCCTCATCACCGGCTACCCTTTCTCCGGAAAGGATGATGGCAGCGAAGACAGCCCGCTGATGAGTGACATCCGCGGCAAGATCACCGCCCTCGCAAGCAACAGCACGATCACACCGGAGCAGGCCGCCGACCTCACCCAGCGCGCGGCGGATGCCCTGAAATCTGCCGTTGGCCCTGCTTATCAGGCCGCGATCGAGGAACTCGCACGCCAGCAGCTGAACGCCACCGCTGATGACGGCGCCTGGAAACTGCCCGATGGCGCGGCCTATTACGAAACCCGCCTGAAGGCGATGACCACCACCGATCTCACCGCTGAGCAGATCCACCAGATCGGCCTGGATGAAGTCGCCCGCATCCAGGGCGAAATGGCCGCCATCATGCAGCAGGTCGGTTTTGAGGGCGACCTCCAGGACTTCTTCCAATTCATGCGCACCGATCCGCGTTTCTACAAACCCGAAACACCCGAAGGCCGCGAGGAATATCTCGCCGAGGCGCGCGCCGCGATTGCCCGGATGGAGGCAGACCTCCCAAACCTCTTCAACACCTTCCCGAAAGCCGGGCTGATCGTTCAGGCGGTCGAACCTTTCCGCGAAAAATCGGCCGGCAAGGCCTTCTACAACCGCCCAGCGCCGGATGGCAGCCGCCCCGGCATCTACTATGCCAACCTCTACCGCATGGCCGACATGCCCACCTATCAGCTGGAAGCCCTTGCCTTCCATGAAGGCATCCCCGGCCACCATATGCAGATCGCCATCGCGCAGGAGCTGGAAGGCATTCCCAGCTTCCGCAAATATGGCGGCT
>NZ_NCJT01000188.1 GCF_002282565.1 Hyphomonas sp. 34-62-18
CCACAAACAGCGCCGCCAGCGCCGTGCTCCCAAACCGGTTAAACATCGTGCAAATCCTCCATACCGCCGCTGCACCCACAGGGCGCGGCCTCTTTGAAGACATTCGTGACACATCGAGACAGGGGTGGGAAGGCGCAAGAGCAACCCGTAGGGTGGGTAGAGCGAAGCGAAACCCACCACTCATCGCTCTCAACAAAGCCCCCCTCCGTCTGGCCGCTTCGCGTCCAGCCACCTCCCCCGCTTCGCAGGGGAGGATTGAGGGTGCGTCCAGGCGCTACACCATCCTCCCCTGCGAAGCGGGGGAGGTGTCCCGAAGGGACGGAGGGGGGAATCCGCGTTAGATAATCCGCCCTAAAGCGGAATATTATCGTGCTTCTTCCACGGATTGGTGAGCGACTTGTTCTTCAGCGTGCGGAGCGAGTTGGCCACGCGCTTGCGGGTGTTGTGGGGCATGATGATGTCATCGATATAACCCCGCTTCGCGGCCACATAGGGGTTGGCGAAGTTGGTTTCATATTCCTTGGTCCGTGCGGCGAGCTTTTCCGGGTCGCCCGCTTCCTTGCGGAAGATGATCTCCACGGCGCCCTTGGCGCCCATCACGGCGATCTCGGCGGTCGGCCAGGCATAGTTCACGTCGCCGCGCAGGTGCTTGGAGCTCATCACGTCATAGGCGCCGCCATAGGCCTTCCGTGTAATGACGGTCACTTTCGGGACGGTCGCCTCGGCATAGGCGAAGAGCAGCTTCGCGCCGTGCTTGATGAGGCCGCCATATTCCTGCTTGGTGCCCGGCATGAAGCCCGGCACGTCCACGAAGGTGACGAGCGGAATATTGAAACAGTCGCAGAAGCGCACAAACCGCGCCGCCTTGCGGGAGGCGTCTATGTCCAGAACGCCGGCCAGCGTCATCGGCTGGTTGGCCACCACGCCGACGGTCGAGCCTTCGATCCGGCCAAAGCCGCAAATGATGTTGCCGCCAAATTGCGGGCTGATCTCGAAGAAGTCGCCCTCGTCGACCACCTTGGTGATCAGCTCTTTCATGTCATAGGGCGTGTTCGGATTGGGCGGCACCAGCGTGTCGAGGCTCATTTCCTGCCGGTCGAAGCTGTCATGCACCGGGCGCACCGGCGGCTTGTCGCGGTTGGACGCGGGCAGATAGTCGATCAGGCGGCGGATCTGGACCAGCGCCTCGATGTCGTTCTCGAACGCGCCATCCACCACGCCGGATTTCTTGGCATGCACCGAAGCCCCGCCAAGGGTCTCGTGGGTGACTTCCTCATTCGTCACGGTCTTCACAACGTCCGGACCCGTCACATACATGTAGGATGTGTCCTTCACCATGAAGATGAAGTCGGTCAGCGCGGGCGAGTAAACGTCGCCACCGGCGCAGGGGCCCATGATAACGGAGATCTGCGGGATGACGCCGGAGGAGAGCACGTTCTCCATGAAGATGTCGGCATAGCCGGCGAGCGAATCAACGCCCTCCTGAATACGCGCGCCGCCGGCATCGAAAATGCCGATCACGGGCGCGCCGTTCTTCACGGCCATCTGCTGCACCTTGACGATCTTTTCTGCATGGGCGCGGCTGAGCGAGCCACCGAAGACGGTGAAGTCCTTGGAGAACACATAAACAAGGCGGCCGTTGATCGTGCCGTGGCCGGTCACGACGCCATCGCCCGGAATCTTCTGCTCTTCCATGCCGAAATCGGAGCAGCGATGCTCAACGAACATGTCGTATTCTTCGAAGCTGCCTTCATCGAGGAGGACATGGATCCGCTCGCGCGCGGTCAGCTTGCCCTTGGCATGCTGGCTGTCGATGCGGGTCTGGCCGCCACCGATGCGGGCGTCTGCCCGTTTCTGCTCGAGAGCCTCGATGAGATCCTGCATGCCGCGCTGCTCCTTCAATCCGTCAGATTTTGCTGCTTCCGCGTGACTGAATAGCCACTCCGCGAGGCTTGGCAAGCTCGCGCAGGGTCAACAAAGCTATGCGCCCCAGGGGGCCAGACCTGGGGCGCTTTCCAGAGATTAAGGGTTACGTAGGGTTACCAGCGGCGGCCCGGAGGCGGTCCCCTGCGGTAATCCCGGTTGTGCGGGATGCCGGAAACCTGGGTGACACGGCCATTGCGCACGTTGCAATCGACCCGGGTTTCAATGTCGCGGCGGCCGGTTTCAAACTCCACTTCCTGGAAGGTGACGAAGAAACTGCGGGGGCCGGCCTGACGCGCCCAATGGTCGTTGTCGAAGTCAATCTCGCGGAAGCCGGCATGGCGGCCTTCCGCCCGAATGGCCGCGCGGCAGGCCTGAACGGCGTCACGGCGAAGCTCGGCCACCTGCCGGTCCGTCTGGCCCCATTCATTGCGGCCATTATAGCGCGGGCCCCGGAAATCATCCCGGTGGTCATAGCGCGCGCCCGCGCTGAGCGTGATCTCGGCGCCCAGAAGCGGCGTCTCGACCTTGGCGATGGTCCCGCTCGGGCCGTCTGCGGCTGCCGGGAGGGCGAAGAGCGCCGGCGCAGCAAGCGCAACGACAGCGGCTCCTAGAGTTCTGATGGGCTTCATCATGGGAACAGGAAACCACACCCCCGCCAAACCGGCCCTGAAGCGCGCGTTCATTCCCGGTTTCAGCCCGGTTCATCTGGCTGTCAGCAAAACCTGGACTGGCAGTTCAGTCCGCCAGGCTCTCCAGCCAGCGGCCAAGGGCGTCAGATTCGATCTCCTTGGCATTGGCGGCGGCGCGGGCTTCCTCGTCCTCGCCCCAGCGCTGCATCTGCCACTCTTCGTCGATGCGGGAGAGATGGAAGGCAGACTCGGCGGTCAGCGCGCCCTCGGTTGTCGCCATGGCCAGCAGCGCCGAGCCATAGAGGCCACAGCCATAGACCAGCGCCGTCAGCCGGAAATCATCGAGGCCCAGCGCATAATCCCGCGCCGCCTGCAGCGAGGCGCCCGGCTGGGGCGTGGCGATGATGCCCTCTGTGGTCATCAAGATGACGCCGAGGGTCTCTGCCGCCCAGTCGCGCACGGGCGACCAGCGCGCGTCCTGCAGGGCGGCGAGCTCGAACGGCTCCTCCGCCATGTGGCAGAGCAGATCGGTCTCGCAATAGCGCACCACTTCCTCGGCCATTTCCTCGCGCAGCTCCGGCACCCGGTCGATCGCCACATTGGCCAGCCGGGTGAGGTGCATGTTCAGAAGGTCGATATAGGTCTTCTGCTCGGCCCATTCCTCGGCCAGCTCCTGTGCCAGTGCCTCGGTGGGCAGGCGCAGCAGGGCGCGGCCTGGCGTCTTGATGCTGCGGCCATCCAGCAGGATCTGCCAGCCGCCGCCTTCAGCGGGCTCGACGGACACGTCCTTGTAGAAACGTTTGGGGCGATCATAGGCGGGCGGGGAAGTGGTCATGCCCTGCCCCATACGCCGAACAGCGCCCGCTTCCAAGCCCAGCGCTAGGGCGCGGTGGGATAGGCCGGTTTCGGGCGCGCCTGATCATAGGCCGGCGCAGACAGGGAGATCACATCCTGCACAAGCCGGGTTTGCGGGTCGACCAGCGCCAGCGAGCGGCCAAAGCGGATGGTGCGGAGGTTCTCCGCCTTCAGCTCGGTCACCACGATCACCCGGAACTCGGCCCCAACCATGGGCACTTCCGGCGGCAGGGTCATGCCAGGCGCCAGCACATCCTCAACGGGGGATCGCCCAAAGCACAGCCGGTCCCGCTTCAGGCCCACCTTGCAGGTGCCGCCCTCCAGCTCGAAATTACGGTCGAACGCAGCGAAATCAGCCTTTGTGAACTGGGTGAGCGCAGAGGTCTGAACAGCCTCGGCGGTTTGTGGGCGCGTCGCCAGAAACGCCCCGAGGGCGAACAAGGCAGCCCCGGCAATGGCCAGCTCTATGGTGAGGGTTTTCATGACTTTATCGGTTGCGCTTGGCCCAGCTCGGCACACTGTTGGGAGAACGTTTCTCTCCTAACGCGCCGAATGCGCCAGATGTTCCTAAAAATCTGTAAAAATGGCCTGTCCGCCCGCTGGATTCCGCGCGGTCTCAGGCGAAGGCGAACGCCTTCAGGCTGCCGGTCAGTGTGCTGAAGTCGTGATGCACTTCATCGGCCCCGGCGGCGGCCAGTTCTTCTGCCTTGCCAAAGCCCCAGCTGACGCCCAGGGCGCGCACACCGGCGGCCTTGCCCATGGCCATGTCATGGATCGCGTCGCCGATCATCAGGCTTTCCTGCGGCGCGCAGCCCAGCGCGCCCATCGCCTGTTCCACCATGAAGGGGTGCGGCTTGCCGGGGCCATCATCGGCGCACCAGACGGTATCAAAGTAATGGCGCAACCTGTGTTTCTCGAACAGGGCATCCACCCCGCGATGGGATTTACCCGTCGCCACCGCCATCAGCCAGCCATCGGATTTAAGCTCATCGAGCAGCTCGAGCGCGCCGGCATAGAGCGGCTCATGATAGCCGGGCGTGGTGCGGTGGATAACGAATGACTGCTTGTATGCCTCCACCAGCGCCGCCAACCGGTCTGCCCCAATATCCGGCGGGGCCAGCGTTGAGAGGGCTTCAGTCAGGCTGAGGCCGACGATGCGGCGGGTGGCGTCATAGTCCGGCGGCGGAAGGCCCGCCCCGCGAAAGGCGGTCTCCATGCACGCCTGGATCACGTCGCGGCTGTCCACGAGTGTTCCGTCCACGTCCCAGATTGCCAGGCGTAGCTGTATCAGCTTCACTTGCCCGTCTCCCGCCCCTGGCGCGCGGCCACACGCATGCCCACGATGGCGCCGATACACAGCGCAATGGGCAGGAAGAACAGCGCCGATTCCCAGTTCATCAGAAAAGCCTGCCAGCGGCTTTCCAGCGTGCAGGCGGGCGCTAACTCCAGCGCGGCTCGGCACATGCCGCCGGAGAAAAACATGTAGATCACGAATGCAGAGCCGCTGAGCCCAGTGCCAAGGGCAACATTGATCCAGAAAGACAGTCGGCCGATCATGTCAGATAAAAGGGGCGAGCGGGTCTTTGCCCGCCTCCTGCTCCAGGAAGCCGAGCGTCTCGAAGGTTTCCTTCATATGCGGGGGCAACGGCGCGATGATCTTGATCGGCTTGCCATGCTCGCGCGGGATGATCAGCGCGCGGGCGTGCAGGTGCAGCCCGTCTGCCAGCCCCTGGGGCACTTCCCGGCG
>NZ_NCJT01000189.1 GCF_002282565.1 Hyphomonas sp. 34-62-18
ATCGGCCCGAGATCGGCTTCAATCGCCTTCAGCCCGGCGCCCACCGCGTCATAATCGGCCACATCGAATTTGTAGACCTTGATGCCCGTTTCGCGGGAAAACTCGGCCGCCGCCCCGTCGTTGCCGCCATAATTGGCCGCTACTGTATATCCCTTCGCTTTCAGCGTTTCGCTGATCGCCTTGCCGATGCCGCGCGTTCCGCCGGTCACCAGAGCCGTTTTCGCCATGGTCTGATCTCCTCCCGATTGTCTCGTTAGGATTACCCTCGCCTAGAAGGGGGGCTCACATCAATAGCGCATTGGTCTTGTGAGGGTTCTGTGCAAATATTTTGCACTAGCACAATAATTGCTTGCCCCATTGCAGGGCATCGCGCGAGGTGAGGATATGGCCAGACAATCAGGCTCCGGCGGGCCAATTATCATAAAGAAATACGCCAACCGGCGTCTCTATGACACGTCAACGTCCTCCTATGTCACTCTGGAACACTTGTCGGACCTTGTCCGGGAAGGGCAGGACTTTGAAGTGCGGGACGCCAAGACAGGCGAAGACCTCACCCGTCAGGTGCTGACGCAGATCATTTTTGAGCATGAAACCAAGGGGCAGGGCGCTCTGCCGCTGAATTTCCTGCGCCAGCTGATCGGCTTTTACGGCGGCGGCGCGCAGGCCTATCTGCCGTCTTTCCTCGAAATGTCGATGAACAGCTTTGCCCAGGCGCAGAAGGAATGGCGCAAGGCGGCCAATCCGATGAGCCTGTTTGAGGCCCAGACGCGACGTAACATGGCGATGTTCGAGCAGGCCATGAAGATGTTCATGCCAGGCGTTGCCCCTGGCAGTTCCGCAGGCGCTGCCGAGCCCCGCCCATCGTCCGCGCAGGCCCCGTCAAATCCGTTCATGGAATATCAGGCCGAAGCCCTTGCCGCGATGCAGGAGCAGATGGAAGCCATCCAGAAGCAGCTGGCCGACCTTTCCCGCAAGGAATAAGGCCGGCCGAGCCGGAATGCGTCAGACGTCGCCGGCCACGCCGAAGTCGCGGCGTGCCGAGACGATGGTGACGATCACACCTGCCAGAACATCCAGCAGCGTCATTGCGGTCAGGATGAAGAAAGTGGAGGTGGCGAAGTTCGGCATAAGCAGGAACTGCACCAGGCAGAGAATGAAGATCAGCAGCGAGATGCCGTGATTGACGATCGTGGCGGTGCCGGTGCTGGTCGATTTCAGGATCTCCAGGAACAGGAAGATCACAGCGAGGAGAACAATGGCGTCTCCCTTGGTCAGCACCCATTCCACGCCCGAAATCATCGGCAGGCCCAGGAAACGTTCGTTCAGCAGGTTTGCCATCGGCGCGGCCTGCGCCTGGATGAGCTGCCCGCTGGCATCGACGGCCTCAACCGGACCCCCAAAGGCCATCGCCATGAGATTGTAGAGCACGACGGGAATGACCAGCAGCGGAAAGATGCCGAAGATTAGTCGCATGAATGACCCCTGTTTTTGAGTTTCGCCATTGCCCGCACGACGTTTCTGGTCACGCTCGATCTTGGCAACAGCCGCGCCTGCTAATGCGATTCTCGTGTCCTTAGAGGCCTTGCCTGCCACGTCCACCCTCGCAAAGACGATTGCGTTTACCAACCCTGTCTACCGTATCGCGGCGGGGGTGGCGAGGGGCTTTCAGTGACCGGCTTTTCAGCCCTGTTTTCAGGGCTTCTCGGGCGGCGTGTCGAAGCTCGCTTCCAGGGCCTTGTGGTGCAGCTGCAGATTGAGCAGCACGCCCTTGGCGGCCGGGAGCAGCCAGAGGCACAGCAGCGTCACCACCACGCCGACGCCGATCATCGCCAGAATTTTCAGGCCGACTGGCAGCGGGCTCATCGGCACCAGGAACAGGAAGGGGGCCATCAGGATCAGCACCCCGAAACCAACGAAGAAAGCGGGGCCGTCGGCTGTGTCGGCAGCGGTCATGTCTCTTCCGCAATGCGGGCACGCGTCGTTGAGCTTCAGATAGCCCTTGAACAGCTTGCCTTCGCCGCACGCGCCGCAGCGCTGGCGAATTCCGGAGAGGATCGGGGTCTGTGTGTGTTCCATGCGCGGTATTTAGGCACGCGGCCGGGCGAAAGCCCCGTGACAAACGCCCGCGCCTCCTCTTGACGCGGGCAGGCGCATTGCCCACGAGTGCGCCGGTTTCAACGCCCTCCGGGAGCACGCTTCATGTCAGACCCTGTTTTCAGCCGCATCGCCATCATCGGTGTGGGCCTTATCGGCTCCTCGATTGCGCGGGCCGCGGCTGAATATGGCGCGGCGGGGGAGGTGATCCTTTATGATGCCAGCCCGGATGTGCGCGCCCGCGCGGCCGGGCTCGGCCTTGGCACGGTGGCCCCAACGCTGGAGGCGGCCGTCTCGGAGGCCGACTGCGTGATCGTCTGCGTGCCCGTCGGCGCCATTGGCGCAGTGGCGGCCGGCGCTGTGCCCAGCATGAAGTACGGCGCCATCCTCACCGATGTCGGCTCAGTGAAGAGCGAGGCCGCGCGCGCGCTTCACGGCGCTGCCGATGGCCGCATCCATGTCATTCCCGGCCACCCGATTGCCGGCACGGAGCAATCGGGTCCCGAAGCGGGCTTCCCGACGCTGTTTCGCGGTGCCTGGCACATCCTCACGCCGCTGGCAGGCCAGGATGAAGCCTACCAGACCGCGACAGACCAGCTGGCCGCCTTCTGGACGCAGCTTGGCGCAAAGGTTGAGGCCATGGACGCTGGCCGGCATGACCGCGTTCTGGCGATCACATCGCACCTGCCTCACTTGATTGCCTTCAACATCGTCACCACCGCCTTTGACCTTGAATCGGTGGAGCAGGGCGAAGTGGTGAAGTATTCGGCCGGCGGTTTCCGCGACTTTACCCGGATTGCGGCTTCTGATCCGGTGATGTGGCGCGACGTGTTCCTCAACAACAAGGAAGCAGTGCTCGAATGCCTGGGCCGGTTCTCTGAAGATCTCGCGGCGCTGCAGAGGGCCATCCGATGGGGCGACGGCGACACGCTGATCCGGGAATTCACGCGCGCCCGCTCCATCCGCAAGGCGATCATCGATGCGGGCCAGGATTCGCGCGCGGTGAACTTTGGCCGGAACGCGCCGGAGCCGGACGAGAAAGCCTGACGGCCTATTTCGGCGCGCGTTTGGCGAGAATACGCTGCAGCGTGCGGCGGTGCATGTTCAGGCGGCGCGCCGTTTCCGAGACATTGTGATTGCAGAGCTCATAGACGCGCTGGATGTGTTCCCAGCGGACGCGGTCTGCCGACATCGGGTTCTCAGGCGGCGCCGGGCGCTCGTCCTGCGTCGCGGTCAGCGAGCGGATGATGTCTTCCACATCAGCCGGTTTGGAGAGGTAATCGACCGCCCCGGCCTTCACAGCGGCGACCGCTGTGGCGATGGCGCCATAGCCGGTGAGGATCACGGCGCGGGCTTCCGGGCGGTGTTTCTGCAGAACTTCCACCACTTCCAGGCCGCTGCCATCTTCCAGGCGCAGGTCCAGAACGGCGTAGGCGGGCGGGTTCAGCCGGGCAATATCCTTGCCTTCCGACACGTTGGTCACGGCAGACACGACAAATCCGCGCTGGGCCAGCGCGCGGGCAAGGCGTTGCACGAACGGCCCGTCATCGTCCATGACGAGGCAGGATTTGTCCTCCACGCCTTCAAGGCTGGGATGCAGGTTCACGACAGCAGGGCGTTCCATGCGCTCTCTCCTTTGGGCGATCTTGCCGCCGGTAAGCGAATATATGGCGGAAAAGTCAACTATTCCAATCCACGCGGCAGTAGCGCGTTGAGCGGCCAGACCGCCTGAACAATGGCGCCTGTGGCCGGCGGTGTCCTGTTTCGGGACGCTATTCGCCCGCCAGTACGCTCGATCAGCGTTTTCGCAATGAAAAAGCCAAGGCCCATATCGCCCCCGCCGAGGCGGGCTTCGGACCGTTCGGAAATATACGGCTCGCCCAGCTTCGGCAGCACTTCGGGCGAGAAGCCTGGGCCATCATCGGTGATGGTGATGACGATCTGATCGGCCGTCCAGCTCGCCGTGGCATCCACGCGTGTGGCAGCAAAGCTGACGGCGTTCTCGATGAAGGCGCCCAGCGCGTGGAGCACTTCAGGGCTGCGGGCAAGGATCGGCGGCTTGTCCGCGCCGCCTTCGCCGGGCACCGCGCGCACGACCAGCGCCACGCCGAGGCCCTTCATCGGCGCGGCGGCCTCTTCCACCAGCGCGTCCAGCGGCATCCGCGCGTGAACGATGTCGGTTGCGTCGCGCGCCTCACGAATGGCCGAGAGGATCGAGCGGCAACGGTCTGCCTGCTCGGCAATCAGGCGGAAATCTTCGGCATGCGGATCATCCGGGCTTGTCTGCTGCACCAGCTCCTTGGCAACCAGGTGGATGGTGGCGAGCGGCGTGCCGAGCTCATGTGCCGTCATCGCAGACATCGCGCCCAGCGCCGAGAGTTTCTGCTCCCGCGCCATCACCACGCTGGCCGCATCGAGCGCGCGCACAAGACGCGCTTCATCCTGGCTGACGCGCGCCGCTGACAGGGTGAAGAATACGACGCCTACGGCGAGCGCGGTGAACTGGCCCCACTGGAAAAGGACCGGCAGATGCGTGCCGCCGCGCTCATCCCAGGGCAAGGGCAGGCTGAGGACCGGCATGAGGGCTGCGAGGCAGAGCGCCAGAACGGCGATGGCGCTGGCGCGGAACCGGCCAAGGCTGAGCGCGGCGACGGTCACTGGCGCCAGCATCAGCAGCAGAAAAGGATTGGAGAGCCCGCCGGTCGCGGCAATCAGCGCGGCAAGCTGCACCGTGTCGAAGCCGAGCTGCAGCACCGCTTCCCCGCTATGGGTCAGGCGCTGGGACTGGAATGCGAAGGACAGGAACACGTTGAGCCAGGCCGACGCCGCAATGATGGCGAGGCACAGCGCCAGTGGCAGATTGAAGCCGAGCCCGAAGGCAACGAACAACACCGCCGCCGTCTGCCCCGCCACGGCAAGCCAGCGCAGCGTGATGAAGGTGCGCAGCCGGGTGCGCCCCAGCGCAGATTGGGCTGATCCCAGCCCCTCTGGCGCGAGGGTGAAGATCGCGTCTTCAAAGCCCAGTCTCGAATCTCGGGAGAAATCTTCCATGATCGCGTCTTCAAAGCCCAGTCTCGAATCTCGGGAGAAATCTTCCATCCCGGCCTTATGCGGCAGCCTGTCTCTTGCGCCAAGCGCTGGAATGGGCGCCTATCGGCCCCATGCGTACCTCATTTGCCTTTGCCCTTCCGGCCCTCTTCCTGCTCGCTGCCTGCGGGGCGTCAGAGGCGCCCGCTTCGGGAGGCAGCAGCATTGCTACCTCCGGCGGCATGAAATCAGGCTGCGCCAGCCGCGCCTACGGCGAAATCGGCGGGCCGATCTCGCTGACCGACCATACCGGCGCGCGGGTGACCGAGGAGACTTACAAGGGCAAGCCCACGGTAGTTTATTTCGGCTTCACCTACTGCCCGGACGTTTGTCCGGCAGCGCTTTCTACCCTCGGCGCAGCCTATCGCCGTCTGCCCGAGGGCGAAACGGCGCCGCAAACGCTGCTGATCTCCGTCGATCCCGAGCGGGATACGCCTGAGGCGCTGGCAACTTATGTCACCACGCCGGCCTTCCCGCCGGGGCTTGTGGGGCTGACAGGCTCTGCTGAGGAAATCCGCGCAGCGGCCGATCATTTCAAGGCGGACTATGCCCGCATCGAGCAGCCCGAAAGCCTCGCCGAATACACGATGGACCACACCAACCTCATCTATGTGATGGAC
>NZ_NCJT01000026.1 GCF_002282565.1 Hyphomonas sp. 34-62-18
GAGCGCGGCCGGGCTCTGGCCTGCGCTCCACTCCACCACGCCGCAGGAGGCCCCGATCTGAACCGGGGTGAGGCCGGCGCCCTCTTCCCCGCGCACTTCGAGGGCGTCGATAGCCGCGGCAAGCTGGGCGGCCTTGCGCCGGCTGTCTTCAAGGCTTGCATGGGCCAGCACGATACCGAACTCATCGCCGCCGAGGCGGCCGACAATGTCTGTCTCCCGGGTGCGGGCAAGGAGAATGTCCGACACTTTCAGCAGCACGCTGTCGCCGGCGGCATGGCCATAGACATCGTTAACCTGCTTGAAGTTGTCGAGATCGATGAAGATCAGGGTCAGCGGCGTCTGGAAGCGGCCGGAAAGGGCGATTTCGCGGCGCACTTCGCGCTCAAAGGCCCGGCGGTTGAAGACCGGGCAGAGAGCGTCATTGTCGGCCAGCAGGGCCGCGTCGGCGAGGCTGGCGCGCAGCTTGTCGGCCTCTTCGCGCAGGGCAATGACCTCTTCGGCCAGCGCCTCGATGGCGGCGCGGGCGCGCAGGTCCAGACGCGACAGATCAACCCCCAGCGCGTCCAGCAGGGCACGCTTTTCGGCATCGGTCAGCGGGGGCAGCTCTGTGGGCATTTGTAAACACTAACCCTGTTCGCGGCAGTTGTAGAGGAGATCTGCATTTGCCGCCGCCGGTTTCCCCTCACAGGACCGGTTGACCGGCGGGCGGGCGCTCTTATGGTGCGCGCTTTCCAGCGGCGAGGCAGGCATGGACAAGGCGCGCTCTCCGGTCGTGGGCATCATCATGGGCAGCCAGTCCGACTGGCCAGTGATGCGCGAGGCCGCGAAGATACTCGAAGATATGGGGGTCGCCTTTGAGGCGAAGATCGTCTCGGCGCACCGCACGCCGCACAGGCTGGTCGAGTATGCGACCACTGCGAAGGATCGCGGCCTGAAAGTGATCATCGCGGGCGCAGGCGGCGCCGCCCACCTGCCGGGAATGGCTGCTTCGATGACCCCCCTGCCCGTGCTGGGCGTGCCGGTTCAGTCAAAAGCGCTGAAAGGTCTCGATAGCCTTCTCTCCATCGTACAGATGCCCAAGGGCATTCCGGTGGGCACACTCGCCATTGGCGAGGCGGGCGCGGCGAACGCCGGTATTCTGGCAGCGTCCATCATCGCGCTGGAAGACAAGGCCGTGGCCGCAAAGCTCGACGCCTTCCGCGCCGCGCAGACGGAAAGCGTGAAAGAGGTTCCCGAGGAATGAGCCCCCTTCGCCCTGGCGCGACGATCGGGATCCTCGGCGGCGGGCAGCTTGGCCGGATGATGGCATCGGCCGCCGCCCAGCTCGGTTTCGACGTGCTGATCTATTCGCCTGAAGATGACCCGCCCGCGGGCCGCCTTGCCGCTGGCGCTTTTCAGGCCGACTGGGATGACACCGAGGCGCTCACCGAATTTGCGGCGGCCTGCGATGTCATTACGCTGGAATTCGAGAATGTGCCGGTGGCGAGCGTCGAAATCATCGAGCGGGCGGGCAAACGCGTGCTGCCGGGGGCGAAATCGCTGTCAGTGTCGCAGGATCGCCTCACCGAGAAGACCTTCCTCAATGCGCATGGCATCCCAACCGCGCCCTTCCGGCAGATTGATGCAGCGGGCGACATTCCGGCGGCACTGGCGGAACTCTGCGGCAAGGGCGTGCTGAAAACGCGCCGCGAAGGCTATGACGGCAAGGGCCAAGCCTGGGTTTACAGCGCGGCAGACGCGGAAGACGCCTGGGCGAAGATCGGCGCGGTGCCGGCCATCCTGGAAGCGGCGATAGCCTTCCAGTGCGAGATTTCCGTGCTCGTGGCGCGCAGCACGGGCGGGACCACGCTCAGCTGGGCCCCGCCGCGCAATGTCCATGAGGATGGCATTCTTGCCCTTTCCACCGTGCCGTCCGGCCTGCCCAAAGCGGTGGAGGATGAGGCGCGCACAAAGGCGATGCATCTGGCCGAAGCGCTGGGCCATGTGGGCGTGCTGGCGCTGGAGTTTTTCGTGCTCTCCGATGGCACGCTGCTGGCCAACGAATTTGCCCCGCGCGTGCACAATTCCGGCCACTGGACGCCGGAAGCCTGCCAGACCGGCCAGTTCGAACAGCATATCCGCGCCGTGGCCGGCTGGCCGCTCGGCGATACACGGCGCCTGTTTGATGCCGAGATGGTCAACCTGATCGGGGGCGCAGGCCTTGTTGACCCCCAAACGCTCGGAAAGAATGATATTCTGACCCTCTACGGCAAGCGCGAAGCCCGGCCCGGACGCAAGATGGGCCATATCACGCGCCGCCTTGCCCCGCGAAAGGACTAGTCTCATGCGCCTTCCCGTTTCCACCTGGCCCGACATTGAAGCCTGGCTGAGAAAGTCGAAAACCATCGTCATTCCCATCGGCTCTTTCGAGCAGCATGGGCCGAACGGTTTCATCGGGACGGATGCTCTGTGCCCGGAAATCATCGCCAACCATGCCGAGAGCCTGGCGCCGGACGATATTCTGGTGGGGCCGACCTTCAATGTCGGCTGCGCCCAGCATCACCTTGGCTTTACCGGCACGATCACCCTGCGCCCCTCGACCATGATTGCCGCGATGGTGGACTGGACCGAAAGCCTGATGCGGCATGGCTTTGAGCGGATCTACTGGCTGAACGGGCATGGCGGCAATATCGCCACCATTGAGGCCGCCTTCGCCGAAATTCATGCGCGCCGCAGCTTTGACCCGCGCGGGGAGACGAACCGCCCCGGCCTCAGCCTCAAGCGCCGCGACTGGTGGGACTTCAAGGAAGTGATGGGCGTCTGCAATGAGCTTTATCCGGTGGGCCATGGCAGCCACGCCACCCCGTCGGAAGTCTCCGTCACCTATTGGGGATATCCCGAGCGCGAACGCAGCAAGACGCCGATGAGCCCGAAGATCGCCCCCTCCGGCACGATTGGCGACGCCATCCAGTATCGCCGCGACTTCCCCGATGGCCGCATCGGCTCTGACCCCAGCCAGTCGAGTGTCGAAGATGGCGGGAAGATCGTGGCCGTGGCGGCAAAGTGCGTGCTGGAAGAGGTCGCGCGGTTTTCGGCCTGACCCGTCTGACATGAAACGCCCGTAATATCTGACAGCTGCGCCTTTAACCTTGCACCGACGCCCGCTATCACGGGGGCAAGCTGAAGCGCGGGACATTCATGCTGGACGTCAGATCGCTCGAAAAAGCCTATGGAACCAAGCAGGCCGTGCGCGGCATCTCCTTTGCCGTGGAAAAGGGCACTGTGCTGGGCTTTCTCGGTCCCAATGGTGCGGGCAAATCGACTACGATGCGGATGATTGCCGGCGTGCTGGAGCCCGATGTCGGCGATGTGCTGATCGACGGAAAATCCATCATTTCCGAGCGCCGCGCCGCGCAGGCCGCCCTTGGCTACCTGCCCGAAGGCGCGCCCCTTTATAACGACATGACGCCCCCGGAGTTTCTGGCTTTCCTCGCCAGCGCCCGGCAGATTCCGAAAGCGCAGCGCAAGGACGCCATCGAGCGCACGATTGCCGACGCGCGGATTTCCGGCGTGCTGGGCCAGCGCATCGGCGCCCTCTCCAAAGGCTATCGCCGCCGCGTCGGCCTTGCCGGGGCGATCCTGCACGACCCGCCCGTGCTGGTGCTGGACGAGCCGACAGACGGGCTCGACCCCAATCAGAAACGCGCCGTGCGCGCGCTGATCCCGAGGGCCTTGCCCGGCGCAGCGATGACGGCACGCTGGAGAGCGCCTTTGCCCGCCTCACCGATCAGGTGGAGGAGGAAACGCTGTGATCAGCGCCGTCCGCCAACAGATGAGCGGGTTTACCGCGACCTACCGGCGTGAACTCGGCGCCTATTTCGCCACGCCCATGGCCTATGTGTTTCTCGCTGTCTTCCTTCTGGCACTCGGCCTCTTTACCTGGGAAGCCGCGCGTTTTTTCGATTCCGGCGTGGCGGACCTTCAGCCCTTCTTTGCCTGGCACCCCTGGCTTTACATGATCTTCCTGCCCGCCCTTGCCATGCGCCTCTGGGCGGATGAGCGCGCGGCGGGGACGGATGAACTGCTTCTCTCCCTGCCGCTCGGCCTGCCGGGGCTGGTGCTGGGGAAACTCTGCGCCGCCTGGACAGTGGCGGGCACGGGGCTTCTGCTGACCCTGCCGATGTGGATCTCGGTGAACTATCTCGGCAATCCGGACAACGCGGCGATCGCGCTAACCTATTTCGTCAGCTTCCTGATGGCTGGGGCGTATCTTTCCATCGGCGCGGCGGTGTCTGCGCTAACGGGCAGCCAGGTGACCGCGTTCGTGATTTCCGTCGTCGTTGCTTTCATCTTTACGGCGGCGGGCTGGCCGCTGGTGCTGTCGACCGTGCAGACCCTCTTTGGCACCGGCTTTGCCGATCTCATCGCGCGCTTCTCTTTCATCACCCAGTTTGAAAGCGCCCAGCGCGGCGTGCTGGAGCTGCGCGTGGTGGCCTACTTCCTCGGCTTTACTGCCACATTTGCCTTTCTGAACGGCCTCTGGGCATCGCGCCGGAGGCTTGGCTAGGCATGCAGGCGCGGCGCTATATTCTGGTCATGACGCTGCTGGCAGGCGTGATCCTGCTCGCGGGAAATATTGCCGCGCAGAAACTCCTGGCGGGCGCGCGCCTCGATTTCACCGAAGGCAAGCTTTACACCCTGTCAGACGCCACGCGAGTAACGCTGAAAGACCTCGCCGAGCCGGTGGAGCTGACTTACGTCTATTCCCGCCGCGTGGGGCAGGACTATCCAGCCATTCAGGCCCATGCCGCGCGCGTGCGAGAACTTCTGGCAACCTACGCTGCTGAATCGGGCGGCAATGTCCGCGTGCGGGAGATTGACCCCAAACCCTTCTCCGAGGCCGAGGACGAAGCCCTCGCCGCCGGTATCAGCGCCATTCCTGCTTCAGGCAGCGACCCGCTCTATTTCGGCATCATCGGGCGCAACACGATTGACGATCTGCGCCTCATCCCCTTCCTGGCGCCCGAGCGCGAGACGACGCTGGAATATGACCTTACCCGGATGATCGCGCGGCTGGACAATCCCGAACCGCCCAAGGTCGGCATTCTGAGTTCCCTGCCCGGCATGCGCGCCCTGGACGCCGAAAGCGGCTATACCGTGCTGCAGGATATCGGGCGCAGTTTCACAGTGGAGCAGATCCCCGAGGATTTCCATTCGCTGCCGGAGATGGATGTTCTGCTGGTGGCCCATCCAGGCCCGCTGACAGCGCGGCAGGAATGGTTGATCGATCAGTTCATCCTGCGCCAAGGGCGGGCCATCTTCGTGATCGACCCGGCAGCCAAGACGGCGCTTTCCGGCGCGATGTTTTCGGCAACCGGCTCGCTTGCCCGCTCAAGCCTCGGGCGGCTGGGCGAAGCGTGGGGCGTGACCCTGGCGCCGCAGGCCGTCGCCGACGCGGCCAACGCGCTGACCGTGCCGGTGGACGCAGGCAATGGCCGGGTGGAAGAAGTGGCCCATCCCCTGTTCGTGGGCGTGCCCGCCGAAACCATGAGCCGGGAAGATCCAATCACGGCAGACCTGATGCGCGTCATTAATTTCGGCGCCCCGGGCGCGCTGATTGCCGGCGATCTGCCAGCAGGGGAATCGTTTGCGCCGCTGATCACCACGGGGCCGAGCCCCTCCTATATCGACCCGGCGAGCGCGGCGCGGGATATGGGCGCGGCCGAAGTGCTGCAAAGCTATATGACGGAAGGGGCGCCGCTGGTGATTGCCGCGCGTCTTTCCGGCAGCCTCTCCACCGCCTTCCCCGGCGGCGCGCCGCCGATGGACGAACCGGCGGGCGAGGCCGACGCGGAAGCGGCCCGCGCCGAAGCGGCGCAACTGCCCCCGCACATAGATGCCAGCGAGACACCCGCCGAGATCGTGGTGATCGCTGACGCTGATTTCCTTGCCGATGATTTCTATGTTGTGCCCGGCAGCGGCATGGTGGTGGCCGACAATGGCGCGCTGCTGCTGAACGCGCTCGACGCGCTGGCCGGGCGGGGCGAGCTTTCGAGACTGCGCTCCCGCGCGGCCAGCCTGCGGCCGATGGTGCGCATCGAGGAGATGCGCGACGCCGCTGAAGCCGAATATTTCCGGGAACAGTCCACTCTGGAATCCCGCCTCTCCACGGCGCAGGCCCGCCTTGCAGAACTTCAATCCGTCGCATCCGGCGAAGGCTTTTTCGCGGGCGACCCGGAAGCGGAACTCAGCGAGGACGAACGCCGCGAACTGGCCACCCTGCGCGAAGACATCCTCTCCATCCGCGCCAGCCTGCGCGACATTGAGCGCGACTATCGCCGCGATATCGATCAGCTGGAATCCACCCTCAAAGCCATCAATATCTGGGGCGGGCCATTGCTGGTCACGCTGGCAGGGTTCCTTGTCTGGCGCCGGCAAACCAAACGGCGGAGGGGGAAAGCATGACCGCCCTGCGCAATCAGCAGCGCACTTTCCGGGTGCGGATCATGGCCGCCATGGCAGGCGGGCTGGTTCTCGCGGCGATCGCAAGCCAGTTTATCGGCGCCGCGCCGCCCCCACGCAGTGATCTGCAGGGAGCACCTGTGCTGCCTGGCTTTGCCGAGGTGCGGGCGCAGGCGAGCGAAATCCGAGTGACCCTGGCGGATGAAACCTACACCCTTTTTGCCACACCAAGTGGCTGGCGCCTTTCTGGGACGGATGGCTATCCGATCCGGGTAGACCGGTTGAGCGAGCTGGCCGATGGGCTGGAAACGTTGACATGGGATGCTCCGCGTACGCGCGATCCGGGCAAGATGAATGCCATCGGGCTTGGCGATCCGCGCGAGGGCGGCAACGGCGCGCTGGTGGAAGTCATCGGGCCAGGCGGCGAGGTGGAAGCGTCTCTGGTCACCGGCCGGAAGGACGAGCATATCTATGTGCGCCGCCCTGGCGAGATGCAGGCCTACCGCGTGACAGGCAGCCTGCCGCCGCTCTATTCGGCCGAGGCATGGCTCGATCTCGACATTATCGACATCAATGCCGATGCGGTTTCTGCCGTGCGCCTGACCGATGCGACCGGCGCCTCGCTCTATCTGGAGCGCGCCATCGGATCGAGCGACCGCGCCTTTGTACCTGCTCCGCCCTATCAGGAGTATCAGCTGGTCAACCGGCTGGTGACGACTGGACCGGCGCTGGCGCTGACGCGGCTGCAGCCGCTGGGCGTGCGCCCGGCAAGTACGCTCAGGACACGGCCTGTGGGCACACACATCACACAGACCCATGACGGGCTGGAAGTGGAAGTGCGGCCCTATCAAGAGGCGGAGGGTTTCTACATTACCTTGCGCGCGATAGAGGCCGGCGAAGGGGCCCATCGCGGCGCCGCGATCAATGAGCGCGCCAATGGCTGGGCGTTCCAGATTTCGCAGATCGACTGGATGGATTTCACCCCGTCAGTGGCGTCCATCGCGCAGCCGCCAGGCAGCGCTGGGCTGGACACTGACTGATCAGCGCACGTCCATAACGGCGAGGACGGGGCCGAAGCCGGCTTCCTGAACAATCAGCATGCAGCCAGACTCGCAGGCAGGAAGTTCGATATCCGCGCGCCCGCCAAGCCAGGGACCGATCTGCCGCGCAGACGTCACCGGGTTTGGCATCTTGGTCTGGTTGTCCTCATCCTTGAGATAGGTGACCCACCAGAGGTCTGTGAGGCTGCCGGTTTCGCCCTTCAGGGACACATTGCCATTCTTGCTGACGAGACGAATCCCAGAATCGGGTTGCGCCTGGGCTTCGCTGAAGGCCGCGCCAACCTTGCTGGCCTTGTTGCCAGGCGCCTGTTTCACGCCGTTGAACACCGCCTGCGGCGTATAGGGCCCGCGAAGGGAGAAACGCTCGACATAGCCGCGCTGACGGTCTTTCGACTCCGGCAGGGCCATCTTTTCCTTGGAGCCGAGATAGTCCCAGTAATCAACTGGCCAGGTCAGCACCCGCACATCGTCCCGCTGCGCCTCCAGCTCGTCCATCGCCTTGTAGGCAGCCGGGCAGGACCGGCAGTTCTTGGAGGCAAAAAGCTCCACCAGAACCGGGCCATCGGCATGGGCCAGCGGCGCTGCAACTGCAGCGGCAAAGACGGAAAACAGGACAGCCAGTCGCTTCATCACAAGCCGCTTATATGCCCTGAAGAAATTTGCCGACAGTCACAGCCGCGTGAGAGGCTGCAAAAACCCCGCCGCAGGCGCTCTGCGGCGGGGTTTGCAAAGCCTTACGAGGCGCGGGCGAGGTTGCGCAGCACATAGTGCAGCACACCGCCATGCTTGACGTAATCGACCTCGATTTCGGTATCGATCCGGCATTTGATCTGGATCGTTTTCACGCTGCCATCTGCATAGGTAATCTTGCATGGAACGGTCGAGAGCGGGCGGATATCGTTGCCGAGGCCTTCAATGTCGAAGGTTTCGGTGCCTTTGAGGCCGAGCGTCTTGCGGTTGTCGCCGCCGGTGAACTCGAACGGGATGACGCCCATGCCGACGAGGTTGGAGCGGTGGATCCGCTCGAAGCTTTCGGCGATGACCGCTTTGACGCCGAGCAGGTTGGTACCCTTGGCGGCCCAGTCACGGCTGGAGCCGGCGCCGTATTCGATGCCGCCGATGACGACAAGCGGAACGCCCTTGTCGATCCAGGCCATGGCCGCGTCATAGATCGAGGTCTGCTGGCCATCCGGGCCGAGCGTGTAGCCACCCTCAACGCCGTCGAGCATCTCGTTCTTGATGCGGATGTTGGCGAAGGTGCCGCGCATCATGATTTCATGGTTGCCGCGGCGCGAGCCGTAGGAGTTGAAATCCTTCACCGGCACCTGGCGCTCGGTGAGGTATTTGCCGGCCGGGCTGTTGGCCTTGAAGGAACCGGCCGGAGAGATGTGGTCGGTGGTGATCATGTCGCCGAGCAGGGCGAGCACGCGGGCGCCCAGAATCGGGTTGATGTCGCCCTTCTCCGGAGACATGCCGCGGAAATAGGGCGGGTTTTGGATGTAGGTCGACGCGGCCGGCCAGTCATAGGTTTCAGCGTCCGTTGTCTGAACACCCTGCCATTTCGTGTCGCCTTTGAACACATCGGCATATTTCGAGATGAACATCTGCCGGGTGACCGTAGCGTGGACCATGTCGGCGATTTCTTTCGTCGTCGGCCAGATGTCCTTCAGATAGACCGGCTTGCCATCTTTCGAGGTCCCGATCGGATCCTTGGTGATGTCGATGTTCATGTCACCGGCGATGGCATAGGCGACAACCAGCGGCGGCGAAGCCAGATAGTTGGCGCGCACGTCGGGGCTGATCCGGCCTTCGAAGTTGCGGTTACCCGACAGCACAGAGACGGCCACGAGATCATTCTCGTTGATCGACTTGGAAATTTCCGGCGCCAGCGGGCCGGAGTTGCCGATACAGGTGGTGCAACCATAGCCAACGAGGTTGAAACCGATGGCGTCGAGATCTTCCTGCAAGCCAGCGGCGTTGAGATACTCCGACACAACCTGCGATCCGGGCGCTAGCGAGGTCTTCACCCAGGGCTTGCGGGTGAGGCCAAGGGCACGTGCCTTGCGGGCCACGAGACCGGCGCCGATCAGCACATAGGGGTTCGACGTGTTGGTGCAGGAAGTGATGGAAGCAATGACCACCGACCCATCGCGCAGCTTGTAGTCCTGGCCTTCGACGGCGCCCTCATTGGAGCCGGGCGCATCGCCGGGGATGGTTTTCGGATCGGGCGCGCCGCCCTCTTCCGTCATTTCGGACTTTTGCAGTTCCGGCGCTTTGGCGGGCTTGCGGATGCCGTCGATATACTCGCCGAAGACTTTCGCAGCGACGTCCAGCGCGACGTGGTCTTGCGGACGTTTCGGACCGGAGATGGCGGGCACGACATCGCCGAGATCAAGGTGCAGCGTCGAGGTGTAGACCGGCGCATAGTCAGCGCCGCGCCAGAAGCCGTTTTGTTTCGCATAGGCTTCAACAAGCGCGATACGGTCTTCCTCACGGCCGGTCTGGCGGAGGTAACGGATCGTCTCGTCATCGATCGGGAAGAAGCCGCAGGTGGCGCCATATTCCGGGGCCATGTTGGCGATGGTGGCGCGGTCCGCGAGCGGCATGTTGTCGAGGCCGGCGCCGTAGAATTCGACGAACTTGTTCACCACGCCATGCTTGCGGAGCATCTGCACCACTTTCAGCACCAGGTCAGTCGCCGTGACGCCTTCTTTCAGCGCGCCGGTGATCTTGAAGCCGACGACTTCGGGGATGAGCATCGAGACCGGCTGGCCGAGCATTGCCGCTTCTGCTTCAATCCCGCCGACGCCCCAGCCGAGCACGGCCAGGCCGTTGACCATCGTGGTGTGGCTGTCTGTGCCCACCAGCGTGTCGGGATAGGCCAGGATGGAGCCGTCGGTGTCGGTATCGGTCCACACCGTCTGGGCGAGGTATTCAAGGTTCACCTGGTGGCAGATGCCGGTGCCAGGCGGAACGACGCGGAAGTTATTGAACGCCTTCTGGCCCCATTTGAGGAAGGTGTAGCGCTCCATGTTGCGCTCGTATTCCAGATCAACGTTGGCCTGGAAGGCGCGGGGGGTGCCGAACTCGTCGATCATGACCGAGTGGTCGATCACGAGGTCGACCGGGACCAGCGGGTTGATCTTCTTCGCGTCGCCCTTCAGCGCCTTGATGCCGTCACGCATCGCGGCGAGGTCGACCACGGCGGGAACGCCGGTGAAGTCCTGCATCAGCACGCGGGCCGGGCGGTAGGCGATCTCGCGGGGATTCTGGCCGCCCTTGTCGGCCCACTCGCCGAAGGCGCGGATGTCGTCTTCAACAACCGTCAGGCCGTCTTCAAACCGCAGCATGTTCTCCAGCAGAACCTTCAGCGAGGCGGGCAGGCGCGATACATCGCCGAGGCCCGCATTCTTCGCTGCCGCTTCCAGCGAGTAGTAAGTGTACGTCTTGCCTGCTGCTGTGAGCGTGCTTTTCGATTTGAAGCTGTCCTTTGACGGCATGTCCGACCCTTGCCTCCTGGTAAAGGGCCTCACGGCTGGAGGCCCGCTTTCGTCGCTGCGGCCCTCATATAGGCCCTGCCCTTCCGGCGCAATTGGGACAAAGGGTCAATGCGTTAATAGCGGCGCAAGGCCCCGTTTGCAGGCGGAAGCGAACAGGCTAAGCCTGCGCCGGTGACAATTTCGACCGCGCCCCTGATCCATGCCACCGGCCTTGCCATCATGCGGGGCGAGCGGGTGCTGTTCCGCGGGGTTGGCCTGACACTGTCCCCCAGTGACGCCATCGTTCTGCGCGGTGCCAATGGGGCGGGCAAGACGACGCTGCTGCGGATGCTGGCGGGGCTGACCCGGCCGGAGGCGGGGGAGCTGGCGCGGGCAGCGCCGCATCACTGGATCGGCCACAAGGAAGGCATCAAGCCGCAGGAAACGCCGCGCAGCCATCTGGCGCTCTGGGCGCAGGCCTGGGGATCGACAGCGGATATCCCTGAAATCCTTGAGAAAATGGCGCTGACGCGGGCCGCGGATGTGCCCGGGCGCTATCTTTCCGCCGGACAGCGGCGGCGCACGGCGTTTGGCCGGCTGCTGTTGGAGCACCGGCCTATCTGGCTGCTGGACGAGCCCTATACCGCGCTCGACGCGGGCGGCAGGGCGATGCTCGACGGTTTCATTTCGTCTCATCTCGTTGCAAACGGCGCCTTAATCACCTCAATGCATGACGCTGCTGGCTTCCCGGTAACGCATGAGGTGACGCTTTGAGCGCAGCGCCTATCCTCGCCGCTTTCCGGCAGGCATTTGCCGAAGCCTGGGCGGGCGGTGCAGGCGCACTGCTGCCGCTCGGTTTCCTCGGCGGGGCGGCGGTGCTCGTGCCGCTGGGTATCGGAAGTGATACGCAGACGCTGAAAGCGGTCGGCCCCGGCATCATCTGGGTGTCTCTGGCGCTATCGAGCCTTGTCACGCTGGAGCGGATTTTCCAGGCCGATGTGGAAGACGGCACGCTGGACCTCTGGCTGCAGACCGGGGCGCCCATGGCGGCGCTTGCGGCGGCCAAGACGCTCGCCCACTGGCTGGCGGCAGGCCTACCGCTGGCGCTGGCCTCTCCCCTGCTGGCACTGATGTTTCAGGCACAGGCAAGCGTGGAACTTCTCATCCATCTGGGGCTCTACACCCTTGGCGGGCTTGCCTTTTTCTTCTGGGGCGGAGTGGGCGCGGCCCTTTCAGCCACCGTGCGCCGGGGCGGGTTGCTGATCTCGATCATCGCCCTGCCCCTTTATGTGCCGACGGCCATATTCGGCGCGATTGCGATGACCGGCGGCATCGGATCTGACGGGGCGCCGCTGCTTCTGGCCGCCTCTACCCTCTTCGCCTGCGCTGTTGCGCCCTATGCCATGGCCGCCGCCTTGCGCTTGGCGGCAGACTAAGGGGAGGCTATCTCGGAAAGCGCCATGTGGTCATACTTCGCCAACCCGCACAAATTTCTCAGCCTTTCGGCCTGGCTGGCGCCGCTCTTCTATGGCGCGGGCACGCTCTGCATCCTGTGGGGCCTGTGGCAGGGCCTCTGGATCGTGCCGAAGGACGAGTATCAGGGCGGGGACATCATGCGGGTGATGTTCATCCATGTGCCCGCTGCCTGGCTGTCTATGGCGAGCTATTCGGCCCTCGCCGTGGCGAGCTTCGTCTGGTTCATCTGGCGCCATGAGCTGGCCGACATTGCCGCCAAGGCGATTGCCCCGCTGGGCGCGGTGTGGACGGCGCTGTGCCTCGCCACCGGTTCGATCTGGGGCAAGCCGACCTGGGGCACCTGGTGGCAATGGGACGACGCGCGGATGATGTCCGTACTGTTCCTGCTATTCCTGTTCCTGGGATATATGGCGCTGCGCGCCTCGATGGATTCGCGCCAGAAGGCAGCGCGTGCCGGGGCGATCCTGGCGATGGTGGGCGCCATCAATGTGCCGCTGATCAAATTCTCCGTGGACCTCTTCACCTCGCTGCATCAGCCAGCCAGCGTGATCACGGCTGACGGGCCGAAAATGGCGGCCGTGTACCTCACCCCGCTGCTCGTCTCCGGCCTTGGCCATGCGCTGCTGTTTGGCGGCCTTGTGATGACGCATATGCGCACGGAGATCCGTCAGCGGCGGATTGCGCGCCTGACCGCCAGCGCCCTGGAAGGCTGACCCGATGCCCGAATTTGACAAGAACGCCGCCTATATCTGGGCCTGTTATCTGATCGGGGCGATTCTGATTGCCGGGGCCTGCGCGCAGGCCTGGCTGGCCGCGCGCGCCGCGAAGAAACGCCTCGATGCGCTGGTGGCAAATGACAATGCCCGCAATTCGGGGCCGGACGCATGAAACGCTGGCTGTACGCCCTGCCGATAGCCGCGCTGGTAATCGTCGCCGGATTTGGCGGCTGGCAGATGATGCGCCCCTCCAAGGGGGAGTTCGAGCGGACTTCCCGCGCAGCGCCCGAACACGTCTTTCCGCTGATGGACGGGAGCGGAGCGCTTTCCTTTGCCCCTCCCCCCGGCGGGCAGCCGGTGGTGGTGAACCTGTTTGCCAGCTGGTGCGCCCCCTGCGAGGCCGAGCACAAGCATCTGGTGGCCCTTGGCAAGAAGCATCCCGGCCAGGTTTACGGCATTCTCTACAAAGACAAGGTGGAAGATGGCGGCAAGTTCCTGGAGCGGCTGGGCAATCCCTACACGCAGATCGGCCTTGACCCTGAAGGCCGGGGCGGCCTCGATTTCGGGCTGACGGGCGTTCCGGAAACTTTCGTGATCTCAGCCGAGGGCGAGATCATCCTGCATATCGGCGGGCCGCTCGACGAGGCGCTGACCCAAAAAGTAAGCGGGGCGCTTGGGGCGCCCCGCTCATAACCTTCTGGCGAAGGAAGAAGTCTTACTTCTTCTTCGCAGCGGCTTTCTTGGCAACCGGGGCCTTCTTCACAGCGACCGGAGCTTTTTTCACTTCAGCCTTGGCAGCCTTTTTCTTGGCAGGCGCTTTTTTGGCTTTCGGGGCAGCGGCCTTGGCAGCTTTCGGGGCTTTTGCAGCCTTCGGAGCTTTCGGGGCCTTCGGCGCAACCGGAGCGGCTTCTTTCTTTTCGGCGTCGTCGACGAGGCCGGTCAGACCTTGCAGCAGGGCATCCTGCTTGGCTTTGGCCAGGGTGGAGAAGAGAGCGTCGTCAGCCTTGGTGACGGCCGGGAGGGCCTTGTCGTAGGCTTTCTTGCCTTTTGCCGTCAGGCTGACGGATTTGGCGCGGGCGTCGGTTTTGGAATCGGCGCGCTTGATGAGGCCGGCGGTTTCCATGCGGGCGACCATGTCAGCCAGCGTCGAGCGGTCGATGCCGGTTGCGTTGACGAGGTCAGACTGGCTGACGCCTTCATTGCCCGAGAGGGCTGCGAGGACAGAAAACTGACGCAGCGTGACGCCTGCAGACTTCAGAGCAGCGGCCGAATGGTTGGCGGCGATCTGCTGAGCGCGGTGCAGGAGGTGGCTGGGCGAAGCGTTGAGATTGAAGCTCATGACTGGGTTCCTTGATTGGTTAGTGTATTGTTAGGTGTCCGGGGAAGGACGGGATTGGGAAAGGGGCCGATCCGTGTTCCTGGGCGTTAACAAGAGCCCCGTAGGCGGATCAAACATATTCTCCATATAGGCGACAGGATAAAGATTGGATGACTGATCAATTGCCAACTCCTTTCCAGAACACAGATTTTCGTCTGGATGTGCCAGATGGGGACGATAAAGTGCGGCGAATTTGCAATCGCTGCAGTTTTATTGATTACGTGAATCCTAAGATTGTGACGGGGGCGGTCGTAATCAAGGACGACAGGATCCTCATCTGTAGGCGTGCAATCGAGCCCAGAAAGGGATTCTGGACCCTTCCGGCGGGTTTCATGGAGGAAGGCGAGAGCGTCGAAGAGGCCGCCCGGCGCGAAGCGCGCGAGGAAGCGATGGCCGAAATCGAGATCGAAGGCGTTCTGGGGGTCTATTCCGTGCCCCGCATTTCTCAGGTTCAGATCATGTTCCGCGCGCGGCTTTTGTCAGACATCGCGCCAGGACCGGAAAGCGAGGAAGTGAAACTTGTGCGCTGGGCGGACATCCCCTGGTCAGAGATGGCCTTCCCCACAGCCGTCTGGGCGCTGACCCATTATGCACAGACCCGGCATCTGAAGATATTCCCGCCTTTTGGTAACCCGCCGGGTACGGATAAGGTCACGCGGTAGGCTGCGGCAGCCTGTCTCAGGCGGACTTGGCGCCGGGCTGCGTCAGGCAGCTTTTGGACTCTCGTCGTCCGTACGCAGGTGCTTCAGCGTGTACGGCGTATTCAGCGCGCCGAATATGAAGACGATGACCATGTTGCCGAGCTTCCAGTTGGCCCAGACATCTTCGGCATTCTTCGCGCCGAATGTCAGGCCAAGGAATTCGTAAGTGCCGGCAGGCGCCACCGGAATGCCGGCCAGCACCAGCGGATTTTCAAAGCCGGGCGCATACATGCGCCAGAGATACTCATTCCACACCGCCATCGCGATGAAGAAGAGACCCCAGCGGATGGCAAGCGTGCGCCAGGCAAAATCGGGCAGATCAAACACTTTGGAGAAAAGCGACTTCCAGAGGTTTTTCCCGAACAACAGGGGGATGAAGATCATGCCGGCCATGAAAAGCTGCTGGATGGTCGGCTTCACATAGATGAAGGCCTTCTCCTGAAGCAGGATACCGATGAGGCCGAAACCACCAACGATGGCCGAAGAGAACACCATCATCTGCGAGACGGGCTTACGCTCAATGATCTGCTTGCCGAGGAAACCGAGCATCAGGACGATCAGCACACCGGTGGCCCAGTAGATGGCGGTGTCCTTGTTGATCAGCCCGCCGAGCAGCTCCACGCGGCGGAACACATTGTAGGTGAGGATGAAGCCGATCACGGGGATGAAGTCGCCCCAGATCTGGTTTGCCTTGTCGGCGGCCGTGCCGATACCTTTTGCGGAGCCGTTTGACGGGCCATTGCTGGGCGAAGGGGTCGGGGTCGTCTCGGTCATGGCATTCCTTACGCGCGGGAGCGGCTTCCGGTTCAGCTCGCTACCGTCTTCTCATGAATGAAAGGTTCCGTCAGCCTGCCGCCTGCATCAGCACAAGTCCCGCCGCCAGTGTGGCCGCGGCCGCGATACGGCGTTTTCCGAAGCCCTCCTTGAGGAGCCAGGCCCCGAAGGCGGCGGCGAAGACCACGGAGGTTTCGCGCAGGGCCGTGACCATCGCCGCGTCCGTCAGCGTGTAGGCATAGATCGCCATGCCATAGGAGAGCGCGCCGGCTATGCCGCCGATGGCGCCCGCGCGCGCTTCCTTGCGCAGGCAGGCGATGACCCTGCCCTTCCGCTGCCAGAAGAGCACGAGCGTGACGCCAACCCAATCGAGCAGGAAGAGGCAGACCACGAAAGTCAGCGGATCTTCCATCGCGCGCACCGCCTGCGTATCGGCCACGGCATAAAGGCCGACGCCAATCGCCGTCATCAGCGCCCAGAAGAGCGCGGCCCGGTCGAGCCGGCGCGCCGCCTCTGTGAGGCCGGTCGGCAAGGCAAAGACCAGGATGGAGGCAGAGGCGGCGATGAGGCCGGCAATCTGGATGGGCGAGAGGCTTTCCTTCAGCCAGATGGCGGCGAGGACGGCGGTGGCGAGTGGCCCGAGTCCGCGCATCACCGGGAAGACGAGTGACAGCGCGCCCCTGTGCAGCGCGCGGATGGCCGAGAACTGGTAGAACCAGTGCACGACGACCGAGACCGCGATCAGCGGCCATGTCTCCGGCGGCGGCGCGGGCACGAAGGGTACGAGCGGCAGAACGCTGAGCCCCATGACGATCGCCACGATGGCGCGCGCGGTCAGCACATCACCGCCGCGTTTCACCATCACATTGGTGATCGCGACCGTGAGCGCAGACAGAAGGCAGAGAACAACCGGGAGGAGCGAAGCGGACATCGGCGCTCCGATTAGGCCGGTTTTCGCAGAGGGGGAAGCGGCGTCAGGGTTTGACACCCCCTGCCCTTGAGGCATGCTGGACCAAGATAAAGACCACCGGAGGAACAAAGCCCATGGCAACGCACGATCTGATCATTCGCGGCGGCACCATCATTGATGGCAGCGGCGGGGCAGCCTTCGAAGGCGATGTGGCCGTTTCCGGCGGCGTCATTACAGAGGTTGGGAAGGTCAGCGGCAAGGGCATCGAGGAAATCGATGCCAAGAGCCAGATCGTGACGCCGGGCTTTGTAGATCTGCACACCCATTATGATGGCCAGGTGACCTGGGGGGAGGCGATCAGCCCGTCTTCGCTGCATGGCATCACCACGGTGGTGATGGGCAATTGCGGCGTAGGCTTTGCCCCCTGCAAGAACGAGGACCATGACCGGCTGATCCGCCTGATGGAAGGCGTGGAGGATATCCCCTTCCCTGTGCTGGCGCAGGGCCTGCCCTGGACCTGGGAAAGCTTCCCGGACTATCTCGATTTCCTCTCCACCCGCCGCTTTGACACGGATGTTTGCGCGCAGCTGCCGCATGCCGCGCTGCGCGTGTTCGTGATGGGCGACCGGGGAGCCAACCGCGAAGATGCGACCCCGGATGATATTGCTGCCATGGCAAAGCTCGCCAAGGAAGCGGTGATAGCCGGGGCGATGGGCTTTTCCACTTCGCGCACGCTGAACCACCGCACGTCCGATGGGCAGCCGACACCGACGCTGACAGCTTCGGAAGCGGAACTTACCGGCATCGGCATGGGCCTTGCCGAAGCAGGCCGGGGCGTCCTGCAATTCGTGTCGGACTTTGACGACCCGCAGAAGGAAGCGGCCATGCTGCGCCGGATTGTCGAGAAGACAGGCCGGCCTCTGTCTGTTTCGCTGGCGCAATCGGATGTAGCCCCCAATGGCTGGCGCCACCTTCTGGGCGCCATCGAAGCGGCAGCCGCAGACGGCGTCCCGATCCGCGCGCAGGTGGCGCCGCGCCCGGTGGGCGTGCTGCTGGGGCTCGAGCTGACGCTGAATCCGTTCAGCGCCCACCCGACCTATCGGGAAATCGCCGATCTTCCGCTCCCGGAGCGTGTGAAGCGCCTGCGTGACCCGGACTTCCGCGCGCGCCTTCTGGCCGATGCGCCGCAAACGGATAATCCGTTCCTGAAGTCCATGGTGCGCAATTTCGGCAAGATCTTCCAGCTGTCAGATCCGGTGAACTATGAGCCCGGCCCGGAAAGCACGCTGGCCGCAATGGCCGAGGCGCGCGGCGTCTCGCCCGAGGCCGTCGCGCTGGATCTGATGCTGGAACGCGAAGGCAGCGGCGTGCTCTACCTGCCTTTCCTGAACTATGCCCAGGGCAGCCTCGATCCGATCCTTGAGATGATGCAGAGCCCGGCCACCCTGCCCGGCCTCTCTGATGGCGGCGCGCATGTGGGCATGATCTGCGACGGCTCCTTCACCTCCACCATGCTGACCCATTGGGTGCGCGACCGGGCGAAAGGACAGAAACTCAGCGTCGAGAGCATCGTCCGTCGCCAGGCGCGGCTGACGGCTGAATGGATCGGCCTGTGGGACCGGGGCCTGATTGCGCCGGGATACCGGGCCGACCTCAATGTGATCGACCTTGCAAACATGAAGCTGCACCTGCCCAACGTTGTGCGCGACCTGCCGGCCGGCGGGCGCCGCCTGATGCAGCGCGCCTCGGGCTACACGGCGACGATCCTCAAGGGCGAGATAACTCACCGCGATGGCGACCCAACCGGCAAACTGCCCGGCCGCCTCATGCGCGGGGCAAGGGCCGCGCCGGCGAGCGCGATCGCAGCGGAGTAGCTCTAAGCCTTAATCCCGACCAGCGCCTTTGCGAAGGCCTCGGCACTGAACGGGCGGAGGTCTTCTGCCTTTTCGCCGATGCCGATGAAATGGATGGGCAGGTCGTGCGCTTCGGCAATCGCAACGAGAACGCCGCCTTTGGCTGTGCCGTCGAGCTTGGTCATCACGAGGCCGGTCACGCCAGCGGTGTGGCGGAAGGCTTCAACCTGGGAAAGCGCATTCTGGCCGACCGTGGCATCAAGCACCAAGATCACGTCGTGCGGCGCATCGGGATCTATTTTCCTCACGACACGGACGACCTTGGCGAGCTCTGACATCAGCTCTGCCTTGTTCTGAAGGCGGCCGGCCGTATCGATGAGAACGAGGTCCAGATCCTCCGCCTTCGCACGTTCCACGGCTTCATAGACGAGGCCGGCTGCGTCCGCACCGGTCTCTTTGGCGAGTACCGGAATATCGGCGCGCGCGCCCCAGACTTTCAGCTGTTCCACAGCGGCGGCGCGGAAAGTGTCACCGGCCACCAGCAGCGCCCTGGCGCCCTGATCCTTCAGCTTTGAGGCGATCTTGCCGATAGTGGTCGTCTTGCCCGATCCATTGACGCCCACGAACAAAACGATGCGCGGGCGCGGGCCGTCTGAAAAGTCGACCACTTTTTCGCGTGGTTTCAGAATCTCTTCGATCTCTTCAGCCAGCACGAGGCGGATTTCGTCTCCGGAAATTTCCTTTTCAAACCGGCCTTTGGCGAGACCTTTGGTGACGCGGGCCGCAACCTTTGCGCCCATATCAGAGGTGATCAGCAGGTCCTGCAACTCCTCAAGCGTGTCTTCGTCCAGCTTGCGTCGGCCGAGCGCGGCGATGCCCTCGGTGAGCTTGGCGGTGGAGCGGGCAAGCCCCTCGCCAAGGCGGCCAAAGAGACCCGGATCATTGGCTTCGGCCTCTGCGGCAAGGCGCGCAGCTTCGGCAGCTTCGGCGCGCAGGCGTTCATGCTCGCGGCGCTCTTCAAGCAGTTTAAGCTCTGCGGCGGCCTTGGCCCGGACGGCTTCATCTTCCGCCTCCTGAGCTTCCCGGCGCTGGCGCTCTTCCCAGGCGCGGTTGGCCTCGGCGACCTTGCGCTCGATCTCTTCCTTCTCGCGCGCGGCAGCTTCCTGCGCGGCGAGTTCTTCCGCGCTCAGTTCGGGCGCCTTCATGGCTTCGCCGGCGGCCCTGGTCTCTTCGAGTTTCTTTTTCTTGCCGAACCAAAGGATCATGAGAGGGGTGTTCCAAGAAGCTGTTTGCCGTCATGGCCGGTTATCTGCACGGGAAGGACGCGTCCCGACACGTCGCCCCCAGCGCCATCCGGCCAGCCGAGTTTTACCTGGGTGAAATCTGAAAGGCGGGCCATGCTGCCGCGTTCGACAAGCGCCTCGCGCACCTGCCCCATATGCCGGGTAAAGTGGCGCAGAAGCGCCGCCTCCCCCGCTTCGCGCAGGCGAGCGGCCCGTTCCTTGATAAGGGTCTTGGCAAGCTGGGGCATCCTTGCCGCCGGCGTGCCAGGACGCGGGCTGTAGGGGAAAGCGTGCAGAAAAGAGAGGCCGCATTCTTCCACGAGGCGCAGGGAATTTTCAAAATGCGCTTCGGCCTCGGTCGGGAAGCCGGCGATGATGTCCGCCCCCAGAGCAATGTCTGGCCGCAAGGCGCGCAGACGTTCCGTCAGCTGAATGGCGTCTTCGCGGCTGTGCCGGCGTTTCATCCGTTTAAGGATAAGGTTATCGCCATGCTGAAGCGAGAGGTGAAGGTAGGCACGAGCTTCAGGAGGCGCTGCACCAGATTGCCAAGCTGCGGGGTGCCCGGAAGGTCTGCGCCCCAGCTGGTAAGGTCCACGCCCGTCAGCACCACTTCATAATGCCCGCTGGCCACCAGCGCGCGCACCTGCGCCACCACCTCCCCTGCCGGCACGGAGCGGGAATTTCCCCGCCCATAGGGAATGATGCAGAAGGTGCAGCGATGGTCGCAGCCATTCTGAACCTGCACATAGGCGCGGGCGCGCCCTTCCATCCCGTCGATCAGATGGGCGGCTGTTTCGCGCACGCTCATGATGTCGTTGACGCGCACCTTCTCTTCCCCGCCCAGAAGCTCAGCCGGTTTCCAGGTTTCGGCTTTCATCTTGTCATGATTGCCGATGACGCGGGTCACTTCCGGCATGGCCGCAAAGGCTTGCGGGTCTGTCTGGGCGGCGCAGCCTGTCACCAGGATGGGCGCGCCGGGATTTTCCCGCGCCGCGCGGCGGATGGCCTGGCGGGCGCCGCGCACGGCCTCGGAGGTGACCGCGCAGGTGTTCACAATGACCGCATCGCCCAGCCCCGCTTCCTGCGCATGGCGGCGCATCACCTCGGACTCGTAGGTGTTGAGGCGGCATCCAAGCGTGATGACGGTTGGGCCGGAAGGAGGGGCGGTATCAGCCATGAGCCCGTCAGATCGCGCCGATGGGGCCAAATTGCAAGCAGATAGGCCCGTTGCGCCTCAGCCGGGGGCCTGGCAGGCGCCGGTGCGGTGGCCGATCATCAGGATGTGGCTGTCAAAGTCGAACTCTTCCCCCGGCAGGCTGGAGAGGTTGACCTGGGCCACAAAGGCGTCGCGGCCATTGGCGACCGAGAACAGCGCTGAGCCGTCTACATCGATGCCTTCGAAATTGCAGGAGAGGCCGATATCCATCCCGTAGGGCTTTGGCGTCACGCCGGTGGAGACGCAGCCTTCGAACATTTCCACCATGCTTTCATCAATCAGAACTTCCTCGTCCAGCGACCAGCATTCGTCGACGGTGGAAAATTCGGACGGGATGTCGATTGCCTCGCCGTTTGCGGACACATCGTAATAGATGTCCTGGGTGACAAACCACTGCCCCTTGTTGACCGACATGGACTGAGCCTGTGCAGCGGCCGCGGCGAGCAGGAGGGCAGAAAAGGCAATGGCAGGCCGCATAGGGCAAATCTCCTCTGAGTGTCGCGCCGCAGAGTGCGCGCAGGCGGGCGCGCGCACAAGCCCTTGAACCGGGAGGGTTCAGATCTCGGCCTCAAATTCCAGCTCCACCGGGCCAGTCATGTAAACATGGTCGTCGCTCTCCCGCCATTCGATGAAGAGGTCGCCGCCATCGAGGATCATCTTTGCCTTGCGGCCCGTGAGCCCGGCGCGGGCGGCGCAGACGAGGGCCGCGCAGGCGCCGGTGCCGCAGGCCTTGGTGAGGCCGGCGGCCCGCTCCCAGACACGCAGCCGGATGGTTTCGCGGTCAATCACCTGGGCAAAGCCGACATTCGTTCCCTGCGGAAACAGAGGGTGCCATTCCACCAGAGGGCCGATGGCGGGAATATCGTAAGCAGTCACATCCTTCACAAAGAAGACCGCATGGGGATTGCCCATCGAGACGACCGCCGGGCGGGAGAGAATTGGGGCATCGATCGGGCCGATCTTCAGGTCCACCCCGCGGACATCCATCTTTTCCGACAGGGGAATATCTTCCCAGCCCATCTGGGGGGAGCCCATATCCACGGTGATCAGGCCCCCTTCGGCGCGATAGGCGCGCAGCATGTCGGCCTCGGTTTGGATCGTGACCCGGTCCTTGCCGGTCTCGTCCAGCATCAGCAGGCCGACGCAGCGTGTGGCGTTGCCGCAGGCAGAAACTTCAGAGCCGTCCGAATTCCAGATGCGCATGAACACATCCTTGGTAGCGTCGCGCTCCATCGCGATCACCTGATCGGCTTTCAGGTCAGCGGCAATCTTGCGGATCTGCTCCACAGTCGGCGTGAAGGCCGTCGAGCGGGCATCGAAAATGGCAAAGGCATTGCCGGCGCCGTTCATCTTCCAGAGCTTCATGGGCAGCTTCCTAGATTTCCCCACACGCGCGAAACGCCGTGCCCCCCCCCTGCCCCTTATTTCGGAACACGGGCCGATACAATCCAGCCCGCAAGCTGAACCCCCAATGCCCCCAGCAAAAGCAGTGGAACAAGCCAGTAATCAAAGGCGAGGCCGATCAGCGCGGCCAGAATGCAGGCATAGTCCACAAGATCACTCGACATCAGCCAGCCCGCCGGGGCGCGGGCGCGGCGGATGTCCAGCAGGGTCACATTCCGCCAGACCCGGCCCATATCCGGCGGGCCGAAGACGGCGAGCAACTGTTTGGGGTCGAGAATCCCCGTCATTTCGGAGAGATCCTGCAGGCGCGCTTCGCCGAGCGCGATCATGCGCTTGCGGCTGGAGGTGCCCAGCAGGCTGACAATGGCCGAGAGGATCACGCCGAGCGCAATCGCAAATTCGGTGAAGCCCGCATATGGAGGATAGCCGCCCATCGGCCCCATATAGGATACCGATGGGCATTCGTCAGTGGGCCTTTTGAAATCCCGGCCAGCTCAGACGGTCGGCACGGTGCCACCATCGATGACGAACTCTGCGCCTGTGATCGCGCTGGCTTTGGCCGAAGCGAGGAAGGCGACAAGGTCTGCCACTTCTTCAGACCGCGAGGGGCGGCCCAGGGGAATCCCGCCGATGGATTGCATCAGGATCTTTTCCGCCGCCGCATGGTTTGTGCCGTTCTCCGCAGCAATCCGGCTGACCAGATCGACCGAGGCCTCTGTTGCGATCCATCCTGGCGAGACGCGCACCACCCGGATTCCGTGGGGGGCGACTTCCTTGGACAGGCTCTTGCTGTAGGCGGAGAGCGCTGCCTTGGCGGCGGCGTAGGCCGTGGTCGCTTCCGGCAGCGGCAGGATACTCTGGATCGAGGAGATGTGGATCACCACGCCGCTGCCCTGCGCGATCATCGTAGGCAGCAAGGCGCGGTCCAGCCGCACCGCCGGCAACAGGTTGAGATTGAGTTCTGCCTGCCATTCTCCCTCACCCAACACCGCAAAGCCGCCGGCAGGGGCACTGGAACCACCGGCCACATGCACGATCACATCGACGCCCTTCATCTGTTGTCTGACCGCTTCGGCAATCTGCGCGCACCCCTCGACCGTGGGAATATCGGCCGCCACGAAGTGGACGTCCTCTGGGAGTCCCTCCCCGGCCTTTCGCGCCGTCGTCAGAACTTCCATGCCCAGCGCGTGAAACGCTGCGACCACAGCCCGGCCTACACCCTTGGTGCCGCCGGTAACCAGCACCCGTTTGCCCTCCAGGCCCATGGCGGAAGTCATGCGCGGATCTCCAGCGCAGAGATCAGGCCGCCTTCAAGATCGAACAGGTGGCGCAGCATCACCGGGCTGCCGGGAAAATCGCCCTCGACCCGGCCGACCACGACGACGCGCTCGCCATCGGGCTCTGCGCTGACCGGCGTAACCTGATACTTGGTCGCCGCCTTGGCCTCTGTCTTCCAGGCGCGGATGGCTTCGCGGCCTTTATGGGTGCGGCGTTCGTCGGTCACCACGGCGTCGGCGGTAAAGCACTCGGCCATGCGCCGAGTGTCGTCAAAGGCTTCGGACTGGAAATAAAGCTGCACCGGCGGGGGCATGGGAATTTGCATGATCGGCTCCATTCTTGCCGGGCCCTTGCCCGGAACATCTTGCGAGACGGCCGATATCAGACTAAGCAGCCATAATGACAAGTACGGACAAAAAAGTAGGGTACTTACCGACAAGTAAGCGGCCTGATTATACTCCCGACACCGCCGCGCATGGCGTGGAGGGGGCACTGCAATTGCTGGAAGGCCGGTGGAAGATGACCATCCTCTTCCACCTCTTCGGCGGCAGCCTGAAGCGGTTTTCCGACCTGGAACGTGCAATTCCTGCGATTTCGCAGAAGATGCTGATCCAGCAGCTACGCAAGCTGGAGGCAGACGGGATCGTCCGCCGCATCGTGCACCATCAGGTGCCGCCGAAGGTGGAGTATGGCCTGACCGAGTGGGGCGAAGGACTTTGCCCTGCCCTCGACGCCCTTCTCCTCTGGGCCGAGCAACGCCCGGCGCCAGAAGCGTAACGCCCTAACGGGCGCGGGGGATGGCGGCCCAATAGTCGAAATCGAGGAGCACGCGGGGATCGTGTTTGCCGGCCTCGTCCTTATGGATGAAGGCGCCCGGATCGGCATCCTTTACGGCCACGAGGCGCAGGCGCAGGGCGCCGCAGGTTTCCGAGAGCTCGGCCTTGGCGAGCACTTCGCTCCAGGCATAGATCGTGTCGCCGGCAAAGAGCGGGTTCACATGCGTGCCCGCATTGATGGCGAGGATCTGGCCGGCATTTTCCAAGCCATTGAAGGCGAGCGAGCGGGCAATCGAGATGACCACGCCGCCATAGATCAGGCGCTTGCCGAAGCGGCTGGCCTTCTGGCCATGGGCATCGAAGTGGACCTTGGCTGTGTTCTGATAGAGGCGAGTGGCGATCTGGTGTTCGGCCTCTTCAACGGTCATCCCGTCGACATGGTTGATCTTCTCGCCAACCTCATAATCCTCGAAGACATGGCGGCTGCCGGACTGGGCGAAGGGCCAGGTTTTCATTTCCGGGAAGCCGGTGAGGTCTGCCGGGGCCACGGCGGAGGGGAGGCTGGGGACGACTTCTTCTGGAGCGGGCGAGGCAGCGTCGCGCTTGTTGATCATCACCCAGCGGACATAGGAGATGACTTCCTCGCCGCGCTGATTGACGCCCTTGGTGCGCACCCAGACGACGCCGGTCTTGCCGTTGGAATTCTCTTTGACACCGATCACTTCGGAACTGGCGCGGAGCGTATCGCCGGGCTCAACCGGGCGCAGGATGCGGCCATCAGCATAGCCGAGATTGGCCACCGCATTGAGCGAAATGTCCGGCACCGTCTTGCCGAAAACGATGTGGAAGGCGTGGAGCGGATCGGCGCAAAGGCCGGGCAGGCCGGCGCCTTTGGCGAATTCGGCGGACGAGTACTGGGCGTAGCGATTGCCCGTCAGCGCGCGATAGAGAGCGATGTCGCCTTCGGTGACGGTTTGCGGGGTGGCGTGGATCAGCGTTTCGCCGGGCTTGAAGTCTTCAAAGAAGTTGCCGGGATTTGATTTCGTGCTGGTCGCCATGGCTTGCCCTCATCGTCTGATGGGCGAGGCTTTAGCCGTTTATGGCGGTTAACTCCAGAAGCGTTCGGGCACGGCGAGCACCGTCTCTGCGAAGAGTTGCAGTTGTGGGCTGGCCGCCGAAAGCGCTGAGCCCAGCATCGGCAGGCAGGCGAGACAAAGGGCCGTGGTGGCCAGCATGCCGGCCATGACTTGCTGGTCGCGCCGCTCCGAAAATTCCTCAAAAGCCCGGTTCCCCATCACGAGCCAAGGCAACCCGAAGGCGGCGAAGGCCGAAAAGGCAAGGAGGAGACCGGCAGTTGAGAGGGCGATGAACAACATGGGGCCGTTATGCCCGAACCCGGCAAATATCCCCTTCAGCCAATCGGTGAAATTTTAACGAATCCGGGCCGAAAGCCGCCAAACTCAGGCGATTTCGAGCAGTTTTTCATTCGGTCGGCCGAGAATGGCCTTCTTGCCGTTGATGCCGATGGGCCGCTGGATCAGCTTCGGGTTGTCAGCCATGGCGGCATAGACGTCTGCGTCAGACGCGGTTTCGGGGAGGCCGGCAGCCTCGGCATCTTTCTCCCGCAGGAAGGCGCGGGGCGATTTGGCGCCCATCTTTTTGGCGATGTCTTTCAGCTCCTCGACACTGAGGCGTTCAGCGGCGCTCATGTATTTGCGGATATGAGGCTCGATGCCATTGGCCTTCAGAAGCTCCAGCCCCTTTTTGGACGAGCCGCAGCCGGGATTGTGGATGAGGATATAGGTCATGGGTGCCTCCTGAGGGTTCCTTGAGACTGACTTAGGATGCCCCGACAATCTGTCGAGGCAGGGTCAAGCCAAGGCACGGATCGCCTCGTCCATCTCCACGACGCGGCGGGCTTCTTCCAGGTGAAGCAGCTCGGTCATCTTGCCGTTCACTTTCAGAACGCCCTTCCCGGCATTGGCGGGGTCGGCAAAGGCCTCGATGACAGCTTTGGCCTGTTCGACATCATGCGGGCTGGGGGCGAAGATGCGGTTGGCTTCGTCCACCTGGCTGGGATGGATCAGCGTCTTGCCGTCAAAGCCAAGATCGCGGCCCTGCTCGCACTCATCCCGGAAGCCGCTTTCATTCTTGATGTCATTGTAAACGCCATCAATGGCGGTGAGGCCGTAGGCGCGGGCCGCCGCGATGGTGAGTTGAAGCGCGGCCTGGAAGGCGAGCCGGTCGGCGGTCATCCGGGCACGGTATTCCTTAGCCAGATCATTCGTGCCCATCACGAAGGTGGTGAGGTGGGTCGATTTCCGCGCGGCGGCGATTTCCTGGATGTTGAGGATGGCGAGCGGGGTTTCGATCATCACCCAGAGGGCCATCGTGTCGGGGGCGCCGGCCTCTTTGAGAAGCTGGCTGAGACGCTCGATGTCCCGATGCCCTGTCACCTTGGGCGCAAGGACGGCATGGGCGCCCGATGTGGCGATGGCCTTGAGATCTTCATGGCCCCAGGGCGTATCGAGACCGTTCATGCGGATGACGATCTCGCGCTTGCCATACCCGCCTTGCGAGACAGCAGCGAGAATGGCGGCGCGGGCTTCTTCCTTCGCCTCAGGCGCGACGGCGTCTTCAAGGTCCAGGATCAGCGTGTCCGCCGGGATTTCCCGAGCCTTTTCCAGCGCGCGGGTGTTGGCGCCGGGCATATAGAGGCAGGAACGGCGCGGGCGGTGGGGGGTGGACATGGGGCGTTGCCTCCTTGACGGTATGGGGTCTCTTGCGGTCTGAGGGGTGGCCTGTTTCCGGGCCGAAATCAATGTGGCAGGGAGCCCGACGCATGACTGATACGCCCATTTCCGGCCATGTGGCCCCCGGCTTCGAGCCGGTGCGCGAGGCATTCGAGGCGAACTTTGCCAGCGGCGAAGAACATGGAGCGAGCTTTGCCCTGCGCATGGGAGGAGAGACGCTGGTGGACCTGCGCGGGGGCTGGGCCGACCGGGCCAAAGAGCGCGTCTGGGACGAGACGACGATTGTGCCGATCTATTCGGCCTCCAAGGGAATCTCCGCGCTGGTGCTGGCGATGGCAGTGGAGACCCTGCCTGCTGGTTATGAAACCCCCGTTGCCGATGTGTGGCCGGAATTCGCCGCCGAAGGCAAAGGCGAGGTGACGATTGGCCAGATCGTGAGCCATCAGGCCGGTCTGCCGGGCTTCGAGAAGGAAATCGACCCGGCGCTGTGGCTGGACCCGCCTGCCTGCGCCGCCGCGATTGCCGCCCTACCCCCGATGTGGCCACCGGGCAGCGCGCATGGCTATCATCCGCTGACCTGGGGCTACATGCTGGGCGAGGTGGTGGAACGCATCACCGGGCGCAGTGTGGGCACGATCCTGAAGGAAGATATCTGCGGGCCGGCGGGCATCGATTTCCAGATTGGCCTGCCGGAAGCCGACGAGCCGCGCGTGGGTGACATGCTGCGGCCCAAGGCGCTCGCCCCACTGGGCAATCTGACACCGGAGCGGAAGGCAGCGTTTGTCTACAAATGGTCTTCGCCGGATCGGGCGGGCCGGGCCTGGCGCGAGATCGAAATCCCCTCGGCGAACGGGCATGGCGCGGCCCTGGCCGTGGCAAGCCTCTATGAAGCCTATGCGCGCGGGGGCCAGGTGGCTGGGGGCAAGACGCTGATCCGGGGCGACACGCTGGAGGCGCTGACGCGGCCACGCGTGGATGGACCAGACCTAGTGCTGCCGATGGATACCAAATTCGGCGCAGGCATCATGATCAACAGCCATGGCAAGTTTGGGCCCAACCCTGAAACGCTAGGCCATTCGGGCTGGGGCGGGTCCATGGCGATTGCCGATCCGGCGCGGGAGCTGTCAGCAGCCTATGTGATGAACCGGCAATCGTCTTCGCTTGTCGGTGACCCGCGCGCGGCGGCGCTGGTGGAGGCGGTATATGGCTGTCTCTGAGCCATGCTGAGCAGTCTCGACTGGGCAGGTTTTCTGTTTGCCATTGCCGTCATCGAGCTGACGCCCGGGCCCAATATGGGCTGGTTGGCGGCGCTGACCCTGAGGGAGGGGCGCAAGGCCGGACTGGCCGCAGTGGCCGGCATCGCTTCTGGCCTGTCACTTCAGCTTCTTGCGGCAGTGACGGGGCTGACCGCCCTGATTGCCAGCGCGCCGGCGGTGCTGACAGGACTGCACTGGGCCGGGGTGGCGTTCATGCTGTACCTGGCGGCTGATGCGCTGCTCGACACCGGCGGGGGCGGCGCGGCGAACGGCACGCAGGATCGAGGGTTTCGCCGGGGGTTCATCGCCAACGTGCTCAATCCCAAGGCGCTGGCCTTTTATGTGCTGCTGATCAGCCAGTTCGTGAACCCGGAGGATGGCCCGGTCTGGCTGCAGAGCCTGGTGCTCGGGATGATCCATCTGATGGTGGCCACGCTGGTGCATGGGGGGATCGTGCTGCTGGCAAGCCGGATGGGCGCACGGCTGGAGCGTTGGCGCACCTCGATGGCGGCGCGGCTGACGTTTGCGTCGCTTCTGGTGGGGATCGCGATCTGGCTGGCGCTGATGCCGCCGGGGGGCTGAGGCCCGGCAAGTGGCACGGTGATTGCAACGCCTGGCCTGGAACTGGAAGGCTCCATTTCCGTCATGCACTTGATCTTGCAGCGGCTTCCCGAGGGAGGCCGCTGTTTTCTTATGCCGCGTCAGGCGGGGCGCGCGGTGCGTGCCAAGCGCCGGGCCTTGGCGTCGCCCATGAGGCTGTCGGCAGTAAAGACCACAAGCGCCGTCCAGATAAAGCCGAAGGCGATCGCATGGGTCGAGCCGAAGCCCTCCTTGAAGACAAACACAGCGATCAGGAACTGTATGGTGGGGCCGATATACTGCATCATGCCGATGGTGGAGAAGCGCAGACGCTTGGCAGCAAGGGCATAGAAGATAAGCGGGATGGCGGTAATCGGGCCCGCCGCCATAAGAAGCGGGATGTCTGAGCCGCCTTCCCCGATCCAGCGGCCGCCGGGCTGGGTGGTGGCAAACCAGACGAGCCAGGCCAGGGCGAGCGGGGCAAGCAGCGTGACCTCAACCAGGAAACCTGCCCGGCTGTCGATGGCGACCTTTTTCCGGATCACCGAATAGCAGGCAAAGGTGAGGCAGAGGAACAGCGCCACCCAGGGCACGTGCCCGAAGGCAAAAGCCATAACGCCCACGCCGAGAGCGGCAATCGCGACGGCGGCCCATTGGGCCGGGCGCAGCTTTTCGGAGAAAATCAGCATGCCGAAGAGGACGTTGACGAGCGGATTGATGTAGTAGCCGAGTGACGCCTCCATGGTGCGCCCGGCATTCACCGCCCAGATGTAGATAGCCCAGTTCGCCCCGATCAGCATGCTGGAGAGGGCGAGCCATTTGAGATTGCTGCCGGCGAACGCGGCGCGGACATCGCGCCAGTTGGCGGCAAGAGCAATGAACAGGATCGCCGTGGGCACCGACCAGAGGATGCGCTGGGCAAGCAGTTCCAGCGCGCCGATATGCTGCATCGCGCGAATATAAAGTGGCAGGCTCCCCCAGATCAGGTAGGAGAGAAGCGCGGCGGGAAAACCAAGGCGAAGGGCAGGGCTCATGGCGGCGTGCTATAGGCCCCGCCGCTGGCTTCCGCCACCCGGATTTTGCTCAGTCACATTGCAGCGAAACTCAACGGAAAAAGCCGCGCCTTGCGGCGCGGCTCTCCGTCAGGCTTGCCCCCCAGCCTTACCCGCCAAACTTGTAGCTGGCCCGGATCCCGATCGCCCGGGGCGCGCCGACATAGGTGTAGTAGGAGCGGACATAGACCGGGTCTCCATTGGCATCTGACACGATCTGATTGGAGAGCGGCGAGGAAACAACGCCGGTTTCGTAATACTCATCGAACAGGTTGTTGACGAAGAGGGTCGCCTGCCATTTGCCCGCATCGTAAACCGCCGAGGCATTGGCAACACCATAGCTGTCCAGCGTCAGCCCGCCGCCGCGCCCGCCAGTACGGCTGAGGACATCGCCCTGCCAGGAGTAGCCGCCATTGAAGGTCAGTGTCCGGCCAGAGGCGAGTGTATGCACGTATGAACCGAAGATCGAGAACTGGTCTTCCGGCGAGCCCGGCAGCCGGTCCCCATTCTGGCCATCGAGAAGAATGGTGCCGAAGCCAGGCGGAGAAATCGTGCTGACAAGACCTGGCGCCAGCGCCGTGAGCGAGGCTTCCGAATGGCTGTAACTGCCGCGTACGGACAAGGCCTCGGTGACCCGCCAGTTGCCGGACACTTCAAAGCCTTTGGTTTCGGCGCCTTCTGCGTTCACTGTGATCGGGATAGAGGCATTGATCGTTGCCGAGGTGAGCTGCGGATCTTTCCATTCGATGTAATAGACCGCGCCATTCAGAAAGAGGCGGCCACCGGCGAGTGTTGATTTGAAACCAAGCTCGTAATTGATTGTCTTGTCTGGCAGGTACTGAGTTTCATCCCGCGTCGAAACATCTCCGGGGCCGGGCCCGTATTGCTGACCCGGCAACAGCGCGCAGGCGCCCTGCTGGTTGTCATTTGGGTCATAGTCCGGACAGACGGCAATGCCATTCTCGTTCCCGATCCGGTATCCCTCCGACACGGTGAAGTAGCCGAGAATATCGTCCGTCACCTGATAGGACGTGTTGAACTTGAAGAGTGTGCCTTCATCCGACTGGCTGGTGCGTTCAGTGCCGTTGGGGCTGCCGGCGGCAAAGTCTGACCGCAGGCTCGATTCCAGGGCGCTGACGCCGACGGGCAGGAAGTCCGGGTCAAACAGCGGGAAATCGACATCGCTGAAGGATTCAAGATCATACTGATAGTATCGTCCGCCTACGGTGACAGACCATTTCTCGGTAATGTCGTAGCTGAGCTCGCCAAAGAAGGCGGACTCTTCGAGTTTGGAGAAGGCCTGCGAGAAGTATTCAAGATCGTCAGGCCGGTTAAACCCGGCAAAGTCTGCATAACCAGGGGTGTATTCGGCAGAATAGGAGGCGCCCTCAAACTGATTGTAGAAACCGCCAACAATCCAGTTCAGCGGACCCTCCGTGGTCGACACAAGACGGAGCTCCTGGTTGATCCGGCTTTCCTTGCCTTTCTCATGGGTGAAGGAAGTGAAGGTCGGGAAGGCTTCGTAGCTGTATTCCAGCGTAATCAGAAGATCAGTCTGATCCCGTTGGCCATTATCGTTGAACCGGGAATAGCCGGTTGCCGATGTCAGCTCTGCAAAGCCAAGATCGGCAACCATTTCGAGGGCGAGAAGCTGGTTGGTGATCTCGTTGGGTTCTTCCACCCGCTTGGCGAGTTCATAGTCACCTGCCGGAACTGTTGACCGGGCGCTGGAGCCGCGGCGGCCGCCAATATCCGACTGCTGCAGATAATAGGTCAGCGTCGTATCCAGCCAGGGCAGTGGTTCCCACCGGGCCGCAAGGCGAGCGGAGACGGTTTCCTCGCTGTCGGCATCGGCAACGCGGCGGAGATTTGCAGCAACATCAGCAGGATCTGTGAAGTCCGGGTCCGGATTGGACACACCGATCTCACGCACGACATAGGGATAATCAATGAAGCCGGAATCGTTTTCGAAATCGATCGAGCCCCGGATTGCCAGATTGGGAGCAAGGGCCTTGTTGATGGTGAAGCCGGCGTCATAGGAAAGATCATCGGCTTCTGAATACTGATAGACTTCCGTGCGCACGTCGAGCGTATCGCCTGAAAAGTCCGGCTTCTTGGGAATGTAACGGATGGCGCCGCCAAGCGTGCCTGCCCCGTAGAGAGTGCCCTGCGGCCCCAGCAGGACCTCCACCCGTTCAAGATCGTTGAGCTTGAGATCCAGGTAGACCGGGACTTCGCCGATATAGGTGGCCACCGTGCCGCCGCCATTGTTGTTGCCATCGCCCGATCCCAAACCATCGGCGTTGAGGCCGCGCACGATCAGCGGGTTGCCCTGGCGCCCGCCCCGGTCAACCACGTTGATGCCGGGCACATAGGCCAGCATGTCAGCGAGTTCATCGAAGCCCTGCTCCGTAATCTGCTGATCGCCGACGGCAGAGATGTTGAGCGGGATATCCTGCACGCTTTCTGCCCGGCGGGTGGCCGTCACGGTCACAGCCTCTACACGGAGTTCGCTTTCGGCGTCTTCCTGGGCCTGGGCGGGTAAGGTCAATCCACTGGTTATCACCGCCGCGCTTGCGGTCAGGAGCAGGTATTCCCGGATCATGCGTTCACCTCTGCATTGTCGTTTCAGGTCCCCTCGACCTGACCAAAGACTGTGCAGAGCGACCCTCCAGCAAGAGACCCGCCAAGGGCAGGTTGGATTTTCCGTCAGTGTGCAGCAAAGTGCATCGGGAATGCTCAATTCTGATGCAGCCGGGGAGACTTACCCTGCAGGAGACCTTTTCAGACGCTGATTTGACCGGGCAACGGCTGGCGGAAGCTGCCCGTCTTCTGCGCACGCGCGCTTATCAGGAGGCCCATGCGCTGTGCCTGGCCGTGCTGAAGGAAGCGCCCCGTACAGCGCAGGCCTATTATCTGCTGGGGCAACTGGCCCTGGACCATGGCAATATCGGCAAGGCGGAGGAACTTTTCGCGGCCGCTGCGAGCCTTGACCCTGGCCATGCCGCCGCCCTGGCGCAGCAGGCACGCTGCCTTCTGGGCCTTAACCGGCGCAGCGATGCGGTGGCCAAAGTGCGGGCAGCCGCGGCGCTGGCCCCGGCAGACGCCTTCACCTGCGATACCATTGGCGTGGTGATGAGCCGGGCGGGGCTGCATGGGGATGCCCTGCCCTTCTATGCGGATGCCACGGCGGCCGAGCCAGGCAATGCCAGCTATCAATATAACTATGCGGCAGCACTGCAATTTGCCGGGGATCTGGGCCGGGCGCGGGAAGCTTACCGGCGCTGCGCCGCCGCTGATCCCGATGACACGCGGGGCCTGCCATCGCTGGTGCAGATCACCCGTCAGACGCCGGAGGGCAATCACATTGCAGAACTGGAGGCAATGTTCGCGCGCCACCGGCAGGATGCTGATGCTGCCCTGCGAATCGGCCATGCGCTGGCGAAAACCCATGAGGATCTGAAAGCGCCCGACGCCGCGCTCGACTGGCTCTCCCGCGCCAAGGCGGCCAAGCGCCAGATGATCCGCCATGATCCAGAGGCGGACAAAGCCCTGTTCGCCGCTGCCAGCGCACTGGCCGGGGCCTTGCCGGTATCCCCTGCTCCGGAGGGCGAAGGGCCAATCTTCATCTGCGGGATGCCCCGGACGGGAACGACGCTGGTAGACCGTATCCTGACAAGCCACAGCGCCGTGACAGGAGCGGGCGAATTGTCAGAGCTTGCGCTCTGCCTGAAGCGGGCGGCCAAAACACCGTCCAATCTGGTGCTGGACCCGGAGACCCTGACTGCGGCGCGGAGCGTTGATCTCTCAGCCCTCGGATCAGCCTATCTGGATAGCGTGCGCGCCTCGCTGGGGCTGGCCGGGCGGTTTACCGACAAAATGCCGCTGAACATTCTGTTGGCGCCGGTGATCCTGGCTGCCCTGCCGGGTGCCCGGGTGATCTGCCTGCGGCGGCATCCGGCCGATACCGTGCTGTCAAACTACCGGCAGATGTTTGCCACCAGCTTTTCCTACTACAACTATGCCTACACTCTGGAGGATACGGCGCGCTACTATGCCGGGTTTGACCGGCTGGCGCAGACCTATGGAAGGATGCTGCCGGCCGCCCGTTTCACGGTTGTGCATTACGAGCAGGTGGTGACCGCGCAGGAAGCGGAAACACGGCGTCTTCTGGCGTTTTGCGGCCTGCCCTTCGAGGCGGGCTGCCTGGCCTTTCATGAAAATGCCGCGCCGGTGGCAACGGCCTCTTCAGCGCAGGTGCGCGAGCCGCTTTATACCTCAGCGCTCGCCCGCTGGCGGCGGTATGAGCAGGGCCTCAAAGCCGCGCTGGACATATTGGAAGCCGAAGGCTGCCTTCCGCCGGGAGAGCGCGGGCGGGGGTGACTGGCGCTTGCCGCAGGCGGCGTTAGGGTGGGCCCGGATAAGGCTTACGGGAGAAACGCCATGCAACATCGCCGCCTCGGCAAAAGCGCCATCTATGTGTCCGACATCTGCATGGGCACGATGACCTTCGGAACCCAGACCGACGAGAAAGAAGCGTTCCGCATTCTGGACGCAAGCCTGGACGCGGGGATCAACTTCTTTGACACGGCTGAAAATTATCCGGTGCCGCCGGACCTCAAATATGGCGGGCTGACCGAGGAGATCTTCGGGCGCTGGATGAAGACCAAGGACCGGGACGCGATTATCCTGGCCACAAAGGTGTGCGGGCCCTCGCATGGCTGGATCAAGGGATCGCAGCGCGCAGGCATGACCGCGCTGGACCGGCACAATATCCGCCGCGCCGTGGAGGCGAGCCTGACCCGTCTGCAGACCGACTATATCGACCTCTACCAGACCCATTGGCCCGACCATGGCACGGATTTCGACGAGACGATGGAAACCCTGGATGAGCTGGTGCGCGAAGGTTACGTGCGCATCGTGGGCTGTTCGAATGAAGATGCCTGGGGGCTGATGAAATCAATCGAGACGTCCAACCGGCTGGGCACTGTCCGCTATCAGACGATCCAGAACAATTTCTCGCTGAACAATCGCCGGTTTGAGGATGCTCTCTCCAAGATCTGTGACCGCGAGGGGGTGAGCCTCATCCCCTACTCTCCGCTCGGCGGCGGGGTGCTGTCTGGCAAGTATCAGGGCGGGTCGTTCCCCGAGGGCGCGCGCTTCTCTGCCTACGCCAACAAGGGCGGGCGCCACACCGTCATGACGCAGCGTTTCATCAATGAGAAGACCCTGGCGGCCACCGCCCGCTATATGGAAATCGCCAAACAAGCGGGCATGAGCCCGGTGACGCTGGCAACGGCCTGGTCGAAACAGCATAGCTTTGTGGCGTCCACGATTGTCGGCGCGTCGCGCTTTGATCAGCTGGCGGATATTTTGGCCGCCGCCGACCTTGTGTTGCCGGATGATGTGATGAAGGCGTGCGACAAGGTTTCGCGCGAAATTCTTTATCCGATGGGGTGAGGGCCGCTCGCAAATTCTGAATGCGATTGGGCCAGCTGCCTTTCAGCAGCTGGCCTTCTCGGGGAAATCGCAGAGCGATTTCTACCCCCTAGAAGCCCCGTCAGGGGCCCCACCATGGCTGGAAAAGTCTGGAACTAGGCCGCGCTGGCTTTGCCACCGCCACCGCCGCCAGCGAGCACTTCACGCTTGCCGGCATGGTTTGGCGCGGAGATGACGCCTTCTTCCTCAAGCCGGTCGATCAGGCCGGCGGCTTTGTTGTAGCCGACCTTGAGGCGGCGCTGGAGATAGGAAGTGGACGCCCGCTGATCTCGCACAACGATCTGCACCGCCTGGGCAAAGAGACCCTCATCATCATCGCTGCCGCCACCGGTGCCGAGGATCGCGTCCATCACAGCCGAGCCGGTCGACCCATCATCGGGCGCCTCGAGGATATCCATCACATAGTCCGGCTCGCCCTGCTCGCGCAGCCAGTCCGCCACGGCGCCGACGTCTTCATCGGCCACGAAAGGACCATGCAGGCGCTGGGATTTCTTGCCGGGGGCCTGGTAGAGAAGGTCGCCCATGCCGAGGAGCTGTTCAGCGCCCTGCTCGTTGAGGATGGTGCGGCTGTCGACCTTGTTGGTCACCATATAGGAGATACGGGTCGGGAAGTTTGCCTTGATCGTGCCGGTGATGACGTCGACGGACGGACGCTGGGTGGCGGTGATCAGGTGAATGCCCGCAGCGCGCGCCATCTGGGCGAGGCGCTGGACGCAGCTTTCCACTTCCTTGCCAGCCACCAGCATCAGGTCTGCCATCTCGTCGATCACGACGACGATGTTGGGGATATGGTCGACCGGCAGGACTTCGGTTTCATAGACCGGCTTGCCGCGATCATCGAAAGCAGTCTGCACCTTGCGGGTCATCTCTTCGCCGGCGGCGCGGTATTTTGCGGCTTTCTCGTTATAGCCGGCGAGGTTCCGGACACCGGCTTTCGACATCAGCTCATAACGGCTTTCCATCTCGCGCACGGTCCATTTCAGCGCGTTGACCGCCTTGTCTGCTTCGGTGACGACTGGTGCGAGGAGGTGCGGAATCCCTTCGTATACGGAGAGTTCAAGCTTCTTCGGGTCGATCATGATGAAGCGGCACTGTTCCGGCGTATGACGGTAGAGCAGTGACAGGATCATGGCGTTGACGCCGACCGTGCTTCCAGAAGCGAGCGGAGCCAGACCGTGTCGCGTTCTTCGTTCGGCAACTCAATGCCGATGGCGTTCTTGCCAGGCACAACGGCGACGCGGGCAGAGACAGCGCTCATCGAGCGTGCGATATCATCTGCCAGCGAGATGACGCGGGAGGATTTCACGCCGGGCGCCGGTTCCATTTCGAACAGGGTAATCACCGGGCCGGGGCGCACTTCCTTGATGCGGCCACGAATGCCGAATTCCTTCAGGACTTCGGAGAGACGCGCAGCCTTGGCGATGAGGGCGTCCTCATCGATGGTCTCGCGGCGGGCTTCCGGCTCCTGGAGCAGGTCGATCGGCGGCAGACGCGTGGCGGCGGCGCGGCGGCGTTCCGGCTGGGAGACTTTTGGCACGGAGGCCGAGCGCGGCGCCTGGGCCGGCTTTGAGAAGGTGAAGCGCGGCGGACGGGCGGCATCTTCGTCCTCATCATTGGCGGCTTCATAGCCGTCTTCTTCGTCTTCATCGTCCCAACGCTCGTCGTCCTCGTTGCGGGCGTAGTCCTCGTCTTCATCGTCGAGGTCGCGCAGGTAGCGCGAGGTGGGGACGTAATCATCATCCGACTTGATGATGAGGGTACGGTCTTCGCGGGCGGCGGCGGGCGCAGCCGGCTCGGCCGCGAGGGCCTGCTCGCGGGTGACGAGTTTCTGGCCGATACGCAGCAGCATGCCCCCTGCCCCCCGCGCCTGGATGGCGGCATGGCGGCCACCGCGCGTGGCGGTTTCCTGAAGCAGCTGGGCATCACGCCGGCCAAAGCCGAGGGCGGAGAGCGCCGTCCAGAGGGCGAGGCCGCCCATCAGGAAGCCGGCCCATACTTCGGGCGATGGCAGCATCAGTACGCGGAACGGCAGGACCGTGAGATTAAAAAGACCATCGCCCAGCATACCGCCGAGGCCAGCGCTGAGGGGCCAGGATTCCGGTACCGGCCAGGACGCAAAGCAGGCCGCTGAGAGCGGCACGGAGATGGCCCCCATCACCCAGCGGCGGACGCGCGGCTTGCCCACGAGCACAGCGCGCATTGCGCCGCCAATCATCAGGGCAAGGCCAGCGATCCAGCCCGACCAGCCAAGTGTCTGGCGCGCGAGGTCTGCAAACACGGCGCCGGTGGAGCCGAACAGGTTCTGGACAGCCGCGCCGGTGGCTGCGTTCCAACTGGGATCGGTGGGCGTATAGGAGCCGACGGCACCGCATACGAAGACCCCTGCCCCAAAGGCGGCAGCGCCTGTCAGAATCCTCCAGACGGGGTCGCTTACCGTGCGGAGTTCTGAATCGCGGCTGGCGTAATCTGTCATCGGGGGGGACGCTCCGTATTGGACTCTGGTGCGGGCCTTCACCATGGCCCCGTTAGGCTTAACGCCCTGCAAACGGATTGCCTGAAATTTCAAAGAATCTGCAATTCGCGCAGGGGTTTCGCCTGAGAGTGGAATGGCAAAAGCCCCGGCGGATCTCTCCGCCGGGGCCAATGGGTTGTGGAATTCTATCCTGATTAGCGGCCGATTACCGGTTCGAGAATTCCGGGTAGGCTTCCAGGCCGATTTCTGCCCGGTCGAGACCCATTTCTTCGTCTTCCTCGCTCGGACGCACACCGAGGGTGAGCTTGAGGGCGAACCAGATGATCGAGGAGGCGACGACCACGAACACACCGGTCAGGCCCACGCCAACGAGCTGGCCAAGATAGCTGGCATCGCTGTTGGTGAGCGGAACGATCATCGTGCCCCAGATGCCGCAGACAAGGTGAGCCGGGATGGCACCGACCACGTCGTCGATCTTGAACTTGTCGAGCAGCGGCACGGAGACCACCACCAGGACACCGCCAACGGCGCCGATCAGGACCGACATGCCCATGGACGGGGCCAGTGGCTCAGCCGTGATCGAGACGAGGCCGCCGATGGCGCCGTTGAAGATCATCGTCGCGTCGAGCTTGCCTTTGTAGAGCACAGCCGTGGCAACCATCGCAGCCAGCACGCCGCCGACAGCGGCCATGTTGGTGTTGGCGAAGATCTGCGCGACGGCATTGATGTCAGCTGCGGTGCCGGCAGCAAGCTGCGAGGCGCCGTTGAAGCCGAACCAGCCGAACCACAGGATAAAGGTGCCTAGCGCGGCGAGCGGGATGTTGGAGCCCGGCATCGGGTTCACATGGCCGCCGGAATACTTGCCTTTTCGGGCGCCGATGATGATGGCGCCGGTGAGGGCTGCCCAGCCGCCGGTGGAGTGAACAAGGGTCGAGCCGGCAAAGTCGGAGAAGCCCCAAATCGTGTCGAGATAGCCGCCGCCCCATTCCCAGCTGGCCACGATCGGATAGATGAAGGCGGTCAGAACGGCAGTGAAGATAAGGAAGGGCCAGATCTTGATGCGCTCAGCCACGGTGCCCGAAACGATCGAGGCGGCGGTGGCAACGAACACCATCTGGAAGAACCAGTCGGAGGCGGGCGCGTAGCCGGCATCGGCCTGAACCGAGAGATCGCCGCCGCTCCAGGGGCCGGGCGTGGTGCCCAGAAGACCCATCAGCGTTGTGGCGCCCGGATAGGCCATATTGTAGCCGACGAGCCAGAACATCAGGCCGGCTACGGCGAACAGGGTGACGTTCTTGGTGGCCTGCATGGCGGCGTTCTTAGACCGCACGAGGCCCGCTTCGAGCATACAGAAGCCGGCCGCCATGAACATGACGATCAGACCCCCGATGAGGAACAGGTAGCTGTTATCCACATAAGCGCTGGCGCTGCCGCTCACCGCTTCTTCGAGCGCTGCAAGACGTGCCGCCACATCGTCTTCCTGCGCATATGCAATGCCTGCTGTGAGCAGTGCCAGCGGCGCGAGTGTCGCCCCGCGGATCCATCGTCCAATCAGTTGGCCCATTGGCCCCTCCTTACTTGACTTGCCATCTTCGTCACGCAGAGCCCGGTGAACCCCCAGCGCTCTCCCACGGCGATATGATTGCGCCTGCCCGGAAAAGTCGCACATGACGCAAAGACGGGCTTCGATTCTGCCCCGGCGTGGTCAGAAGTTGTGCAGAGATGCGGCCAATCGCCCAAACGGGCGCCATCGCTGGACCCGCCGCCCGCTCAGGGCTACCTCAGTTACATGGTAGAAACTGTGTTTCCCGCCCCTCTGGATGCTGACCTGGCGGTCATCGGCGCTGGCCCTGTCGGCACGGCGCTGGCGGTGCTGGGCGCGAAGGCTGGCCTGCGCACCGTGCTGGTGGACGTGCGGCCGGAAAGTGCAGCGCCTGCTGCAGATACGCGCAGTTTTGCGATTGTCCGCGGCAGCTGGCGATTGCTGGGCGCGGCAGGCGTGCATGGAGATCTTGAGGGGCTCACCGAACCGCTCAACGGGCTGGAAGCCGTTGATGGCGGCACCCACTGGTTTGGCGCCCCCTGGGCGGCTTTCTCCAATGAGGATTTGCCCGAGGGCGACCACGAACCGCTGGGGCAGCTGGTGCCCGCCGGGGCGCTGCAAGCCGCGCTCGACCGTAAGGCAGGCGAGACCGAGGGCCTCGTCTGGAAGCGGGGCGCCCGTTTTTCAGGCTACGAAGCAGGCCCTTCGGGCGCACTGGTGCATCTGGAGGACGGTGAAAGCTTCCGCTGCGCAGTGATTGCCGCGTGCGATGGCATTCATTCGGCCGTGCGTCAGGCCGCCGGCATCGGCACCGAGGGGCGCAGCTATGGCAAGTCTGTCTTTGCGGCAGACGTAAAGCTGTCCCGGCCCCATGGCGGGATTGCGCGCCAGCTGTTCACCCCGGAAGGTCCGTTTGCCACCCTCCCCCTGCCCGATAACCGGGCAAACCTTGCCTGGTATATGAAGAGTGGCGCGGCCGAGACGCTGGCGAAGATGCCGAAGGAAGCGATCGAAGCCGAACTCAATGCCCGTTTTGCGGAATTTGCCGGGCCGATGGCGCTGGACGGGCCGCCGCTCGCCTACCCCCTGGTGATGCAGATCGCCCGGGACATGACCGGCCCGCGCGCCGCGCTGCTGGGTGACGCGGCCCGGCGCATCAATCCGCTGGCGGGACAGGGCCTCAATCTTGGCTTCAAGGATGCCGCGGCCCTTTATGATGTGATCCTCGAGGCGCGCGAGGTTGGCCTTGATCCGGGCAGCGAGACGGTGCTGGCGCAGTACCGTGAATGGCGCCGCTTTGACTCGGCGGCCACTGCCCTCTTCATGGACGCGGTGGACCGGGCCTTCTCGAACGACAATCTGCTGCTGAAGCCGCTGCGCACGCTTGCCCTGTCAGCGGCCAACAAGGTGGCCCCCATCCGGCAGGCCCTTGCCCGGCAGGCGAGCGCCGATCAGGAAAGCCTGCCCAGCCTGATGCGCTGAAGCGGCAATTTCTAGTCCCGGACCGTCAGAGACCGGAGAATATTCCATGTGTAGAGCCCGCTGGAATGGCCATCGGAGAAATAGAGGCGCAGGGCGTAGCGCCCAACCGGCTCTGCTTTCAGGACACGGATGTCTTCGGGTACAACCGGTGGCGGCGGCTTTGGCCCGCGGCCATGGCCCTGAACTTCCGCCGACGGACTTTCCAGCCGCAGGGTGCGATAGTCCACGCGGCCGGCGCGGCCATCATCGAACTCGGCAACGAGTTCCTGGGCACCGGCACGAAAGGTGAGTTTGACCGGCCAGGGCTGAGCGGCGCTCATGGCTCGCCCGCCTCTTCGGCTTCGTCCAGATCGCGGGCCTCTTCGGGCAGCATGATCGGAATACCGCCGCGAATGGGATAGGCGAGGCGCGCATTCTTGGACACAAGCTCATTCCTCGCCCTGTCATAGGCCAGGGGCTGGCGCGTCAACGGGCAGATCAGGGTTTCCAGAAGACGCGGATCGACACCGTTATGTTCGAACGGGACGATCTCATCCTTCGGTTCATTGGCGGGAACGTCGTTCATGTCTGCTCCTATTGGACGGGGCCTGCCCCGCCGGGGGCACTGCCGAACTCCAGAAGGGCCGTCAAGGCGCTGGCGCGTTCGGCCAGGGTCGGCGCTTCAAGCAGGGCCTGCTTTTCCATCGGCGCAAACGGGCATCCCGAGGCGAGCGCATGCACCAGCGTTTCCATCGACGCTTCCTCAAGGGCGGACCAGTCTGTGTCCAGACCATTGGCGGCAGCGTAATGGCGGAAGGCCGTGATCAGGGCAGCGCGCTCTTTCCCCTCCCCTTCCGGGGGCGCGGCGAGATCATCGGCGAAACGGTCCCAGTCCGGCTGCACCTGGCGATAGGGCGTTGTGACGGTCAGTTCGCGCTTCACGCCGAAACGGCAGATGCCGGTCAGCGAGATGAGATACCGCCCGTCAGCGGTTTCGGCATAGCTGGTGATACGGCCCGCGCAGCCGACCTCGGCAATCAGCGGCTGATGGCGCGGGCCACCAATGGTCTGCACCATGCCGATGAGGCGCGAGCCACTCATCGCGTCATCAATCATGTTCAGATAGCGCGGCTCAAAGATATTGAGCGGCAGCTGCCAGCGCGGAAAAACCAGCGCGCCGGGGAGCGGAAACACGGCAAGCGTCGCAGGCAGGTCAGCTGTCTTGCGATACGGCGCCATGATGTTTTCCTTTCGCCCGGCGCGGGCTGTGCATCTGAAAGTCAGGCAAACATCAGGGACGACAGACGGCGGCGCCCCTCGATGGTGACCGGCTCGGTCGGGCCAGCCGCCTCGAAGATTTTCAGCAGCTTGTCTTTCGCCTTGCCGCCTTCCCAGTCGAGCTTGGCTGACAGGATGATCAGAAGGTGATCGGCCGCGTCCTGATACTTGCCGATGGCGGCATACTGCTCCGCCAGTTCAAACCGTTTCTCATGGTCGCCGGGGTTGGCCATCACGGCGGAGAGGGCTGCGTCAAGCTCGCTGGGCGGCGGGGCATCGGCCATCATTTCGATGGCAAGGCGCACGCCCTTGATGGTGGAATCGTTCTTCTTGGCTTCGGGCACCATGGCGAGCGTGGCCTCGGCGCGCTCCTTGTCCCCTTCTGCCAGATAGCAGCGGGCAAGACCGGCAATGGCGCTGATGTTTTCCGCATCCTGCTGGAGGATGGCGGCGTAGATTTCAGCGGCGAGCGAGATGTCGCCCTTCTGGCTGGCGGCTTCGGCCTGGGCCAGCGCTTCGGCGATCATCTGGGCGTCATCGGTGCCCGAGATCAGCTTTTCGACAAAGGCGCGGACCTGGCTTTCCGGCAGCGCGCCGAGGAAGCCATCGACCGGGCGGCCCTTGTCAAAGGCATAGACGGCGGGAATTGAGCGCACGCCGAGCTGGCCGGCATAGGCCTGGTGTTCCTCTGTGTTGATCTTCACAAGCTTCACAGCGCCCTTCTTGCCTTCGACCACCTTCTCGATGATCGGGCCCAGCGTGCGGCACGGGCCACACCAGGGGGCCCAGAAGTCGACGATCACGGGTTGGGTCATGGAGGCTTCCACGACATCGGCCATGAAGCCCTGGTCGGTGCCATCCTTGACGTGCTGAAGTGCAGCGTTGCTCATTACAAATGTCCCTTTGTTTCGGGCGCAAAGATGGGACGCTCTGACGGCAAGCGCAAGCGGGGGCGCCGCCGCGCCGCAGCCGCCAGATGAAAATCTCCCATCTGCCCTGTTTAGGCCCGGTTCAGCCCCTTAAGTGTAGGCGTGCTCCCGTATGGTCATGTAAAGGAGGCCAGAACGATGATGAATTTCTTTGCTCCACTTGCCGCTGCCGCGATGATTGCCGGGGCCTCTCCCCTGCTGCCGGTCTTGAAGCAGGCGCCCGTGAGCCCGTCGATTGCCGCCCCGGCCGCTGCTGCGCAGCTGACCGGCACCGAGCGCGCCGCCCTCTTGAAGGAAGCATCCAAAGCGCTGGCCAGTGTGAAGACAGCGCGCGGCCGCTTTGAACAGGTTTCGCCTGATGGTGCCCTGTCGACCGGCCAGTTTGCCATGCAACGCCCCGGCAAGGTGCGATTTGACTATGACGACCCGGTTCCGCTGCTGATGGTCAGCGATGGGACAACCGTTGCCCTGCAGGACAGCGACCTTGAAACGACTGACCGCGTGCCACTGAAGTCAACGCCCCTGTCGCTGCTGCTGAGCGACCGGCTGGATTTTGAAAGCCAGGCCGATGTGATTGATGTGCGCCGCGCCAATGGGCGGACCAACATCACCGTTCAGGACAAAAGCGGCGATATGGAAGGCACGCTGACGCTGGTGCTGTCTTCTGCGGACAATTCGCTCGTCGGATGGCAGACCACTGATGCCAATGGCGGCAATACGTCTGTTCTGCTGAGCGATGTCGAGACCGGCGCCAAGCTTAATCCCCGCCTGTTCATCCTGCGGGACTTCGACAACAACTGATACACGAAAGCGTGATTGCCGTTACGTCGAGTTAATTTGAGATTTCCCGCCCGGCGTGACATAAAAGACACATCGACGGACTGGAAGCCGCGTAGCACCGACCCCCCGCTGCGATACCTTCCGCCGCTCGACACCGGATACACGATGTCCGGACATCAAGACGCTTCACCTGCGTCCGGCGCGCCCGAACTCCCCGCGTTCGGGCGCGTTGACGTTTAAGGACCAGGTGTTAGCCAGAGGCCATGACCCGCCCCATCAAGATTACCACCTGGAACATCAATTCCGTTCGCCTTCGCGCGCCCAATGTTGAAGCGTTTGTGGCCGCAGAGAAGCCGGATGTGGTGTGCCTGCAGGAAACCAAATGCCAGGATGGCGAGTTTCCGCTGAAAGCCTTCAAGGACATGGGCTTGCCGCATGTCGTGATGCGCGGCCAGCGCGGGGGCCATGCGGGGGTGGCGATTGCCTCGCGCCTGCCGCTGGAACAGGTGGACGTCCCCGACCTCTGCCGGGAGAACCATGCGCGCGTGATCGCTGCGCGCCTGCCTTCAGGCCTTGAGATCCACAACATCTACCTGCCGGCCGGCGGCGATGTTCCCGATCCGGCAGTGAACGACAAGTTTGCCCACAAGCTCGATTTCCTCGAGCGGCTGGGGCCCGGCTACAAGAAGCTGAAAAAGGGCGCGAAACGCATTCTGGTGGGCGATCTCAATGTGGCGCCGCACGAGAATGATGTCTGGTCGCACAAGCAGCTGCTCGGCATCGTCTCCCACACGCCAGTGGAAACCGAGCGGTTGGAAGACTCCCGGAAATCTGCCGGGTTTGAGGATATTGCCCGCCTGGCCGTTCCCGAAGAACAGAAGCTCTATACCTGGTGGAGCTACCGCGCCGCCGACTGGGCCGCCTCAAACCGGGGCCGCCGGCTGGACCATATCTGGGCCAATAAAGCCGCGATGGAGGACGTAAACGTCAGCTCCTATCGCATCCACCCGGCCTGGCGCAGCGGCTGGAAGCCGTCAGACCATGCGCCAGTGACTGTGAAGGTCAGGGCCTGAGGCGGTAGCCGCCCGTATCGGTCAGCAGCAGCTGCGCGTTGGAGGGATCAGGCTCGACCTTCTGGCGGAGGCGATAGATATGGGTTTCCAGCGTGTGAGTGGTGACAGCCGCATTATACCCCCAGACTTCCGAGAGCAGGGTTTCGCGGGCGACCGGTTTTCCCCCAGCCCTGTAAAGGAATTTGAGGATCTCGGTTTCCTTCTCCGTCAACCGGATGCGGCGGCCCTCCTTGGTGCGAAGCACTTTCATGGACGGGCGGAATTCATAGGGACCGATGTCGAAGGTGGCGTCTTCGGTCTGCTCGAAACTGCGCAGCTGGGTGCGGACACGGGCGAGCAGCACGGCAAAACTGAACGGTTTGGCGACATAATCATTCGCGCCCGCCTCAAGACCCGCGACCGTGTCGCTTTCCCCGGACCGGCCGGTCAGCATGATGACGGGCACACGATTTCCCGCCTCACGCAGCTTCCGGCACACTTCGCGGCCGCTCATGCCGGGCATGTCGACATCAAGGATGACGAGATCAATCCGCTCCGCAGCGAGCTTCCCGAGGGCTTCTTCGCCGTTGGCGGCGGTCAGCGCGGTGAAGCCATCGCTGAGCTCGAACTGTTCAGCGAGGGTTTCCCGCAGGTCTTCTTCGTCATCGACGATGAGAATGAACTTCTTGGCCGTCATCTGCCTGTCTCGCTTTATCTGCGCGGTTTGCGCCTGCCGCTTGCATAGAAAGGTGGCGCCTGTTTATCCAATAACAAGAACGGGAGGCGCAGCCAGGTGACGCATTTCATTGCGTTTTCAGACGGGCGGCTGGAGGGCGGCGGGCTTTCCCTGCGCTGCGCGCTGGGCAAAGGCGGGGTTTTGCCGGCGGCGGAAAAGCGCGAAGGGGATGGTGCCTCGCCCATCGGTATCTGGCCCATTCGGCGCGTTTGGTACAGGCCGGACAAAGGCGCAGCGCCGGAAACCGGCATTCCTGTCATCGCCCTGCGCCCGGAAGACGGATGGTGCGACGCGCCCGAAGACACCCACTACAATCGGTGGGTGCCCCTGCCCTACCCCGCGAGCCATGAAAGGCTGTGGCGGGAAGACAGCCACTATGATCTGTTTGCCGAGCTTGGCTACAACGATGATCCGCCGGCGCCCGGCAGAGGCAGCGCGATTTTCCTGCATGTGGCGGGGCCGCGCTACCAACCGACAGAGGGGTGCGTGGCACTGGCAGAAAGTGACCTCCGCACAGTGCTGAAACAGATCCGGGCCGGTTCGAGCATGGAAATCCGGGCTTAGGCGGCGCTGCGATCCCCGAAAAGAGCCGTGCCGACGCGCACATGGGTGGCGCCATAGCGGGCAGCAAGTTCATAATCCCCGCTCATGCCCATGGAGAGGACGCCAAGACCATAATCGCGCGCGATCTTTTTCAGCAGCGCGAAATGCGGCCCGGCGGGCTCTTCCACCGGGGGGATACACATCAGGCCGATGACTTCGAGTCCCGCCTGTTCGCGCGCATGACGCAGGAGTTGGCCCACTTTTGACGGAATGACCCCGGCTTTCTGGGGCTCTTCACCCGTATTCACCTGGATCAGCAGCTGCGGGCGCCGGCCTTCTTTGTCCATTGCGGCGGCCAGGGCGTCGGCAAGCTTTTCCCGGTCGAGTGTCTGGATCACATCGAACAGGCGCACGGCATCAGCGGCCTTGTTGGTCTGCAAGGGGCCGATCAGGTGCAGGACGAGATCGGGATAGTCAGCACGCCGGCTTTCCCAGTGCGCCTGGGCTTCCTGGACCCGGTTTTCGCCGAAAACCCGCTGCCCGGCGGCCAGAATCGCGTCAATCGCCGCGTCTGGCTGCGATTTGGAGACGGCAATCAGTTCCGGCGCGGGCGAATGGGCGGCCTCAAGCGTGGCGAGGATGGCGGCGCGGCGGTTGGCAATGTCCTGGTTCGGGCTATCAGTGGTCATGATGAGCGAGAAACTCCAATCCAGGGCGAGGCGCAAGGCGGAGATGGCCGCGCGGATGGCGGCGCGGCACTTGCCGGAAGGGCTGCCACCGGCGTTTTTCCTGACAGATCCGGCGCGGACACCTCAGCCAGAAGCCATTGTGGCAGGGCTTCCGGCCGGCTGGGGGGTAATCTATCGCCACTTCGGGGCGCCCGACCGGGAGACGGTCGCGCGGCGGCTTCTGAAGATCTGCCGGGCCCGCAAGCTGGTGTTTCTGATCGGCGCAGATGCCGCACTGGCAGCGAAGGTTGGCGCGGACGGCGTTCACTGGCCGGGGCGCATGGCGGGTCAGGCCCGCAAGTGGCGCGGGCGGTTCAGACTGCAAACCATGAGCGGCCATTTGGGCGACAAATCGTTGCATTCCGTTGCACTTCCGATCAAAGCGGTTCTGTTTTCCACCGTGTTTGCCTCACGCAGCGCCAGCGCGGGCACCGCCATGGGGGCCCCCCGGTTTCGCCGCCTGGCCACCTCCCTCCCCTTCCCCGTCTATGCTCTGGGCGGCGTGAATCCGGATAGCGGACTCTCAATTGCGAAGTCAGCCGGGCTTGCGGCAATTGATGGCTGGGTATGCTTCAGCGTCCGAAAGCGGGACGCAGAATCGAAAACGGCGCCCCATGAGGCGCCGCACAAGCCATCGGGTTTTTCGGAGCTTTAGAACTTGAAAGCGGACTTCAGGCGGATGCCGGCTTCGACATCCTGGTTTTCCCAGCGTGTGGAGGAATCAAGTTCGTCCGCGCCGATGCGCACTTCACCGCCGACCGAGAAACGCGGGCTGACGCGGAAGGTCGCGCCGGCCTGAACCTCTTCCCGCGGAAGATAGGTTTCGCCCGGACGGGTGACCTTGTCGAAGTTCAGCTGCCAGCGGGAATCCTTGCCGATCTTGACCGAGAAGTCCTGGTTGGGCTCCGCCTGCCATTGCAGACGGGATTCGGCGGGCTTGCCTTCGGAGAACTGGCGATACCATTCGGACCGGGCCGAATTGGTTTCGGAAAGCGTGGGCGCCTCAACGCGGATCGCATCACCCGCCACACGTTCCTGTGCCACAGCCGGCAGCGTGAAGGCTGCGGCCGCAAGGGCAAAGGAAAGAATGAGGTCTGCGCGCATATTAACTCCCAACCACAGATGATAGTGAGGGGGTCCGCTTAATGGAAGATTAAGTTTCTGATAAAGCAAGAAATTACAGGGAACGTGTGATTTCGATCACAATGCCGCTGCGACTCCCTCCCATAGAGGGAAGCTGACCGCCGGAATTCAGGTACCCAGTATCCACCTCACGCCAGCCCGAGGCAAGGCGCCAGTCTTCGCTGGGCTTCCAGACAAGGCCGATTTGCCAGCTGTCACTGGTGAGGCCGGCAAACTCATCGTCAGCGCCGGACACCTCCGCCACCGCTTCGACCTTGCCGAAGGGAATAGCCGCGGAGACTGCCCAAGCCGAATAATCACCCGGACCGGCGGCAATGCCATTGTTGGAGTTGAGGTAGCTGCCCCCGACCTTCAAGCGCGAGAACTCGGCCGAAGCGCCCGCAGACCAGGTTTCAACCGTTCCATAGAGTGTGGGATCTGGCGCAAAGCGCGTGTCTGCCTGGCTGTAGGCGGCAGCAGCCCGGAGGCGGACGCCGCTTTGCGGCAGGCGGCGGGAGAGATTGAGCGCCACTTCAAAGGCGTCTTCAATCTCAGGCCGGGCCGAGCCGGGAAACGCCGTTTCCGTGTCGCGGTCCACGCCCCGGCGGTCTGCGGTGGGTGTGTAGGAAACACCGCCACGCAGGCCGAGGATGCGCGGGGTGGCGTAGCTGATCTTGGCGGCGGGGCCGGTGAGATCATGATCGGTGCGGGCGATAATCTCTCCTGTCGGATCGAGCGCCGGATTGACGAGACCGGAATAGGCGAAGAGGGCGGGGCCACCTTCAAAGAAGCGCGTGGCGACGCCATCATCTGCGCCAAGGCGGGCTTCGCCATAACCGCCATTAATATAGACATAGGCGGTCTCAAGACTGATGCGGAGATCCCGGTCTGCCGGGGTATCGCCGCGGGCGAGGCCACTGAAGGCGCCCCCCGAGGAGGCCCCTGCCCCGGCTGAGGGCAAGAAGACACCGCTGAAACCAGCCCGGGCGGGATGGTCGCGCTGCAATTCAAGGCCGCCGACCGCGCCGATCTCCGCTCCGTTCATCAGCACATAGTTGAGCGCCATCTGCGCCTTTGCGAGGCCGAGCACAGTCTCATCCGCATCAGGCGCCGCGACGAGGGCCAGCTCAACACTTACCTCGCTTTCGACCCCGCCGGGATCATCCCAGACATCCTGCGCGGCAGCCCCCGGGGCAAGCGCCAGCATCGGCGCGGCAAGGGCGAAAGCAAGCAGGCGGGCGTTAAGCATCGGGAGCGGCTCCATCTCGGCGCGCGGAGGGCTGTGTCAGCCATGCGCATAACAATACTGGCGAGGCCAGAACCCCCTTGTTATACACGCCGGGTCAACAAGGAATTGCATGCGGAAAATGAACATGATCAAGCCGATCCTCACCGCCGCCTTTGCCGGCCTGCTGCTCGTCTCGGGCTGCCAATCGCGCGGTAAAGCCAATGATGGCCCGCTTGTGGTCCAGTCGGTCGGCGCTTCGAACCCGTATCTGTGGCGCGCCACGCTGGATACGATGTCCGCGCTGCCGGTTCAGTCCACCGATCCGATCGGCGGGATCATTTCCTATGACTGGAAAAGCTTTCCCGATGCGCCGAACGAGCGCGTGAAAGCCACTGTGTTCATTCTGGATTCGCGCCTGCGCGCTGATGGCGTGAAGGTGACCGTGTACCGACAGGTGAACACCGACGGCCAGTGGACCGATGCGGCTGCTGATCCGGAAACGGCGATCCAGCTGGAAAACAAGATTCTTGAACGGGCGCGACTTCTTCGGACCTCGCAGATCGGCTAAAGCGCCGATAGAAGCCTGTAACACTTCAATTCCATTCAAGGGAGCCCAGGATGGCCACCCGTTATGATCCGCAGAGCGCGGAGCCCCGCTGGCGTGAAGCCTGGGAGAAGGCCGACATTTTCCGGACGAAGGCGCCGAGCGAGGCGCCCGGCGCGCCCAAGGCATTCGTGCTGGAGATGTTCCCCTACCCTTCCGGCCGCCTGCATATGGGCCATGTGCGCAACTATGCGATGGGCGACGTGGTGGCCCGGCACAAGCGGGCCAAGGGTTATAACGTGCTCCACCCGATGGGATGGGACGCCTTCGGCATGCCGGCAGAGAACGCCGCGATGGAACGCAAGGTTCACCCCGGCAAATGGACGTATGCCAATATCGAATCGATGAAGGCGCAGTTCCGCAAGCTGGGCCTGTCGCTCGACTGGAGCCGGGAATTTGCGACCTGTGACCCGGAATATTACGGCGCCCAGCAGGCCCTGTTCCTGAAGCTGTTTGATAAGGGCCTTGTTTATCGCAAGGCCTCGAAGGTGAACTGGGACCCGGTGGACAATACCGTTCTGGCCAATGAGCAGGTGATCGACGGGCGCGGCTGGCGCTCGGGCGCGCTGGTGGAACAGCGCGAGCTGACGCAATGGTTCTTCAAGATTACGGCGTATGCCGATGATCTCCTGGAAGCGGTGCAGAAGCTGGAGCGCTGGCCGGAGAAGGTTCGCACGATGCAGGCCAACTGGATCGGCCGCTCCGAAGGCCTGGAGATGACCTTTGCCTTTGACGGCGCAGCGCCCGCGGGCTTTGAAAGCGGCATCACCGTTTTCACCACGCGGCCCGACACGCTGTTCGGGGCGAGCTTTGTCGCCCTGTCGCCGGATCATCCGCTGACGATCCAATTGGCGGAAAAGTCCGACGCCCTGAAAGCCTTCCGCGCGAAATGCGCCCAGGTGGGCACCAGCGAGGAAGCCATCGAGAAGGCCGAGAAGCTGGGCTTCGATACCGGCCTGACCGTCGCCCATCCGTTCGAGCCCGGACGGACCGTTCCGGTCTGGGTCGCAAACTTCGTATTGATGGGATATGGCACCGGCGCGATCTTCGGCTGCCCGGCGCATGATCAGCGCGATCTCGACTTTGCCCGCAAGTTTGGCCTGGATGTGTTTCCGGTGGTGCTGCCGCCGGGCGCCGACGCAGCGACATTCGAGGTGGGCACCGAAGCCTATACCGGACCCGGACATATATATAAGTCAGGTTTCCTCGACGGGCTGTCCATTGAGGACGCCAAGCGCGCCGCAATCGCGAAGATCGAGGCCGCCGGCCAGGGCGAAGGCAAGGTGAACTACCGCCTGCGCGACTGGGGCGTGTCCCGCCAGCGCTATTGGGGCTGCCCGATTCCGGTGATCCATTGCGAGGATTGCGGCGCAGTCAGCGTTCCGCAGGCGGATCTTCCCGTGCGCCTGCCTGATGACGTAACCTTTGATGTGCCCGGCAATCCGCTGGACCGGCATCCGACCTGGAAGCACGTCGACTGCCCGAATTGCGGCAAGCCCGCCCGGCGGGAAACCGACACGCTCGACACCTTTGTCGACAGCTCCTGGTATTATGCCCGCTTTGCGAGCGCCGCCGATCCGGCCGAGCGCGCCTACTGGCTGCCCGTTGATCAGTATATCGGCGGGGTGGAGCATGCCGTGCTGCACCTCCTCTATTCGCGGTTCTTTGCGCGCGCGATGCGGGACGTGGGCGAGCTGGACCTGCCGTCCGGCGAACCGTTTGCGGGCCTCTTCACGCAAGGCATGGTGACGCACGAGACTTACAAGTCCGAAAGCGGCGCATGGCTGGAACCTTCCGCCGTCGAACGGAAAGACGGCAAGGTGTTCGAGGTCGCCACCGGCAAGCCGGTGAAAGTCGGCTCGATCGAGAAGATGTCGAAGTCGAAGAAGAACACGGTCGATCCCGACGCCATCGTCGCCACCTATGGCGCCGATGTGGCGCGCTGGTTCGTGCTGTCTGACTCCCCGCCCGAGCGGGATGTCGAGTGGACCCAGTCTGGCGCCGAGGGCGCCGCGCGCTTTGTTCAGCGGGTCTGGTCGTTCGTCGAGGCGCTGCCCGAGCAAGGCCCCTTCCCTGCCCCCGGGCAGGATGAGGCTTCGACCACGCTGCGCAAGGCAAGCCACAAAGCCGTCGTCAGCATCGACAAGGCCATCGACGAGTTCCGCTTCAACTCCGCCATCGCCACCGTGCATGAATGGGTGAACACGCTGAAGAAGACCGAGTCTGATCCGGCAACCCTGGGCGCCCGCGCGGAAGGCGCGGACATGCTGGCCCGCTGCCTGGTGCCGTTCATGCCGCACCTGGCCGAAGCCTGCTGGGAGCGGATGGGCAAATCCGGCCTTGTTTCTCAGGCGGCCTGGCCGGAAGTGGACGCTTCACTGGTGGTGGATGATACGGTGACACTGGCGGTTCAGGTGAACGGCAAGCGCCGCGCCGAGATCAGCGTGCCGAAAGATATGGCGACCGGCGATGTGGAAGCAGCGGCCAAGGCTCTGCCGGAAGTGGCGAGCTTCATCGAGGGCAAGAGCGTGAAGAAAACGATTGTTGTGCCCGGCCGGATTGTGAATATCGTGGTCGCATGAAGCACGTCGTCGCCGCCCTGCTGCTCGCCGCCACCGCTGCCTGCGGGTTTCAGCCGGTCTATGCGCCGGTCAACGGGCAGTATGCCGAATCCGGACTGATCACCATTTCGCCCATTGAGGGCCGCCAGGGGCATATGCTGCGCCGGGCGCTGCAAGAGGAACTCGCTGTCGGCGTTCCCGGCCTGACCGAGAAGGTGACGCTGACGGTCAACCTGAGAAGCAATCTCAGCCGCCTGGCGCTTCGCCCGGACGGGGCTGCTTCACGCTCCAGCATCGTGGCCACCGGCAGCTACCAGATCGATGGCGAGACCACCCGGATGAGGGGCCGCTCCGATGTGGAGGCAGGCTTTCTTGTGCCGACTTCGCCCTATGGGGATATTGCCGCGCAGACCGATGCGGGCGACCGGGCGATGCGCGTTCTGGCCAAACAGATCGCCGATGACATCCGCCTGAAATTTGCGAGCCCCTGATGTTGCACAAGGGACGCGCGGCGGAAGGTTTCGCCCGGCGGCCTGATCCGGAAGTCTGGGCCGTGCTCGCCTTCAGCGAAGATGAAGGCCTCTCTTTCGATGCCGGCCAGGCGTTGATTGCCAGCTGGGCCGGCAAGCACGGGATGGATGTAACCGTGCTGGATGATGACGCCATCAAGAAGGAACCGGCTCTGCTCTTTGATGCGCTGGAGGCAGTCTCGCTGCTTGGGGATGCGCGCGCCGTCCGGGTACGCACCAGCGGCGACAAGATCGCTGCGCTGCTCGGCGAAGCCATTGAGGCGGGTGACAAGGATCCGGCGCGCTTTGCCGCCAAGCTGGTGATAGAAGCGGGCAGCCTTCCGGCAAAATCCAAACTCCGCGCCGCCGCAGAGAAAGCCAAACGCGCCGCTTGCCTCCAACTTTTCGCCGAGGAGGAGGCCGACGTGGCCAGCCGGGTGAAGACCGCGCTTCTGGCCGAAGGAGCGGTGATC
>NZ_NCJT01000190.1 GCF_002282565.1 Hyphomonas sp. 34-62-18
GCCCCTTTTCTGCCGCAAGACTGATGCGACTGTAATCTGGCCAGACGGCAATGCGCGAGGCATCCTCCCGTCACTGACAGGAGGAGATTCCATGAAACTGATCATTGCCTGCGCCCTCGCCGCGCTGACGCTGACCCCCGCCGCTTTTGCCTGCGAGTCCTATGTGGCCGATGTGAACAAGGCGGGCCTCGCCGTCAAAGCCGCCAATAATGAGCGGATGGCCGTGCAGACCCGCTTTGAGGTCGCCGAGAAGGAGCGCGGCCTGTTGCGTCAGGAGATCGATACCAAAGGCAACACGCCCGAGCGTCAGGCCGAGATCGATCACTTCCGCGCCGAAATCCGCAAGGCCGAGCTTGCCTGGACCGACCGCCAGCCCGAATGGGACGCCGCCGAAGCCGAACTGATGACCGCCATTGAGGCCCATGAAGGCGCTTGCGGCGCCAATGCGCGCACCGGCGCCCTGATGGAAGCCCTCGGCCTGAAACTCAACCGCTGAGCCCAGCGGCATAAACCGCCTGTTTACCCTATCCCAGCAGGTTGTGGCCTGCTGGGATAATCGGGGGCCTGGGCGGCAATGCTGTTCCTACTCAATGACATTGTGACCGAGATCGAGGCGCCGGAGATGCGGCTGCTCGTGCGCAAAGCCGTGTTCGGCGGCGATGTGCAGGCCATGCGGCCCCGCGAGGCGATGGAGCTGGTGCGCGGGCGCCTGCAGGCGGTGCATGACCGGGGAGAGGTGCCAGACCGCGCAATGGTCGATGATCTCGCCGCGCTGATAATTGCCAAGACCGGCGCCAATGCCGCACTGTTCCCGGTGCATGATGGCCGCGTCGCCGAAGCCCGCCTGACGATCCTGCCCGAAGCCATCCTCGACGCCGTCCGCACCCGCCTCGCGGAAGGCCGGGGCAGCGACACCGGCGCCTTCTGGACACGGGCGGCCTGAACCAGACCGCAGGTGTTAACGTCCTAGTTCACTTTCAGGGGCTTGGTTGTCAGAACCTCTCGTCCATCAGGCGCCTCGAGGATGTAACGCACCAGATAATCACCCTTCTTGTCAGGTGCCTTGAGGGTCAGTTTCGTCCCTTCACGGACATAGGCAAAGGACAGTTCCCCGTGTGTATCCGTATGCCCCGCAGGCACGATATCCAGATAGTCGTCTCTGCCGCCCGAACCTGACCAGCTCACCTCGATCTCTGCACCGGCAGCGATACTGGCAGGGCTGTTCAGGCTGACCTTGGCCGGTGTGACTTTTAGCGGGGCAACCGCCCGGGCTGTCCGACCGGTCGAGGCTTCGAACACGTAACGCACGTCATAGTCCCCCGGCTTTCCGGGAAGCCGAAGTTCTGCCGGGCTCTGTCCGGGTTGGACGTAGACATATGATAGCTCGCCCGATGTCCGTGTATCGCCGCGCGGGACGATGTCGATATAGTCTTGCGACCCGGCCGGCCCTGTCCAGGCTACTTTGATCGTGCTGCCGGCGGTTGCTGACGCGCTCGCAGGCGCAACAGAAAACTCTGCGTCTTTGAGGATCAAGGGCACGGTTTTCAGGATGGTCCGGCCATCCGGCGATTCGAGGACGTAGCGCACCTGATACTCACCGGGTTCGCCGGGAAGGCTCAGCTCAGCGGGATTGCCGCTATCGGTATAGGCATAGGAAAGTTCACCACTGGTCTTGGTGTATCCACCTGGAACAAGATCGATGTAATCGCCATCTGTTCCGGGCCCTGACCAATCGACCACCAGTTTTTCACCAAGAACAGCCGATGGATTGAAGGCCAGATCGACCGATGCATCCGTCACTTCCAGCGGGACCACTTTGAGAACACGCCGTCCGTCACTGGCTTCGGCCACATATCTCAGGTCATAGGCCCCCGGTGTTCCCGGTGCCTTGATCTGCAAAGCCTCCCCCTTTTGTTCGATATAGTCGAAACTGATTTCTCCGCTGGTCTTTGTGTAGCCGCGGGGGACGAGGTCCACATAATCACCCGAATTTCCCGGGCCCTTCCAGGTTACGTTCAGTGTGCCGCCGATTTCGATTCTGGCTGGCGCGATCAGCGCGATTGCAGCATCAGTAACGCGGATCGGCGCCGTGGCGATCACAGTGCGCCCCTGCGGGGCAATCCACACATAGCGCAGCATGTAATCGCCCGGCTTGCCTGGCGCGCGCATCGAGACCTTATCGTCTTCCCGGAGATAGCTGTATGACAGCTCTCCGCTTGTGCGGTCATATCCGGCAGGCACCAGATCGATGTAGTCGGATGTGCCGCCTGGGCCGGTCCAGGTCACGCCTATGGCCGCGCCGATTTCGGCTTCCGGCGGGCCCTTGATGCTGGCTGTCGCCGTGGCGGCTTCCGGCGGAACCTCGCCCACAACCTCGGAAACGGTCTCGAGCGCTGCGGCAAGTTCAGATGCGTTGGCCGCAGCAAAGTAACGCCCGCCTGTCAATTCAGCGAGACAGGCGACCTGACGGCCCTCCTGCTCACTCAGGCCAAAGCCTACAACGTGAGCGGTGAAATCAATGCCACTCGCTTCCAGTTCGGTGCCGGTGGCGCAGGGGTCAAGGTCGCACGTCTCAACACCGTCGGTCACAAGGATCACGGTTGCGCGTTCTTCCCGGATATTCATCGCGTCGGCAGCCTGGCGAACAGCGGCCGACAGCGGTGTCTTGCCGACAGGGCTGAGCCGGTCCACGGCATCGGGCAGCGGAACGTCGGCCCCCGGCATCCGTACAAGCTCAATATCGGCGCAGTCTCCCGTGCGCCGGTGTCCATACGCCATCAGACCGGCGGCATTCAGCGCCGGATTGCGATCGATCATCTCCCGCACGGCCTTGCGGGCGATGTCGCGTTTGGATGTGCCATCGATCTGGCCCCACATGGAGCCAGAGGAGTCCATGACCAGCATGACCTGCATGGGGCCAGCCTGCGTTTCAACCACCGCCGCAGTTTCGCCGGTAGCCGGGTTGGCAATGCCTGGCTCAGCCCCGGCATCAGGCGCCATTAAAGCGGCCGTCTGGCTATCGGTGTCTGCAGAGGAGTTATTGGCGGCGGTCGGCGCGCCGCAGGCAGCAAGCAATACTGCAGTGGCTACAGCGCTTGTACAGCGGTGTTTGTAGGTCATATCGTCCCCGGTTACGCTAGTCTTCACCCTGTTCCCACCACCAACAGGCGGCAGAAACACCTGAAACAGTTTCTATTGCTTCACCCGAAGGGTCAAATCGTTTAGGGCGTCGGCAGAATTACCTAAGAAGTTTCACCCATGTCGCACGTTACCGAAGCCGCCCGGCGGCGCACCTTTGCCATTATCTCGCACCCGGACGCGGGCAAGACGACGCTGACGGAGAACCTGCTGCTCGCGGGCGGCGCCATCCGGGCGGCCGGCGAAGTGGCCGCGCGCGGCGAGGCGCGGCGCACAAAGTCTGACTGGATGAAGATCGAGCGCGACCGGGGCATTTCGGTCTCGGCCTCGGTGATGACGTTCGAATTCGACGGCTTCATGTTCAACCTGCTCGACACGCCGGGCCACGAAGACTTCTCCGAAGATACCTACCGCACGCTGACAGCCGCTGACTGCGCCGTCATGGTGCTCGACGCCGCCAAGGGCATCGAGCCGCAAACGCTGAAACTCTTCGAAGTCTGCCGTATGCGGGACATCCCCATCGTCACCTTCATCAACAAGATGGACCGCGAAGCGCTCGAGCCCATCGCGCTCCTAGATGAAGTGCAGGACAAGCTGCAGCTCGACACCGCGCCGCTCTACTGGCCCGCCGCCAGCGGCCAGCGCTTTGCCGGGATGCTGGATCTTGCCCGCAACCAGTTCCTGCAGTTCGAGCGCCGCCCCGGCGAGCCTGCCCGGATTGGTCCGGCCACGGAAATCCCCGGCGATGAGGCGAGCCTCAAGGCGGGGCTCGACCCCTACGTCTTCGCCGAAATGGTCGAAGGCATTGAAATGGCCCGCAGCCTGCTGCCGGAGTTTGATCCCGAAGCCTTCCGCGCCGGGAACATGACGCCTGTCGTGTTTGGCTCGGCGCTGCGCTATTTCGGCGTGGCCGAGCTGCTGCGCACCCTCCATTCCTATGCCCCGGCGCCGCGTGCGCAGAAAGCGGTGAAGAAGGGCGCTGAGGTGATGATCTCGCGGGAAGATCCCTCCGTCAGCGGATTTGTCTTCAAGATCCAGGCAAACATGGACCCCAACCACCGCGACCGCGTGGCGTTCCTGCGTCTCTGCTCGGGAGAGTTCCGGCGCGGCATGCGCCTGAAGACGACGGACGGCAAACAGCTCAACATCCATAACCCGCTGATGTTCATGGCGCAGGATCGGGAAATTGCCGAGACAGCCTATGCGGGCGATGTGATCGGCGTGCCCAACCATGGCCAGCTGCGCGTCGGCGATTCCCTCTCTGAGAATGGCGACATCCAGTTCGGCGGCATCCCGAACTTTGCGCCAGAGCTTCTGCGCCGCGCCCGTGTGAAAGACCCGATGAAAGCCAAACACCTGCGCAAGGCGCTTGAAAGCCTCGCCGAAGAGGGCGTCACCCAGCTGTTCCTGCCGGCCATCGGGTCTGACATGATCGTCGGCGCGGTCGGCCAGCTTCAGTTTGAAGTGATGATCGAGCGGATGACGGCGGAATACAATCTCGAAGTCATGTTCGAGCAGGCGCCCTATAACGTCGCCCGCTGGATGGCATCAGACGATCCGAAGAAGCTCGAAGAGTTCCTTGAGCGGAACAAGTCATCCACCGGTACAGACCTCGATGGTGCGCCGGTGTATCTCGCCAAGAATGCGTGGGATGTCGGCTACGCCCAGGAGAAAAACCCGGGCATCCGCTTTACGGCAACGAAGGAACGGGCTCTGGCGTAACCCCGCCGTTGAGCTGGCCCGGATCGGCCGCGGGCACGGGGGCAGGCGCCTGCGTTTCGCCCAGTGTCGCGGTTTTCAGCTTTGTGGCGACGCCTGAGGTGGCGAGCGGATTTTCTTCCCTCCGGCCCTGGCCCTGCTTCAGTTCACAGCGGGCAGGCGAAGCGCCATAGGTGTCCACATAGGACCAGGCCCTGCAGCTGGCATCGCCATCACACGCGGCCTCGCAGGCCAGCGCCGACGACGTGTCGACCACGGAATAGGTCGCGCCAAAGCGATA
>NZ_NCJT01000191.1 GCF_002282565.1 Hyphomonas sp. 34-62-18
ATACCAGCCGGAGATGGCCGCGTCATAGGCGGCGGTGCGGGCATAGGTCTTGGCGGCGAGCTTGCGGAGGAGGGCGGGCTGGACGGCGCCGGTTTCCTCGGCCTGCGCGAGGACAGCGTCCACGTCGCCGCCATCGGTGCAGACGGCGACGAAGGCGCCGTTCTTGGCGGCGGCGCGCAACATGGCGGGGCCGCCGATGTCGATATTCTCGATGCAGGTTTCAAAGTCTGCGCCCGAAGCGACGGTCGCCTCGAAGGGGTAGAGGTTGACGTAGATGAGGTCGATGGCGCCGATGCCATGGTCTGCCGCGTCCTTCACATGGGAGGGATTGTCGCGCAGGTAGAGCAGGCCGCCATGCACGGCGGGGTGGAGCGTCTTGACGCGGCCGTCCATCATTTCGGGAAAGCCGGTGAGGTCTGACACGTCTTTCACCGCAAGGCCGGCCTCCTTGAGCGCCTTGGAGGTGCCCCCCGTGGAGACTAGCTCGACCCCGAGGGCGGCAAGGCGCCTTGCCTGGTCGATCAGGCCGGTCTTGTCGGAAACGGAAATGAGCGCGCGGCGGAGGGTGACGGGGGCGCCAGACATAAGGGCTGCTCCTTCAGAGGCGTTGGGAAAGCTGCGCGCGGCCTACCACCCCCTGCAGCCGCGTCAAGCAGCGCTTTCCCGGATAAACGCCCAGCGGATGCAGTTGGGCGGCTGGCTGCCATCGCCATTGGGGTCGGCAAAGCCGGAGAGGACGATCTGTTCAGGCGTCTCCACCACGCCGCGGGCGAGATAGGCGGTGCGTTCGAGGCGCGCGCCCTCATGGCTGGTCTTGAAGCGCCAGACCGCGCCCGTCTCGCTGACAAGGCGGATGGCGTCGCGGCCCATATGGGCGGTGATGGTGGGGTGGAGGTGGAAGCGGATCTCGAAGGGCACGCCCTTCTTGTCGTCGGTCGGCGGCTGGGCGACGGGGCGGACGAGGGAGTCCTCGCCCGTGAGACGGTCTCCCGCGCCGGAGACGAAGATGCGCCGCCGGTGGAGCAGGCCATGGGAGGCCTTGTAGCCGGCATGCTGGGCGTCGAGCCAGATTTCGCTCGCCTCCTCCAGGCGCTTGGCGGCGATGCCTTCCGGGCCGGTAACGGCGCGCATCCGCGTTTCCTCGTTCAGCACGAAAGCGGAGCTGTCGCGGCCGGCGAGGATGAGGGTGGAGTGGGCGCTGGTGCGGCGCACGGCGGCTTGCCAGTCGACATTCACTTCGGAGGAATAGCCGCACGAGGTGACGATGCGGGCCGGGCCGTCTGAAAATTCAAAGCCGAGCGCGCCGGCGCGGGCATGTTCCGCAAACGGACGGGGCGGGGCTTCGCCGCAATCGAGGACAAAGCGCAGCGTGCCGCGCTCGATCTTCTGGAAGCCGGATTTGGGCGCAAAGAGGAAGCGGCGCGGCGGCGTCTCGAAGCGGGAAAGGGCGGCCTCCACCACTTCGGCGCGGCTCTCGTCGCCATCATTGAAGGTGTCGAGCGCGCCGTCGCCTGCACGGAAGAAGGCGAGCATGGCGCCCATGCGCGGGGTCCATTTGGTGATCCAGTCCGGCACCGGGCGCTGGGCGCGGATGAGGGCTTCCTCGATCGTCTGCAGCTGCAGAAGGGAAGAGAGGGTGTGCGCCGGGCTGCGGGTGACATGGCCGCCATCGGGCAGGATCTGCGCGGTGACCTCGCCTTCCAGCCGGGCGAGCGCTTCGCTGAGGCCCGCGCCCTTCCGCAGGCAGAGGGAATGGGCAACCAGGGCCACCGCGCCCATCCAGCGGGATTTGGGATCATGTGCGCTGTCGATCACCTCGGCGAGGTAGCGCAGCTGGCGGGCAAGGGCGTCGATGCGCTGGCTGCGTTCCTCCGCGCTGCCCGCCTCGAACAGGTCCGGCCCGCAGCGCATCCAGTTCCAGACGCGGCTGGCCGTCGGCTCGATGCGCCAGGCAAAGCCGTTGAACTTGCCGAACCGCTCGATCCAGTCATCGGTCAGCCGCCGGGCGAGGGGCGCGCCATCCTCCCCGCGCGCGAAAAGATCCGGCAGCCAGCCAAACCGGTGGACACGGTCTGCGAAATGGCGCGAGGGCATCTCCAGGCTCCAGGGCGCCTCGCCGCCCGCCATCACCATCCGCTGCTGCCCAATGCGCCAGATGCCGGCCATCAGCGCTTCACTGCGCCGGTCGTCCGGGGGCAGAAGGTTTGAGATGTGCAGTGAGAAAGCGTCCGGACCGTGCCCGGTCAGCTTCAGTTTCTGCAGCGTGGAAACCTTGGCGTCTTCGCCGACCACACCCCGGAAGCGGCGCCAGAGCGCAGCGTCATCGCTGCTGGTGCGCGTGCGGTCGGCGTGAAAATCAGAATCGCTCTCGGCCAAGACTAAAGACCCGTCCCCGGACTATCCGATCAGGCGTTTACCTGCGGCCTCAGTGCCCGGATGTTTGCAGCATAGGCCTCCGGCCCGCCCTTGAAAACGGCGGATCCGGCAACGATGGCTGTGACACCCGCAGCGATGGCGCGCGGCGCGGTTTCGGCGTTAAGGCCGCCGTCAATCTCCAGAATGATGTCGCGGCCCGACGCATCAATCATGCGGCGCAACTGCTCGACCTTCTTCAGCTGGCTTTCGATGAAGCTCTGCCCGCCAAAGCCGGGGTTCACCGACATGACGAGCACAAGATCAATATCGCCGATCACCGGCTCGATCACGCTGGCCGGGGTGCCGGGGTTCAGCGCCACGCCGGGGCGCATGCCGGCGGCGCGGATCGATTGCAGCGTGCGGTGAAGGTGCGGCCCGGCTTCGGGGTGAACCGTAAGGATGTCGGCGCCCGCCTTGGCGAAGTCCTCGATGAAGGGGTCGACCGGCGCAATCATCAGATGCACGTCGAACAGCTTCTTCGTGTGCGGGCGCAGTTTCTCGATCACCGGCGGGCCAAAGGTGAGGTTGGGCACGAAATGGCCATCCATCACATCGACATGGATCATGTCGGCGCCGGCGGCATCAATGGCGCGGATTTCCTCGCCCAGCTTGGCAAAGTCCGCAGAAAGGATCGAAGGGGAAATCAGGACGGGTTTCATACCCCCTCCCTAGAGCGAAATCCGGCTTTGTGAAACGGCCTTTCGCGCAAAGTCCCTGATTTGTCGCGCTCTCGTGCCCCAATATGAAAACAACCGGCTGCGCAGGGCAGCCGGTTGCAAAGGGAAGGCGTATCAGGGGCGCTTGCGCTTAGCGCGGAACGATCTTCCAGCCATCGGCGCCGGCAATGGCGTTCACCGGGGTGCCCGGCTGGATGTAGAGGTCAGCGCCCTGCACGATCTCGCGCACTTCGCCATTGTCGAAGCGGACGGTGTAGGCATAGCCGCGCTTGGTGCCGATGGCCTTGCCGGCCTCGTTACCGGCGATACCGCCGACAACCGCGCCGCCAATGGCGCCGGCCGTCTGGGCCTTGTCGCCGCCGCCAAGCTCAGAGCCGGCCAGGCCGCCGAGGACAGCGCCTGCCGCCGTACCGATCAGCGAGCGGTCATTGCGGATGGTGACTTCGCGCACCGATTGGACATAGCCGGTATAGACCGTCGACGCCTGGCCGACCGAACCGGGGGTCACGGTGCTGGCATTGTAGGAGCTGGCGCAACCGGCCAGCGCCATGGTCAGAGCCGCAAGCGCGCCTGCAGCCATTTTGATGGGCTTTGCCCGTTGGGTGATCGCCATAGTCATGTGTTTGATCCTTTCGCACTGCATACCTGCGATGGCGCTGGTTATACCGCAGATGCTGCTGAATGAGATATGAACTGTGTTTCAGATTTCCGTTCAGAAAACGATTACAGATAGGAAAGTTTCCCGCGACCTTCAGTTGCGCCGCATCAGCCGGGGCGTTTGAGTCTAGCAATGTAGAAGGCGTCATACTGGCGCCCCGCCACCGGCAGGGTCAGCACGTCTCCGGCCGGGGTGAGGCAGGCTTCAAATCCCGGAATCTCGCTGGCCGTGATGGGCGCGCGTTTCAGCGGCCCTTTGGCGATCGCGGCCTCGACAATCTCCACCCCTTCGGCCGGAAGCGGCGTGCAGACGCAGTAAACCAGTGTTCCTCCCGGCGCGAGCATATCAGTGGCCGCCGCCAGCAGGCGGGCCTGAACGGCGGGAAAACGGGTCACATCGGCTTCCGTCTTGATCCAGGCGCCTTCCGGGTGCCGGCGCAGCGTGCCCAGCGCCGAGCAGGGCGCGTCCAGCAGGATGTTCGGGAAGGGGGCGGGCGCTGTCCAGGCCTCGCCATCGGCCACGATCACCTCTGCGTGAAGCCCCGTGCGGGCAAGGTTTGCCTTCAGCCGCTCAAGCCGGGGGCGGGAGCGGTCGAGCGCGCTCACCTCTGCCCCGGCGGCGGCCAGCTGCAGCGTCTTGCCGCCCGGCGCGGCGCAGAGATCCAGAATGCGCTCGCCCGGCTGGGGGGCCAGCAGCTTTGCCGGAATGCGTGCGGCGGCGTCCTGCACCCACCACTCGCCGGCGGCATAGCCCGGCAGGGTTTCCACCGCGCCGCTGATGATGTCGATGGCGCCATCGGGCATCAGCGTGCCGCCCGTCGCCTCGGCAACGCGCGCGCCGTCGGCCTTGGGGGAGAGGTGGAGGCCAGGTTCTTCCAGCTGGGCGAGGGCGAGCGCTTCGGCCGCCTGACGGCCATAGGCAGAGCCCAGACGGCTGGCCAGCCAGTCCGGCCAGAGGGCAAGTGGGCTGAGGGTGCGGGCAGGGCTCTCGCTTTCGCTCACCCGGCGCAGCGCGGCGTTAAGGAAGCCTCCGCCCGAGCGGGCCGGAGACCAGAGGCGCGCAGCCTCCACGGTTTCGGAAACCGCCGCGTGGGGCGGCACATCCATGAACCAGATCTGCGCGGCGCCCGCGCGGATCAGCGCGCGGATCTCGGCGCCGGTTGCGCTTAAGGGGCGGGAGAGGAAAGGGGAAACGCCCCGGTCGATCCAGCCGAGATGACGAAGGGCAGAGGAGGCAATCGCGCGCGCAAAGGCCCGGTCAGACCCGTCAAGCGCATTGAACGCATCGTCCGCCGCCATCGCGTCATCCAGCGTGCGCCGCTTGTCGAGCACAAGATTGAGAAGCCGGCCCGCCGCCAGCCGGATATGCGCGCCGCTCAA
>NZ_NCJT01000192.1 GCF_002282565.1 Hyphomonas sp. 34-62-18
GAATTGCGCGCGCCGTCAACTATCGGGGTGCCGGAACCGTCGAGTTCATCTATGCGCAGGACGGGGCCTTCTACTTTCTCGAAATGAACACCCGCCTTCAGGTCGAACATCCGGTGACCGAGATGGTCACGGGCTTCGATCTGGTCGCCGAGCAGTTGCGTATCGCGGCGGGCGAGGGGCTGAGCGCGGCGCAGGCCGATATTCCGCAGACCGGCCATTCGATTGAGCTGCGCATCTGTGCCGAGGACGCGACGGCCGATTTCCGCCCCGCGATCGGGGATATCCTGCTGCTGGACGAACCCCACGGTGAGGGTATCCGTGTGGACAGTGGCATTCGGGACGGCGGCAAGGTCACGACCGATTTCGACCCGATGCTGTCCAAACTGATCGTGCATGGGGCAGATCGCGCACAGGCCATCGCCCGTGCGCGGAACGCTACGTCATCCTCGGGGTGACGACCAACACCGGCTATCTGGACGCGATCCTTGCACATCCCGATTTTGCGTCGGGCGATGTTTCAACCGGGTTTCTAGCCGAACAGGCGGATGTGCTGACCGCGCCGGGCGAGGATGTATCCACCCTGCTTATGGCGGCGGCGGCCCTGTCTGATCAACGTCTGGTGACCGATGTGATGCAGATACCCGAAATGCACCGCAAGATGGGCGGGTGGAGAAACTGATGCGCAGAATATTCATGATCGCCAGCCATGAGGCCGAATGCTGGCTAACCCATGATGGCAGCCGCTTTGTCCTGAACATGCCAGATGGCGCAGTTCCCTGCCAACTGGACCCGACCGGGGCGCCGGGCGCACATGTGCTGCGGACCGGGGGGCGGGCGCATGAGTTGCGGCTGGCGGTCGGGTCGGAATCTACCTTCATACATTTGAACGGGCGCACCTTCGAGGTTGGGAGGGTCGATCCCGACGACCGGCTTGCCGGCAGGCAGGGCGCTGCAGGGGGTGATCGACTGTTGGCGCCGATGCCGGGGGTCGTCGTTTCGGTGGCGGTTAAGCCCGGAGACACCGTTACAGAAGGCCAGCCGCTTCTGGTCATCGAAAGCATGAAGCTTGAAACCACCCTGACCGCGCCGCGCGACGGTGTGGTTGCCGAAATGCCTTTTACCGCGGGTGACAGTTTCGGCCTAAAGGCCGTCCTTGCCCAGCTGACCCCGCAGGAGGAGTGACAATGCGCCGGATCGAAAGCCACATCGACACCAATGCCGCCGACTACAAGGCCAATTTTGCCGCCATGTCCGAACGGCTGAAGGAGTTTCACGCTCGCCAGCACGCGGCGCGTTTCGAGCGGCCCCAACGGGACATCGACCGCTTGGCACGCCAGAACAAACTGGGCGTGCGCGAGCGGTTGAAGCTGCTGCTCGATCCGGGCACGCCGTTTCTTGAATTCTCGACGCTGGCCGCCTGCCGCGAATATGATGGCGCCGTGCCCGGTGCCGCCGTGGTGACGGGCATCGGCATCGTGCAGGGCCGCGAGGTGGCCATCCACGCCAACGATGCGAGCGTCAAGGGTGGTGCCTGGTATCCGCATACCGTCAAAAAGATCGTGCGGCTTCTGGATGTCGCGCTTGAGAACCATTTGCCGGTCGTCCATATCTGCGATAGCGCCGGGGGCTTCCTGCCGCTGCAACACGGCGTGTTTCCCGACCGCTATCTGGGCGGGCGGGTGTTTCGCAACCAGGTCAAGCTGAGCCAGGCCAATATCCCGCAGATTGCCATCGTTGGCGGGCATTGCACCGCGGGCGGCGCCTATGTGCCGACGCTGAGCGATTACAACATCATCATCGAGGGCACCGGGGCGATCTTTCTGGGCGGTCCGCCACTGGTCAAGGCGGCCACCGGCGAAGAGGTCGGCGTGCAGGAACTTGGCGGCGCGGTGATGCACACCTCTGTCTCGGGGACGGGAGATTATCGCGCCGCCACAGAACAGCACGCCTTTGCACTGGCGCGCGAGATTGTCAGTCAGTGGAAGCGTATGCCAAAAACCATCATCGAAACGGCGGCGCATGAGGAGCCCTATTACGATCCCAAGGAACTTTACGGGATCATCCCCAAGGACCGGAAGACCCAGTTCGACATGCGCGAGGTTCTTGCCCGAATCGTGGACGGTTCGCGGTTTCACGAATACCAGCCGGATTACGGAACCACGATGATTTGCGGTTTTGCCCACATCTGGGGCTACAAAGTGGGCATCCTCGCCAACAACGGGGTGCTGTTCAACGACAGCTCGCTTAAAGCGGCGCATTTCATGCAGCTATGCAACCAGAACCGTACGCCACTGGTCTTTTTTCAGAACATCACCGGCTACATGGTCGGCCGCGAATACGAGGAACGCGGCATCGCCAAGGACGGCGCCAAGATGCTGATGGCGCAGGGCGGCTCGGTCGTGCCCAAGTTCACCGTGATTGCCAATGCGTCCTACGGGGCCGGCAATTACGGCATGTGCGGGCGGGCCTGGGATGCGCGCACGCTGTTCATGTGGCCGCAGGCGGAAATCGGCGTAATGGGGGCGGATCAGGCCGCCAACACCATGGCCGACGTCAAGATCCGGCAGCTTGAACGCGAAGGCAAGCAACTGACCGAAGTGGAAATCGCCGCGATCCGTGACCCGGTGCTGGAGAAGTTCCGGCGCGATGTCGAGGCCTATACCTCGACCTCGGAATTGTGGGATGACGGCATTCTCGACCCGGCGGACACGCGCAACGCGCTCGGCATGTCGATCTCGGCTGCGCTGAACGCGCCGATCGACGATCCGCATTACGGGATATTCCGGCTGTGACGGCTTGAAGGGCAGGGCGGCACACTGGATTACGGAGTTGCCGTCCCGCGTCAAGGCGATGCCAACGGGGGCTTTTGAGGCACGCGGGAACCCTGACCTGTCCGGTTTGCCGGACAGGTCAGGATGGCTTCTGCCGCGCCTCCTGAATGGATACGACGTCGGAGGCGGCCATATGCGGCCTGTCGGTCTCTACCGCCTTCAGCGGCTCGACGGGCTTCAATCCGGCCAGACAGTCGCGCGCGAGTTGCTGATACTCGGCAGTTCCGCGTGTTTTCCAAGCGACTTCCTTCTCGGTGACGTCGCGGATTACCCTTGCCGGCGATCCGACCACCATCGAGCGCGGTGGAACTATCGTTTCGCCCCGCACGAACGCCTGCGCGCCGACGATTGATTCCGCACCAAGCTCTACGCCATCCATGATGACGGCATTCATCCCGACCAGGGCGTTCCGACCCACTGTGCAACCGTGCAGGATCGCGCCGTGGCCGATATGACCGTCGGATTCAACGATCGCGTCGCGACCGGGAAAGGAATGGATGATACAATTGTCCTGCACATTGGCCCCGTCGCCAATCACGATCCTGCCGAAGTCGCCCCGCAGGCTTGCTCCGGGTCCGATATAGCATCCATGACCCAGGATGACATTTCCGATCAGAACCGCCTGAGGATGGACATATGTATCCTCGGGCACAACGGGCACGAACCCTTTGAATTCGTAACAATACGCCATTATCTCTCCTTTTGGTGGGTTGGGTACCACTGGTTACCGGAACCAGACGTCAGACGTTTATCGACAGTCATGCCGGGACCCGAACGCCTGAATGGTGCTGGCTTGCGGAACGCGCGGTCAGGAAAATCAGTCATGTGTTGGCAAATGACGCAGGCTCCCTACATCACGGTTTAGCTATGTTGACAGTTATCAAGGTTGAGCGCTAAAATCAAACATGTGTTAGAAATTGACATGGCTTACCGTTCACGATGGCCGGGCCAAGCATGGGAGAGAGAGAAATGAGAGACAAAGCCTATGTCGTCGGCGTCGGGATGGTCCCATTTCAGAAGCCAGGAAAATCCGAAAGCTATGATGTGATGGCTGCTGCGGCCACCCGTGCCGCGCTTGCCGATGCGGGGCTGGATTATGACAAGGTTCAGCAGGCCTATGTGGGATATGTCTATGGTGACAGCACCAGCGGCCAGCGGGCTTTGTATCACGTCGGCATGACCGGGATACCGGTTCTGAATGTGAACAACAACTGCTCGACCGGTTCGTCGGCCCTGTTCCTGGCCCGTCAGGCAGTTGAAAGCGGTGCGGTGGAATGTGCTCTGGCGCTTGGCTTCGAGCAGATGCAGCCTGGCGCAATCGTCGCGATGTTCCACGATCGGGTCAGCCCCTTCACGTCCTTCGACGCCGAGACCGACGTGCTGGTGGGCAACACGGAGATTCCGCTGGCGCTGCGCTATTTCGGCGGCGCGGGCAAAGCGCATATGGAAGAGTTCGGCACTACGCTGGAAACCTTCGCGAAAATCCGCGCCAAAGCCAGTCGGCATGCGTCCAGGAACCCGGTGGCGCTGTTCCGGCAGGAAGTGACGCCGGAAGAAGTGATGGCGGCACAGGTCGTCTGGCCCGGCGTCATGACAAAGCTGATGGCTTGCCCACCGACCTGTGGCGCGGCTGCGGCAATCGTGTGCTCCAAGGCCTTCGCCGACAAGCACGGTCTGGACAGCTCGGTGCGCATTGCCGCTCAGGCCATGACGACGGACGGCCCGGAAACCTTCGGCGCGCATGACATGCGCGAGGTCGTCGGCTATTCGATGGCCAAACGCGCCGCCGATCAGGTCTATGAGGCGGCGGGCATCGGCCCTCAGGATGTGGACGTGGTCGAACTGCATGACTGTTTCGCCCATAACGAGCTGATCACCTACGAGGCGCTTGGGCTTTGCCGCCGCGGTGATGCGGCAAAATTCGTCGATGACGGCGACAACACCTATGGCGGCAAATTCGTGACCAATCCGTCGGGCGGGCTGTTGTCCAAGGGGCATCCGCTGGGGGCGACCGGCCTGGCGCAATGCACCGAACTGGTTCAGCAGTTGCGCGGGCAGGCAGATGCAAGGCAGGTGGAAGGCGCGCGGCTGGCGCTCCAGCATAATCTGGGTCTTGGCGGGGCTTGTGTGACCACGCTTTATGAAAAAGCGTGACAGCACCAATCGGGAGGAGAAAACATGACTGGAAAACTTGACGGGCGCGTTGCGCTGGTTTCCGGTTCGGGCCGGGGTATCGGTCGCGAGATCGCGCTCAAGCTGGCCTCGGAAGGGGCGCGCGTGGTGGTCAACGATCTGGATGCCGACCCGGCCAATGAGACCGCCGAGGCCATTCGTGCGGTTGGCGGCGAGGCCGTGGTCTGCGCCGGCAGCGTGACAGAAGACGGTTTCGCCGAACGTTTCATCAAGACGGGCGTGGACAGTTTTGGCGGGCTGGACATCATCGTGAACAATGCCGGCTATACTTGGGACAGCGTCGTTCAGAAGATGACCGACGAACAGTGGCAGGCGATCATCGACGTTCACCTGACTGCGCCCTTCAGGATTCTGCGCGCCGCCCAGCCGGTGATCAGCGCCAAGGCCAAAGAAGAGGCTGCTGCAGGGCAGGAAGTGTTCCGCAAGGTGGTGAATATCTCATCCATCGCGGGGACCGGCGGTAATGCCGGCCAGATCAACTACGCCGCCGC
>NZ_NCJT01000498.1 GCF_002282565.1 Hyphomonas sp. 34-62-18
TCGCCCTGCACGAACACTTCCTCCGGCGGGCGGTAAACGGGAAGGATGTGCTGGCGGGGATCTTCCATCTTGGTCTCCTTTGACACGGTGATGATCCGAAGGGCGGGGGCGGTTTGAGGCGCCACGCATGCGGCGCGGCGATGGGCAAGTCAACATGAGCGCGAGGATTACAGCGATTTAATCGAAAAACGATAATATAGCTTGACGTTTATCGATAAGTGCTTATTGTTATTCATGAAGCCGGGATCAGCGGCGCGGTGACACGCCCCTCGACTCCCCCTGAACCATCGCGGTTGCTGGTCCCGGTCTTCTCCCTCAAATCGTGAAACTGCCCCCGAAATGAAAAAGAGGCGTAGCCCCGTCCCCGGTCGCTACGCCCCTCCACCGTTTGCAGCGTTTCCTCCCAGAAACTTGCCTACCCATACGGCAACGATTTCGAGGTTGTGTCAAGAATGTGTCCAAAAAAATTTTAAAGAGGGCGTTTTGTCCCTGTGCCCGGCTGACGCATCAGCGATTGCACGATAGCGTTCGCCTCCTCGCTCCAGGGCGCCCGGACGGAGCGTGTGAGCGAAGCCTGGCTTTGCAGGATCACCCCATCATCAAGCACCTTGAGACCATTTGCCCGCAAGGTGGCGCCGGTCGTGGTGATATCGACGACCACATCCGCCGTACCGGTCGCGGGCGCAGCCTCTGTCGCCCCGGCGCTTTCAACAAGCCGGTATTCCCCCACCGATTTCTGCGCGAAGTATCGCCGGGTGATACGCAGATATTTGGTCGCCACACGAAGCCGGCGGTGATGTGCCTTGCGGAAGGCTGCGCCAGCGGCTTCCAGATCCGCCATCGTGTCGACATCAAACCAAGCCTGCGGCACGGCAACGACAACATCGGCCCCGCCAAAGCCGAGGCGCTTCAATACTTCGAAATCCACCGGGCCATCCGGCGACAGATCATGCAGCAGGTCTTCACCTGTAACGCCCAGATGCAGGCTGCCTTCAATCAGGCCCTGCGCGATCTCGCTAGCCGAGAGAAGACGCACTTCGGCATCGATACCTTCGATCTCGGCCTGGCGAGCCAGTCTTCTGTCTGTTCCTTGAGGCGCCCCTTTGAGGGGATCGCAATCGTGATACGGCTCATGCCCCTGCCCTCCGCACACGCACCATACGGTCTGGCCGCACAACGCCGCCGATCCCGGTTGCTGATACCTTGCCGCCGGAAAGGCCTGTCAGCAGGCCATCATACCGCCCGCCTGCGGCTACCGGCTGAGTTGCCTCCAGGCCCGGCGCGAGGAACGGCGCGTTTTGATCGCCGTCATCGACGGGCTGTTCTTCTGGGAGGAAAACCACTGCGAAGCCAGCTA
>NZ_NCJT01000193.1 GCF_002282565.1 Hyphomonas sp. 34-62-18
CGCTGCGGCGCTTGAATGGTCTGCCCGCCTTGCAGACGGAACCTCGCCCGAGGGCAGCCTCAGCGGCCTGCGGACCCGCGGCCGCGCAGAATTTGATGCCCTGCCACAGATGTCCGCTGACAGCCTCCTCGGCGCGCTCACCCTCGCGGTGGCGCAGGTGGAGTTTGACCGCGCCGAAGCCTCTGGCTGGTCGGTTGGCCAGAGCGCCTTCAACACCGAACTTGAAGGCAGGAACGGGGCTTTCCAGGGGCCGGTCTCGCTGGAAGCGGCAGAGCTTGCCGGCCCGCCGGGCACAGCCGCCGAATGGCGCCTCGCCGGCGATCTGACCCGCACCGCCGATCGCCAGATCGGGTTTACCGGCGGCGTTCAGCTGAACGGCACAGCGCTGACGGCAGAGACACTCGCCCCGGTCACCAACGCCCTGAAACTCCCCGGCGTTCTGGAGGCCCATGGCGCGGCCCTTTCAGGGGCGCTCACCCGGGCATCAAAGGATTTCGACACGGCTTTCGGCCTGCGCGCCAGCTTGGCTGACGGCGACCTGCGTGTAGAGGCTGACGGCCCCTCCGCGTTGGCGGCTGCGTCCGGCCTTCGTCTGGAGGCCGATGGCCCGGACGGCGGCAGCTGGCTGCGCGTGCAGGGCGGCGACGCGCTGATGAGCGGCAGCCTCCGCCTGTCCGGCGGCGGCATGCCTCAGATGTCGGCAGACCTCGGCACCACCCGGCTCAACGCGGCCTCCTTCAGCCTTGAAGGCGCTGCGCTCAATCTCGCACCCTGGGCCGCAGGCGGGCGCACGATTGCCGCTGATCTCTCTGCGCTTGACTACACTGCAGACGCCGAAGGGTTTCAGGCGCGCGGGCAGGGGGCGTTCACCCTTACCGGAGAGCTGGAAGGCGTTACCCTCCAGCGCACGCGCCTCGCCGGCGGACTGAGCGCCGTGCAGGATGCGGCCGGCCTGCGCGTCCAGGCTGATGGCGCACCCTGCCTTGCCGTCACGTCTGACGGCATCGTCACCGGCGGGATCACCATTCCCCGCGCCGCCTTTGATATTTGCCCCGTGGACGGACGGTACATCCGGCAGGGCAGTCCACTGAGCGGCGCGGTCAATCTCGGCAATGTGGATATCCCGCTCGAATTTTCCGGAGGTCAGGGCACGCTGGCCCTGCAGCGCGCCAAGGCCGACTGGACGCTGTCCAAAAACTTCCAGATGGTTTTGGGTGCCGATACGCTCAGTATGCCGATGACACTCGGCGAAAATACGCTCACCATCGATAGCGGCGCGCCGCAGATCCGTCTGGTCACTGGCGCTGGCCCCGTTGGCATCACCGCCAGCCTCGGTCAGACTCAGTTCGGCGGCGGCATGATCCCGGCCAATGTCTCGGCCGCGCAATTCGGGTTTCAGGGCACCAGCGCGCCGGGCGGCCTTTCCGGCGATGTCACCGCCACCAGTGTACGGATTGCCGATACACTGAAGGATGCGATTTACGAGCCGGTGGTGGGAGACTTCTCAGGCCGCATCGAAGGCCAGCGCCTGGTCGCCTCTGGCCCCTTCCGGCTCGAAACGTCCGGCACCCGGATTGCCACGGCCAGCGCTAACATCAACATTTTTGATCTCGATGGCACAGCCGCGATCAATACAGAGCAGCTTGTCTTCTTCCCCGGTGGTATCCAGCCATCCATGATCTCCCGCCGTCTCGTTGGCCTCTTCACCGCAGCTGAAGGCGAGTTCAAGGGCGACGCGGCCTTCAGCATTGACGGCGGCGATATTCAGGGCACAGCCGATCTCACCGTCAGCAATTTCGGCTTCCAGACGACGCGGCTCGGCCGTGTCAGCGGCATTGATGGCAATGTCCGCTTCACCGACCTGATGAAGCTCACCACGGCCCCGCAGCAGCAGATCACCATCGACAGCGTCAATCCCGGCATTCCCTTCTCCAATGGCCGGGTGCTCTTCAATCTTGAAGAAGGAAAAACGCTGCATCTGGCTGAAGTGTCCTTCCCCTTTGCCGGGGGAGAACTGGCCCTTGCCCCGCTTGACTGGACGTTTGGTGAAGTCACCGGCCAGAGCGTGGAAGTCACCGCCAGCAAGATTGACCTCACCCAGCTGATCGACGTGCTGAAGCTTCCCGATACTGCCGCCGAAGGCACAGTCAGCGGGTCTTTCCCGATCGAGTTCACGCCCACCTCTGTCTATGTGCGCGACGCACGCCTGCAGGCCGATGAAGGCGGGCGCCTTTCTTACACAGGCGGCGCGGTGAATGCGGCGGCCGAGAATGATCCTACCGCGGCCATGGCCTTCAATGCCCTGCGCGATCTGGAATTCTATGTGCTCGAAATCAGTCTCTCAGGCGATCTGGCAGACCGGATGCAGGCAGGCATCGTTCTGGCTGGCCGCAACATCAATTCAGTGCCGGTCGGCGGCGCGATCACCATGCCGCCCGGTCAGGCGTTCGAATTTTCCATGAACTTCAACCTGCCGCTCACCCGGCTGATCGAGCAGGGTCTCCAGTCTGCCAATGCCAGCACGCTGATCGACATTGCCACCGGCCGGGACGAAGGCGGCGAAACGCCGCCTGAATGACAGGCAACAGCGGCTTCGATTGACGTTAAGAACGGGCATGTCATTGTCTGCCGGCAATATGAGGAGTTTTTGCCTGCACACCGTGAAGCTCGAGCCGTCGGACAAGCCCATCAAGATCGACCTCAACGTCAACATCACGCAGGAAGTGCGCATCAAGCTGGACCGTGAAGTGTCCGAACTGATCGCGGACAACCCTGACCTGTTCTGATAGCCAGGTCCCCTGGGGAGACACACATGACCATTCTTCGTACTCTGATCCTCGGCCTTGTTCTGGTGTTCGGCGGTATTTCGGCCACCTATGCATTCGCGCAGGGCGACACACAGATCGAAACGGCCCGCTCTACCGGTGTCATCGGTGAGCGGATCGACGGCTATCTCGGCGTGGTCGGCTCGGCTGACGCTGAAATCGTCCGCAAGGTGCAGGACATCAACAACCGCCGCCGCGCCCTCTATGAAAAGACCGCTGCCGAAACCGGCACCACGGTTCAGCAGGTCGCCCGGATCGCGGGCGAGAAACAGCTCGCCGAGCGCGTGAAACCGGGTGAGTTCTATATGGACGAGTCCGGCTCCTGGAAGCAGAAGTAAGCTTCGCCCGAACATCTGGCCCCGGATGGCGAAAGCCGCTCGGGGCTTGCCTTTTTTGCGTTGCCCCTGTCCTGGTACCTGCCTGATGTCTCTCCGTCTCATCCTCTGGATTGCCGGCGCGTTTGTGGCCCTGGCTCTGCTTCTGTGGGGCCTTGGCCATGTCTGGCAGGGAATGGGGGGAGGGATCACCGGCCATGGCTGGTTTGCCTTCATTCTGGGCGGTGTGTTCACCCTGGCGCTCTCCATCGGCCTCTTTCTGCTGACATTCCACAGTGCCCGGCACGGTCACGATGATATTGATGGCCCCGGCGCCTGAGCCTTGGGCTGTTACCGGACTGTCATCGCTCATTTGTTGACAGTCCCGGCGGCTCACCTGATCCTGCAGCGCATGCTGACAAAACACGGGCTGAACCAATGAACCTCGATCATGCGCGATTTGCCGCGTTTCTCTCCGCGCGGCTCTGTCACGACATCGTCTCACCGGCGGCCACGATGTCGCTCTCGCTGGAGATGCTCGACAGCCCTGGAAGCGCCGAGGAAAAGGAGCAGTCAGAGCGGATGCTGCGCGAGGGCGCCCATGGGGTCACCGCGACGCTGCAATTCCTGCGCTATGCCTTCGGCTCGATGGGCCTGCAGATGGGCACGGCTGACGTTCACCAGTTCAAGAAGCTGACGGACGACTATCTCCGCTTCCAGAAGCCCAGCATCGAATGGGATCTCGGCCCCTCCGAACTGAGCTTTGGAGAGGTCCGCCTGATCATGAACCTTATCATGGTCTGCCTTACCGCCACCGTCCGTGGCGGTGTCATCCATGTCGGCGTCCGCGAAGAAAATGGTCAGAAAACCATCACCCTGACCTGCAAGGGCGACCGGCTGAAGCTCAAGGAAGATGTGGTGAAGGCCCTCAAGGGTGAGGAGCCAGACCATGGCTGGCGCCCGGAGAATATTCAGCCCCTCTTCGCCAAGCTCACCTGTGACAGCCTGGGCGGCACGCTGCACGCCCGCCAGATGGCCGATGGCACCGTGGTCTTCATGGCCACGGGCGTGAAACCGCAGGGTTGATCCGGCCCGGTCAGATTTTGTTAACCCGCTTCAGGCAGGCATGTGGCTGGTCAGCTGCAGTCCCCCTGTTCCGGAGCCCCGCCGCCCATGCGCACCTGCCTCATCGTTGATGATTCCCGCGTTGTCCGCAAAGTGGCCTCCCGCATTGTCCGGGATCTCGGTTTTTCGGTCACTGAGGCCGGTGATGGCGCCGAGGCGCTGAAAATGTGCCGGGAATCCATGCCGGACGCGATCCTGCTGGACTGGAACATGCCGACCATGAACGGCATCGATTTCCTGCGGGCCCTCCGCCGGGAAGAGGGCGGCAAGGTGCCGCGCATTGTGTTCTGTTCGATTGAAAATGATCCCGAACACATCAATGAAGCGCTGCGATCCGGCGCGGATGAATTCATCATGAAACCTTTTGATGCGGACATCCTGGAGAGCAAATTCGCTGAAGTCGGGCTCATCTGAAGCCTTTCTTAATAAAAAGCGGCCTAACGGTAACCTTTGGGGCGCCCGCGCCTCGTGGCGGAGCAGGATATGCAGGAGACGGTGTTCAACGTGCTCGCAGACCTGGCCTTGAAGGCCACGGGTCAGGCGATCCCGCCGTCGCGCGCCTATCTGATGGAAGCGCGCCTGGCGCCGCTGGCCCGCCGTGAAGGCTTCGGGACGCTGGCCGACCTCGTCCATTGCCTGGAATCCCGCCAGAATCCGGTGTTCCGCAATGAGGTGGCCTCGGCGCTGCTGACTCACGACACCTGGTTTTTCCGGGAACGCGCCGTCTTCGACACCGTGATCAATGCCATCCTGCCGGAGCGTCTGGACGCCACCCAGTCCGGCCGCCTTCGGGTCTGGTGCGCGGGCGGCAGCACGGGGCAGGAGGCCTACTCGCTTGCCATGCTGCTGGAAGACGAGCCCGGCGCCAGCCTGCGCAGCGCCAAGATCGAGATCCTCTCGACGGACTATTGCAAATACTCCACCGAAAAGGCCCGCCTCGGCGTCTACAATCACTATGAGGCGCAACGTGGCCTCTCGATCTTCCGGCTGATGAAGCACTTCAACCGGATGGACAGCGGAGACTGGCAGGCAAACGAGACGATCCGTTCCCGTGTCAGCTTCCGCCAGCACAACCTGATGGAAACCGCCTCCGGCCTCGGCAAGTTCGATCTGATCTTTTGCCGCCATGTCCTCTCGGGCATGTCGAAGGCCGCCCGCATGCGCGTGGCGGAAGTCCTGGTCGCCCAGATGGCGCCGGGCGCCGTCATCCTCCTCGGGGAAGGGGAAACCTTCCAGGGCCTCACCGACCTCCTCGAACCCGCCCGCGACATCCGTCAGGGCTGGGTCGCGGCAGGGACCGCGAATAGAGCGGCGGCCTGAAGCCCGCTCTCCGGCAGCAACTTATCGCCAATCGCAGCGCCCATTGTTGCAATGCAGCGCAAGAGCTTTATCCCGCCCCTCAGAGAGACAGCGACGAGCGGGGCAGGCCCATGATCAAATCGGCATTCTCGGCATTCGCCGAGCGAACTTCCATGGCGAAATGGGCCGGCAGCGATTTTGCGCCCAGGTCGCCTGCTCAGTTCAAGACAGAGATTCTAGCTGGCCTCACAGTTGCCCTCGCGCTTGTGCCCGAGGCAGTTGCCTTTGCCTTTGTGGCGGGCGTCACGCCGCTCTCGGGCCTCTATGCGGCGTTCATCGTCTGCCTGATAACGGCCCTGTTCGGAGGCCGCCCGGGCATGATTTCCGGTGCCACCGGCGCACTGGCCGTCGTCGCGGTCGGTCTGGTGCATGATCCGCGTGTGGGCGATATGGGCCCGCAATATCTCTTTGCGGCTGTCGTGTTGATGGGGCTGATCCAGCTGGTGGCCGGTGTCTTCCGGCTCGGCAAGTTCATCCGCCTGGTGCCAACGCCCGTGATGCTCGGCTTCGTCAACGGCCTCGCTGTGGTCATTTTCCTTGCCCAACTCGGCCAGTTCCAGGTTCCCGGTTCCGCAGACCCCAGCGGCCACGGCTTTGCCAATGGGGAATGGCTGCAAGGCACTCAGCTTTACCTCATGCTGGCGCTGACGGCTCTGACCATGCTGATCATCTGGCGCCTGCCCAAGCTGACGAAAGTTGTTCCGGCGCCCCTGGCAGGCATTGGCGTGGTGGCGGCCATCGTCATCGGCTTTGGGCTCGATGTGCCAAACGTGGGGGATATGGCGTCCGTTAAGGGCGGGCTGCCCCAGTTTGCCGCGCCGATGGTGCCATTCAATCTGGAAACGCTGCGGATCATCTTTCCCTATGCCTTCATCATGGCCTCGGTCGGGCTGATCGAAAGCCTGCTCACGCTAAACCTCGTGGGCGAGATCACCGGCCGCAAAGGCGGCGCCTCGCAGGAATGCCTGGCGCAAGGCGGGGCGAATGTGGTCACCGGTTTCTTCGGCGGCATGGGGGGCTGCGCCATGATCGGCCAGTCCATGATCAATGTGAAATCCGGCGGCCGCACCCGTGTCTCCGGCATTACCGCCGCGCTGTTGCTGATCGTGTTCATTCTGGTCGGGTCGGGGCTCATCGAGATGATCCCGCTGGCGGCCCTCGCCGGGGTGATGTTCATGGTCGTCATCGGCACCTTCGCCTGGCAAAGTCTGCGCATCATGCGCCGCATCCCGAAAATGGATGCCTTCGTCATCATCCTCGTCACGGTCGCAACGGTTGCCTATGACCTCGCCACGGCGGTTCTCATCGGCGTGATCGTCTCCGCGCTCGCCTATGCCTGGAACAACGCCCGGCGCATCCGCGTCATCGAACGTGACAGCATTCGCGAGCCCGGCGCCCATGTCTACGAGATCGAAGGCCCGCTCTTTTTCGGCTCCACCGATGGATTCGCAGACCTGTTTCACCCGGAGACAGACCCGGATGTCGTGATCGTGGACTTCCGCCGCTCCCGCGTCGTTGACCAATCTGCGCTTCAGGCCATCGAAGACCTCGCCGCCCGTTATGAGGCCCATGGCAAGACGCTGCGCCTGCGCCACCTCTCGCCCGACTGCCACAGCCTGCTGAAGAAAGCCGGCCAGTTGGTGGTCGAGCAGGATGATGATCCCGATTACGGTCTCGCGGTGGATTACGGCGTACGGACGGGCGTTTTCGGCGGCGCGCACTGACGCCTCTCGCAATTCCGGCCCGGAACCGTTATATCCCCCCGCGAACCAACCAGCTGCTCCGGGCCTTGACCCCGGTGGGAGTGAGAGATGACGACCGATACCGCTGCGTGGCCCGCTGGCCGCGTCAATTCGCTTGGATTTGCCAAGCCCCCCCATGAAACCCGCGTTGTGGCGGCCATGTCTGGCGGCGTCGACAGCTCCGTTGTGGCCGCGATGCTGAAAGCCGAAGGCTATGACGTGATCGGCATCACGC
>NZ_NCJT01000194.1 GCF_002282565.1 Hyphomonas sp. 34-62-18
ATTGGGTTTGACGCGATCACTGTCTATGAACAAGGGCGCACCGGAGATACCGGCTGGGGTTACGGCATCCAGAGCATCGTAATTCACTATCTGAACACCTACGGCAGTGAAGAGCAAAAGAAAAAGTGGCTGCCGCGGTTGATTAGCGGCGAAAGCGTCGCCGCTATCGCCATGACAGAACCGGGCACCGGCTCGGACCTTCAGAGCGTTCAGACCTATGCAGAACGAGACGGCAATCACTACAAGATCAACGGGTCGAAGATTTTCATAACCAACGGTCATACCGCCGACATAGTCGTAGTGGTGGCCAAGACGGACAGAAGCGCAGGGGCCAAGGGTGTGTCGCTGATCGTTCTGGAGGCCAAGGACGCAGAAGGATTCCGGCGTGGGCGGAACCTAAAGAAGCTTGGCATGAAGGGCTCTGACACGGCCGAGCTGTTTTTTGAGGATGTGCGCGTGCCCACAGCCAACCTGCTAGGTACTGAGGAAGGGCAGGGGTTCTATCAGCTGATGAAGCAATTGCCCTGGGAGCGATTGATGATCGGAATCACCGCGCTTGGTTTCATCGACTTCGCGATCGATGAGACCGTAAAATACGTTCAGGATCGCAAGGCGTTCGGCAAGCGGATCATGGATTTCCAGAACACCCGGTTCAAACTGGCGGAATGCAAGACCAAAGCCGAACTGCTGCGTAGCTTCGTCAATGACGGCATTGCCCGAATAGAGGCTGGCGAGCTTGATGCCGCCACCGCGTCAATGGCGAAATGGTGGGGCAGTCAGACGCAGAACGAAGTCATGCATGAATGTCTGCAACTGCATGGCGGATACGGTTACATGATGGAATTCCCGATCGCGCGTCTTTACGCCGACAGCCGGGTGCAGATGATCTATGGCGGCACCAACGAAATCATGAAGGAACTGATCGCTCGTTCGCTGGATGTCTGATCGGTCCGGGTGGGGTTACTCTTCGGCCGGGCCCAAGATCTCTTCGCTGTGCTCGCCCAACCGAGGGGCTGGTCGGTGGTCGTGTCGCGCCGGGGTTGCCGAAAATCGAACCGGCGGGCGTGTTGTCCAGATGGCACCTTCCGTTGGATGAGCAATCTGCTGAAAGAAACCGGTGGCGGCAAGATGGGGGTCGCTGGGCAGATCTGACAGGTTTCGGACTGGCATGGCGGGAATATCGGCCTGCTCCATCAGGGCAAGCCATTCTTTTGTGGTCCGTGTCAGCGCGAGCTGCGCCACCATATCGTAAACCGCGCCTATGTTGCGGCTGCGGGTGTCCATGTCGGTCACCCACAAGTGGCCGAGCATGTCTTCCCGCCCGACTGCCTTGAAAAAGCGTGCCCATTGAACGTTGGTGTAGGGCAGAATAGTGATAAACCCGTCCGAAGTCTGAACCGGGCGGCGATGAGGGACAAGCATGCGGGCATAGCCGAAATCTTGCGGGTTGTCCTCGAATGTGGCACCATCCATATGTTCGGTCAGCAGGAACGACGTCAGCGTCTCAAACATCGGCACTTCGACATGCTGGGGCACGCCCGTGCGCTCACGATGGAACAAGGCGGCCATGACAGCATAGGCCGCAGTGACGCCGCCAAGCTTGTCGGCAAGGATCGTCGGGGCATAGGCCGGCGCAGCTTCGGGATCGCGCAATGATGCCAAGCTGGCCAACCCCGAGACCGATTGGACGATGTCGTCGAAGGCAGGTTTGGCCGCATAGGGCCCGTCCTGCCCAAAGCCGGTGGCGGATACCGTAATCAGTCTCGGATTCTCGCGGCGCAACGTTTCGGGGTCAAGGGACAATCTGGCAAGCGCCGCGGGCCGGATGCTGGAGATCATCACATCGGCATCGGCCAGCAGCTTGCGCAGCCGATCGCGATCATTTGGCGTCTTGAGGTCTAGAATGACGCTGCGTTTGTTGCGGTTTGCACCCAGAAAGGCGGCGCCCATCAGCTTGTTGCGGGACGGCTGGACCTGGCGCAAAAGATCTCCCTCGGGGCTTTCCACCTTGATCACATCGGCCCCCAGATCGCCCAGCATTTGCGTGGCCAAAGGCCCGAAAACCACAGAAGTAAGATCGACAATCTTCACGCCATCAAGGATCGCGGGTTTCTGCGCAGCGGTCATTTATGCGTGTATCCTGTTCTATGACGAGGGTCGAACTCGGCGCGGATGGCTTTGCCGTCCGCGTCAAAAGCAGGGCAAGGGCCAAGTGTCGTCTCTCCGGCGCTGCGCCGGATCGGGGGCGCAGGGACGTTGATTTCGCCAGAGGGCGTGCTGATGACGGACCGGTCGAGCTGGGGGTGGTCGGACAGGGAGGCCACGTCGTTGACTGCCGCGAATGCAATGCCCGCAGCATCGAGCCTCTTCAGCATCTCGACGCGGTCATGCGAGGCGAACACGGTCTTGATGAGCGCTTCGAGCGCGGGCTTGTTGTCAATTCGCGCCGTGTTGTCATGAAACCGGGGGTCGGCTGCCAGAGTTGCATCGCCCAGTATGTGTTCACAGAACCGTTGCCATTCGCCGCTGTGCTGCACGGTAATGACGACAAGCTGACCGTCCTTGCACTCATAGGCGCCGTAGGGGCAGATCACCGTGTGGTTCAGACCGACGCGGGGCGTCGGTTTGCCAAGATAGTCGTGATAGAGCAGCGGAACCGACATCCAGTCGGCCATCACGTCGAACATGGCCACCGAAACGCCGCTACCTTTGCCGGTGCGCTCACGCCCGATCAGCGCTTCGCAGATCCCGGCATGGGCTGTCATGCCCGTGGCGATGTCGCAGACCGACACGCCAACCCGCCCCGGCCCGTCCGGCGTGCCGGTCACCGATGCCAGGCCGCTTTCGCATTGCACCAGAAGGTCATAGGCCTTGGCGTTGCGCATCGGGCCGTCTTCGCCGTATCCGGTGATGTCGCAAGTCACGAGACGCGGGAACCTCTCTCGCAGACTCGCGGAATCCAGACCCAGCTTTGCCAGGGCGCCCGGCAAAAGATTTTGAATGAACACATCCGCGTTTTCCAGCATTTTCAGCAGGATATCGCGATCTTCTGCTGCTTTGATATCCAGTGCGACCGATTCCTTGCCCCGGTTTAGCCATGTAAAATAGGCGCCTTCGCCGTTGGCGGCAGTATCATAGGCGCGCGCGAAATCGCCCACGCCCTTGCGTTCGACCTTGATCACCCGCGCACCGGCATCGGCAAGCCGCGAAGAGCAAAAGGGCGCCGCCACCGCCTGTTCGAGCGCGATGACGAGCTTGCCGGAAAGGGGGGCTGAACTTGAATCTGACATGGCGTTCTCTCACGTGATCCTAGGAGCTTGACAGAATCTAACAGGTGTTAGAAACATTATCAATACGATTAACCAGGAATGGGCCATTTGAGGAGAATGCCGGTGCCGGACGCCACAGGACCAGACCAGATATTCCAACGCGCGCTGACAAACGGGGAGATCATGCTGCCCAGGTGCGATGATTGCGGAGCCTATCATTTCTTTCCAAGGGTCCTGTGTCCGCACTGCCATGGGACCGCGATCTCTTGGCATCCCGCCAGCGGCAAGGGCCGGGTCCACACCACCACTGTCGTGCGTCAGAAGCCCGAGCGCGGCGGCGACTATAACGTGTGCGTGGTGGAACTGGAGGAAGGCGTTCGGATGATGAGCCGGGTCGAGGGCATTGCCCCCGGTGACATTGTCATCGACATGGCCGTGACCGCCTTCGTGGGCGGGGCCGAGGGCCAACCGGCCGTGTTGTTCAAACCGGCGGAGGTATAGGCCATGACCACCAAACTTCGGGGAAAATCCGCCATTGTGGGAACCGGGCACGCGGGTTTCGGCGAGGCGCATGGGCTGACGGCCTATGATGTCATGGCGCAATCCGCGCTTGCGGCACTTGGCGATGCGGGGCTGAAGCTGTCCGATGTGGACGGTCTGTTCTGCACCATGATGGAAGACAGCATGCCTGCCCTTATGGCGGCCGAATATCTGGGCATTCAGCCCAGGTTCATCGACGGCACCATGACGGGCGGGTCGTCCTTCGTGAATTACCTGACCTCCGCCACAATGGCGCTGGAGGCTGGCCTGTGTGATGTGGCGCTGATTGTTTATGGCTCCAACCAGCGCACCGCGTCGGGCAGGCTGGTGACGGCCTCGCGCCCGCCCGCCTATGAGGCGCCGTATAATCCGCGCTATCCGATTTCCGCCTATGCGATGGCGGCGGCACGGCACATGCATGAATTTGGCACCACCCGCGAACAGCTGGCCGATGTGGCCGTGGCCGCGCGGGCCTGGGCGCAGCACAACCCCGAGGCATTCGAGCGCGGCCCGCTCAGCCGCGCGGATGTTTTGGGCGCGCGTATGGTGGGCGATCCGTTGACTGTGCGCGATTGTTGTCTTGTCACCGATGGCGGCGGGGCGATCGTGATGGTTCGCGCCGACCGTGCCAGGGACTTCCCTAAGGCCCCGGTTTACGTTTTGGGCAGCGCGGCGGAAAGCTCGCACCGGCAAATATCGCAGATGAAGGATTTCACCGTGACCGCCGCCCGCGAGTCGGGCGCACGCGCCTTTGCCGCGGCGGGCGTGTCGCCTTCGGACATTCAGGCGGTCGAGCTTTACGATGCGTTCACCATCAATACGATCCTATTTCTGGAAGATCTCGGCTTTTGTGCCAAGGGCGAGGGCGGTGCCTTTGTCGAGGGCGGGCGCATCGCGCCGGGCGGGGTCTTGCCGGTGAATACCAATGGCGGGGGTTTGTCCTGTGTGCATCCCGGCATGTATGGCATTTTCACCGTGATCGAGGCGGCGCGGCAGATCCGTGGCGATGCGCCCGGCATTCAGTTGAGGGATGTCGACCTGGCGCTGGCCCATGGGAACGGCGGTGTGCTGTCCAGTCAGGTCACGGCAATCTTGGGTTCGCAAAACACCCTCTAAGAACAAACCAGGGAGGAAAGATCATGCCATTGGATTTCGACGCGCTATCGAACTGGGACTTCGAAGAGATCGAGCAGACACTGACCGAGCGGGATACGATCCTTTATGCGCTCGGCCTCGGGTTTGGCGAGGATCCGACCGACAGGAAAGAGTTGGCCTTTGTCTATGAAGCTGGGCTG
>NZ_NCJT01000499.1 GCF_002282565.1 Hyphomonas sp. 34-62-18
GGGGGATTTCCCGGCGGACTGGAAAGAAGAGATCGAGGCGGCCAGCCCCAACTTCCGCAAGCCCTGGACGGTTCCGGGCGCGGCCCTCAAGATCAATGCAGGCATCAGCCGGGCCCGCCGCCTGATGAAGCAGAGCCGGCCCGCGCTGGTCGCAGGCTTTGGCGGCTATCCGGCCTTTCCGGCGCTCGCTGCCGCTCGCCGCCTGCGCGTGCCGATCATCATCCATGAGCAGAACGCCGTGCTCGGCCGGGTGAACCGGCAGTTTGCCAAACACGCCAAGCTGGTGGCCAGCGGCTTTGAGCGGCTTGACCGGCTTCCGCCCGGTTCGGCCCACATGCCAATCGGAAACCCTGTGCGCGCGCCGATCCTTGAGGCTGCAAACATACCCTTTCCGCCTACGGATGACACGCTGAATATCTTTGTCACCGGCGGCAGCCAGGGCTCGCGTATCATCGGCGAGGTTGTGCCGCTCGCGATTGCCAACCATGTGTCCCCGCCGCTGCGTGTGCGTTTGAAGGTCGTCCAGCAGGTGCGCGAGGAGCAATATGAGATTGTCTCCAATATCTATCGCAATGCCGGTGTTGCCTGCGAGCTATCTGCCTTCTTCCGGGATATGCCCGAACGCCTTGCCGCCGCACACCTCGTGATCGCGCGTTCAGGCGCGGGCACGGTCAGCGAGCTGGCTGCGGTCGGGCGCCCCTCCATCCTCATTCCGCTCGCCATCGCCATGGATGACCACCAGGCGGCCAATGCTGAAGCGCTGACCGAGGTGGGCGCTGCCGACATGATCCTGGAAGCGAATGTGACACCCAAACTCCTGGGCGAGCTGATCTCCGCCCGCCTGTCCGATGGCGCAGACCTCGCGGCCCGCGCGGCGGCGGCAAAGTCTGCCGCCCGGCCCGATGCGGCTGCAAAGCTGGCGGACATGGCGGAGAGGATCGCGGAACTATGATCCGCAAATCGGCGTTCATTGCCCTCGTCTTCGGGGTGTTTCTGGCAATTGGCGAAGTCGTGCGCAACTGGGGCGCCTGGCAGCCCTGGCCCTTCTGGCTTGTCGAT
>NZ_NCJT01000500.1 GCF_002282565.1 Hyphomonas sp. 34-62-18
GAATTTGCCGGAATGAAGCTTTCCGAGACCCATCCACCGGGCCTCTATCAGGGACCTTCCGGATCACGCGCGCTGAACATCGGCGCAGGCGCGGCGCCGCGCCTGATGACGCAGTGGCCTGCCTCGGCCCGCCTTCTGGGCGACGCGGAAGCGCGCTCCCTGCGGCTGGCCGGTCCCCTTCTGGCGATTGCCGCGGGCCTCCTGGCGCTCGACTTGTTCATCGCCTTGTTCGTGGCCGGACGGCTGCGCGGGCTGACGCGCCGGGGCAAGGCGGCGGCCAAGGCAACAGGCGGGGCGGCTGGCGCGCTGATCCTCGCTTTTGCTTTCCTGCCGCAAGAGCCAGCCCATGCCCAGGGTGGCTATGAACTGCTGCCCGATGGCAGCTATCGCGCAATCCCCTCGCCCTCCACCCGCGTGGTGCCCCTGCCCGCCGGAAAAGCGAGCCAGAAGGAAATCGACGCCGCCCTCACCATGCGTTTTGGTTATATCGAAACCGGCGACCGCGCGCTGAACGAGCGCACGCGGGCGGGCCTGCGCGGCCTTTCCAACATTCTCAACATGCGCACGTCTGTCGAACCGGCAGAGCCCCATGCGCTCAACCTGGAAACCGACGCGCTGGAACTTTATCCGCTGATCTTCTTTGTGGTGCCGGAGAATGCCGCGCCCCTTCCCGATCAGGCCGTGGCGCGGCTCAACGCCTATTTGCGTTCTGGCGGGGCGCTGGTGATTGATACGCGCGCGGGCGGTGACCCGGCGGCGCAGACAGACGTAACGCGGCTGGAGACGTTGCTGGCGGGCCTCGACGCGCCGCAGCTGCAGACCGTGCCGGAAAATCATGTGCTCTCGCGCAGCTTTTATCTGATCAAGGACTTTCCGGGCCGGTTTGCCGGGCGGCGCCTCTGGATCGAGAAGACCGGCGAGCCGGGTGCCACGCGCGGCGACGGGGTTTCACGCCTTTTTATCGGCGATGCCGACTGGGTGTCCGCCTGGGCCGTGGACCAGGATGGGCGCGACCTTTACTCCGTTGACGGAGGGCCCCAGCAGCGGGAGACCGCGCGG
>NZ_NCJT01000195.1 GCF_002282565.1 Hyphomonas sp. 34-62-18
CCGCCCGGCAAAACTGTTCACGCCGGTCAGTCGCAGAATGCCGTCCCCATCCTTGATGAACAGCCCGCCTCCGTTTCCGGACAGACGCCCCGCATAGGTCGCGTCAGCATTTTCCGTGATCGTCAGCGTGCCATGGCTGGTGATATCGCCGACGAGCGTGTTCGCCGTGCCTTTCAGATGTCCGGGAGAACTGATGACAAAGCTGCGCGGGCTGATCACCGTTTCTGTCACCAGCGTGCCGTTGAGGACCTTGACCTCGCCTGTAAAGAAGCTGTTATCCCCTGCCATGGTAACGGTTCCGAGGCCGGTTTTCACCAGGATAGCTCGGTTTCCTCCCAGTATGCCCGCGAATCTTCCGTCGGCCTCCTGGTCAAACACCAGCATCGTGCCATCCATCATCACGATCTCGCCCTGAAGGCTGTCGGTCGTGCCCGACAGCGTGCCCTCGGTCAGCTCGGTGCCGCCAGTGTGGGTGGTAACCCCGTCAAGATGCACGAGGCCGGAACCATGTTTCTCCAGCCTGCCTTGTCCCGTGATGTTGCCGGAAAAGACGCCATCGGCATCCTGATCGAAAATCATCTTGCCATGAGTGCCAATCTCGATTTCACCCTGAAGGCTGAGGGTATGGCCTATCAAGGCGCCATCCTGAATGAAGGTGCCGCCGGTATAGCTGTTGGCACCTGCGAAGGTGGTCTCGCCAGCGCCGGTCTTCATGACGGCCCCGGTGCCGATCATGTTACCCATGTATACCGAGGCGGTATCCTCGCTGAATTCGACGATGCTCTGGTTGACGATATCGCCTGGCAGGCTGTTTCCATTGCCCACAAGCACACCGGCAATAACCCTGGTTCCGCCGCGATAGCTATTGCCTTCGCCCGTCAGGACGAGCGTGCCGAGATCGTCCTTTATCAGCATGCCCCAGCCGGTCAGGTCGCTGTCGATGTGCGCGGTATAGGCGGCGCCTGCCGCTGTGCCGTCACCGACCCGGATCGTGACAGCGCCATCCAGCGCGATTGCATCGCCTGCGATGGTATAGTCCGGCACGGCGAACTGCATCCCGCTCGTCGTGATCGGACCTTCGCTGCCATCCACCGTCACGGTGTAGCCAGGCATCCCGGCGAAGATCAGCATCGCATCAGGGTCATACACGCCGGACTGCGACCCATCCGCATTGGTCCAGTTGGTTCCGGTGGCGGACCATGTGCCCGCTCCGCCCGCGATGCTGCCGTTCGGGGTCGTCTGCGTCCCGTTCCAGAACTGAAATGCGCCCGGATCGACACCCGGATCGTTGCTTTCGCCGACAAGCAGGTTGATTTCTCCGGCGATCGCCGTCTGAACAGTAAGGTTCGTGTCATCATAACCTTCAGGAACCCGGCTGCCGATCGCCAGCCCGTTGTCAGTCAACCCACCGGCATAATTGATCAGACGATAAAGTCCCTCGCCAAATCCGCCGACATCCGTAACTTCAAGTGTCCCGTCGAGTTCAAGGTCACCCCCGACAACCAGAAGATCGCTGTCCACGCCCGGAATGCCCGAAGGACTGCCAAGATCGTACCGCAGCACGGCCCCGCTTCCCAACACGAGATTGCCGTCAATCGTAAGCGTGCCTTCTTCGAGGCCAGGGGTCAGCATGCCGTTCACAACGGTGACATTGCCGCCCAGCCTGCCCGTTCCGCCCAGCACTGCACCATCTGGGCTCGTCGCATCGACTGTGACTGGTCCGCTCAACGCTCCCGTCAGGTAGACGGACCCGCCCGAAATGCGCGTCTCGCCCGAAAACTCTGAACTGTCGCCGCTGAAAACGGTGGTGCCGGCCTGATGAGACAGTCGGCCCTGCCCGGCCTCAACACTGCGCAGCGGCGTATCGAACAAATGCCCGGTGGCAGTGTGATTGAAGACCAGGGTGCCGTCGCCTTGCCCGAACAGGATTTCACCTGCGGCCACTGTACCGGCCGCTGTGGGCGCTGCATTGCCGCCGATATAAACCGTGCCGGTGCCGCTGGCATGCTGTTCCGTAATATGAAGGGTCCCGCCGACCGCCACATGACCGCCATCGCTCACTGTCAGCGCGCCTTCGCCTCGCACGCCGACGAACAGATCGTCAGAGATGGTCCACTGCGAATCCGCGCCGTCTACCAGCACCGTACCAATTCCGCCGGCACTGCTCTGCCCCAAGGCGCCCTCGGTGGCGCTCACCACGCCGCCATCGGCGATGGTCAGCAACCCGGAATTGGACTCGCCGACAACAAGCCTTCCGTTGATGTCCCAGCTTGAACCCACCCCGCTGACCGATGCGGTGCCGGCGCCGTTTCGCCCGACAAAGCTGGCGAAACTGTCCACCGTCCCGCCATCGCTGATGATAAGGGTGCCGGTTCCGGTGAAACCGGACATAGTGCCGCCACCGATATTGAAACTGCCTGATCTGAGATAAGAACCCGGACCGGTGACGGTGACAGTGCCGTTACCGCCCGCCTCCCTGCCGACATGAACAGCGGACATATTGAGAACCGAGCCGCCATTCTCCACCGTCAGGGAACCAGTGCCCGCATTTCCGACATAGATTTCGGGAAATGTCGTCGCCTGTGTCCGTAGTCCTGTCCAGGTTGATCCCGGTCCGCTGACCGTCACATGCCCCTCGCTCCCGGCAGCCCAACCGATCCATGTCGTATCGTTTTCGAAGGAGGCGCCGCCATCAATGACAAGGGTACCTTCGCCAGACCTGCCGACATAGCTGTACCAGTCGGTCACGGTAAAACTCGATCCACCGTCCCTGACGGTCACAAGGCCACTCGACCCCGCCTGATCGCCTATCGTCAGCCGGCCTCCCCAATACGAGCCGCCGTTCCGAACGGTCAATTCACCATTCCCAGTCGATCCAACGATTAGAGATGAGGAAGTCGCGACCCGGTCCATTTCCCAAGGATCGTCAAAATATTCGATCACAGGGGCGTTCGGGCCAGCGACATCGATAACAACTATGTGTGACTGACCGAAAGTAAGCGGCGCGTCATCCTCAGACCAGTTTTCATCCGTATACCAATCCTGATCACCCGAACCGAGCCAGGTGTTTTCCTGTGCGCCAGCAACCGAATGCTGTGTTGCTGCCGCAAACACGGCATAGGCGATGCCTTTCATCAATCGCGCGCGAACCGGAAGAGTATTCTGCACGGTCCCTCTGGCGACACTCGGCCGCTGCGAATATCTGATCATGAACGTCCCCATCCTGATTCATCTGAATTTACATTGTGCGCGCGGCACAAAACGCTTCGCCCCAAACAGGCGACCGCCCACTGTTTCAGTACTCTGCTTCCGCGAGGGCCAACTCCACCTCAGAGCCGCCCTCCACAAAGCGCGCGGGTAGGCAGATTCCTTCCGCACAGGGACCGATTGCAAGAGTGCGCGCTGCAAGCTCCCGGTCGCATCCCATAATGCTGTTGGTCGCCATACCCGTGAATGTGACTGTGCCGTCGCCATTGGGTATGAAATTGTCCGGCGCGCCCTGCGGCGGTATCGGCAAGGGATAGTCCTGAATGTCCCCCGACCAGAGCTCGGTAACTCGAATTTGTCGACGATGGGGATCAGTATTTTCCGGATAGGTAACTCCGAACCCAACGAGGCAATACCCCTCCTTCTCCAGAACCAAAGGCGTGAACACAACTTCAGACGCAGCCGCCGCTGGAATGATCGCCCGCTCTTTGTCCGAACCTGGAGTTTGACAAGCCGTTAGAATGGCAGCGGCAGCAATCAGGACGGCTCCGGAATATTTTTTCATGGTGATTATCCGTATTCCAACATATTATTCCAAACCAGAATCACACCAACAGCATGGCGCCGCTGATCCTTCAGGAACGCATGGATATGCTTGATCATGCAGACATCCCCGCTCGCGAAGCGCACCTCTCCAGGAAGAGGTGGTTGGTGAAGCGCCGCTCGCTGGCATCCACCAGACAGCTGCGCTTGCCTGCTTCCACGTAAGCGGCGGCAAACTTCCGCCATTTATTTTGAGATTTAGGGGGCTATGCCCAGTGCCGAGGCAGCCGCGAGGCATGCGGCCCGATGGCGCTCCGGCGGGCTCTCCAATGCCGAGAGGCCTGAGATGGCTTCGCGTATCAGCTGCGCGGCAGCCTCATCTTCCCCCTGACCGGCACGTGCTATACCCATCCGGCAACGAGCGATCTCGATCGCAAAATGCCCTGCCGGCAGGGTCGCCGTGAGCTTCGCAAATGCGGCATCCGCCGCTTCCTTTGCCTCTGCATAACGGTGCAGGTTGAGTAGCGCTTCAGATCTCGTCAGCAAGGGATAGGCTCGCATGGGCGCTGTTTCCGGCAGAGAAAGCGCCAGAAGGGGTTCGGCCCTGTCGAGAGAGTGAAGCGCCGCTTCGTACCCGCCTGCCCGAACCTGAAGGGTAGCGAGGTTCTGATAGGTTTCCCCAGCCCGGCGGGAACCTGGCCCATCGATGCGGAGATAAGCTTCCGCAAGACCATTTAGCAACTCTACAGCCTCTTCCGTTCGACCGGCATCAGCCAGGGCCAGGGCCAGGCTGTTCTGATGCGCGAGAGTCGACTTGTAATCCCGGCCGAAGGCCGCTTCAGAAAGCCTGTACGCCCGCCGATGGGTCTCGATGGCACCATCGAGATCTCCCCGCCGGCGCATCGCATAACCCAGCACCGAAAGCGGCAGCGCCAGACGCGGATGGTCTGGACCGTAAACGCGCTCCGCCCGTTCAAGAGCCAGACGTACATTCGCTTCCGCGCCCGACACATCGCCAAGTTCCAACAATGCCCGCGCGAGCCCTGTCCGCACCTCTATCTCGGAATTTGCCGAAGCCCCGGGCAAGCGCCTGAGTGCCTCCTCAAACAGAGCACGCTGCTCCTGCCAGAGAGCATGCTTTGCGCCGGCAACCCGGATAAAAACCGATAAGGCAGACCGGTCATTGTGTGGCGCCTGGCGTGCCATCAGCAGGGCGTCTGTCAGGTCGGCCTCTCCGCCTTCGCGATCCCCTCTGGCAATGCGCAGGGCGCCCCGATAAGCGATCCTGTCGGCATGCAAGCCCGTGCCGCCGAGACCTGCCGCTTCAAGCAGCTGAAT
>NZ_NCJT01000501.1 GCF_002282565.1 Hyphomonas sp. 34-62-18
AGGGTAAGTTGCCGTGTAAAGGGTTGCGAAAGTGTGGCGGCGATCTTGGCGCCTTCCAGATCATAAGCCTGGGTTTCCTCCTGACGAACGCCAGCCTCTGTTGTCAGTGTACGGCCGAAGCGGCCGATATTTGGACGCTCATAGGCGGCTGTCAGGCTTCTGGCGAGAGTCGCGGCTTCGGCGCTTACGGTCACCTTGTCTGCGCGGCCCGTGATGTTGCGCTTTTCCCACGTGGCATCTGCGCCGATGCCTTCAGTGGTTGAACCGCTGACACCGAAGCTCAGGGAGCGCGGCTTCGCCTCGGTCAGCGTAAGGTCTACGGTATGATATCCGTCAGCGTCCGGCTCTCTGGAGACAACGACCCCAATGCCCTCATAAAGCCCGCTTGAGCGCAAGCGGCTCCGTAGCCTGTCGATTGTGCGTGGATTATAAGTTGCGCCCTCGCGCCAGGTCTTGAGGACCTGGATGGCCTTTTGCGAGCGCGGGTTTGTTTCGTCGCTTTGGAGGTCGCCCAAGCGCACCAGCGGACCCGGATCAACCGTGTACGTAATCTCGACATTCGCATCTTCACGCGAAGCCAGCGCGTCTATTCCGGGGCTCGTGGCGAACGCATATCCCCGCATCTGGAGCGTCGTGACGATTTCAGCCTCAATGCGCTCAACTTCCAGCGCCTTGACGATACTGCCCGCGGGCAGGCGGGTGAGCTGGCCATCTATGAGTTTGCGCGTTTCCGGGTCGAGCAGCTCCGCGCCGTTGAGACTGACCGACAAAACAGTAAACAGTGGACCTGGATCGACGTTCAGTGCGGCGCTGGCCTCGAGCGTTGTGAAGTCGGCCGGGCTCACCTGCGCCGCGAGGTATCCTTCAGATGCCAGGAGGTCTTCTAGGGAGCGGGCAAGGGCTTGAGCCCGGTTGCGTTTCTCCAGAACGCTGCGCGGGGCAGGCTGATCTGTATTGAGCAGGGCATTCGCGCGCGAGGCGAGCGCAGGCGGGACGCCCACCAGATGAAACTGTCCCTGAGATACCGCACCATTCGGCGTGTTGGCCCCGTTTTGCGGTAACGGCGCCCAGCAGGCAGGCACCAGCAATCGGCCGAAGCCGATAAAATCCAGAATTCGGAACGCTGCGTATCATTTATTCCAATATTCAGCTTTCTGCCGATAATTTCCTTGCAAGAACTGGCCCGGGCATCCTGAAGGAAACATGAAGCTCAGATTGCCAGCCTCCACAGGCGAGTTTCTGAACCTCTATGTAACTCCGATGCATGGGACAGTATAAGGTCCGGATTTCAGTGGGATTAATGATAAATGATGTATCTGATGATCTTGGCAGGGCTGGTGCTGCTGTTCGTTGGCGGGGAGGCGCTGGTGCGCGGCTCGGTCAGTGTGGCGCGCAAGCTCAACATCTCTGAACTCGTTATTGGCCTGACGCTGGTGGGATTCGGTACGTCCGTTCCTGAACTGGTGACCAGCCTTCAGGCTGTGGGCCAGGGTGCTGTCGGCATTTCTGTTGGCAATGTGGTCGGGTCCAATATTGCCAACGTGTTGCTGGTGCTTGCGATTGCGGTGATTCTCTCTCCCATCATTGTTCACCCCAAGGCGATCATGCGCGACGGGCTCGTAATGGTGTCGGCAACGGCGCTCCTGTGCGCGCTTCTCTGGTTTGACCAGTTTAACAGGCTGTCTGGCTTCATCCTTGTCGCCATTCTCATCAGCTATCTCGTGTTCTCCCTCGTGATGGATCAGAAACGCCAGGATGAAACAGCCATCATGCACAAGGAAGAGGGGGAGGTTGTAGAAGCCAA
>NZ_NCJT01000027.1 GCF_002282565.1 Hyphomonas sp. 34-62-18
CATGTCTTTCGCAACGCCGCTGGCCGCCGATGAAGAGGCAAGCCTTGAAGCAGCCCTCAGCGCTGCCCGGAACGAGCTGACCGCTGCGCGCGCCGCCGAAACCGAATCGCGTGGCCGCCTGACCGACCTGACCCGTGGCCGCGAACAGGCCGCCGCCCGCCGTGCCGCGCTGCAGCGCGATCTGGACAGCTGGACGGCCCGGCTTGCTTCGGCCGATGAGCGTCTGGCCCGGCTGACGGAACGCCGCGCCGATGTGGCTGCTGCCACGCTGAACGCGCGTGAGCGCCCTGCTGCGCTTACCGAGGAGATCGCCGGGCTATCCCGCGAACTTGAAACCTTCGAGAATGAGCGCAAGGCTGCCGCGGACGCCCTCGCCGTCAAGGAAGCTGCCATCCGCGAGGCTGATGCTGCAGCCCGCCGGGCCTCTGCCGCGGCTTCCCAGGCGCGGGAAGAACTCGCCGGCTGGAAAGTGAAGCTGGAGAACGCCGAAGCGCGCCTTATCGAAGCAGTGGACCTTGCCCGCAATAATTTCCAGCGCACGCCTGAGGGCCTTCTGGCGATTGCCGAAGCCAATCTGGACGCCGAAACACTCGGCGCCTTCACGCCCCGCGAGGCGGAATCCCGGCTCGACGCCCTCCGCCGCGAGCGTGACCAGCTGGGCGGCGTGAACATGAATGCAGAGGAAGAGGCCGAAGAACTCGAATCGCGCCTCGGCGTACAGCTTGCCGAGAAAGACGACCTCACCGGCGCCATCGCCAAGCTGCGCCAGGGTGTCGAAGCCCTCAACGCGGAAGGCCGTGAGCGCCTGGTGAAGGCGTTTGAGACCGTCAATGAGCACTTCAAGGCCCTGTTCACGGCGCTTTTTGGCGGCGGTCAGGCGGAGCTACGGCTGGTGGATGCGGATGATCCGCTGAATGCGGGCCTGGAAATTTTCGCTCAGCCGCCCGGAAAAAAGCTTGGCACGCTCAACCTCATGTCCGGCGGCGAACAGGCGCTGACGGCTTCGGCGCTGATCTTTGCCGTGTTCCTTTCCCGCCCCGCCCCGATCTGCGTGCTGGACGAGGTGGACGCGCCGCTGGACGACGCCAACGTCGACCGGTTCTGCAATATGCTCAACGAGATGCGCCAACGCACCGACACCCGTTTCGTCGTCATTACGCACAACCCCGTCACCATGAGCCGGATGGACCGGCTTTTTGGCGTCACGATGCGGGAAAAGGGCGTCTCGAAGCTCGTCTCGGTGGACCTTGCTGCCGCCGAAGAACTCGTTGCGGCGGAGTAGCGCACCATGCGCTCTATTTTTTCAAATAAAAACAAAGCCATATCTTTTGCCATTCCCCGTTGACTTGACAGGGGGGCGCCCATAGTTTGCGCCGCAATCCGGGGGGCTCCCCATCGGTGCGGATTCGCGTACACGGAGCGCTAAGGCCCATGTCGAGCGAACAACCAGATGATCTGAGCGAGCGTATCGCAAAGGCGCTGGAAGAACGTGAGGCAAAGGCTGCTGCGAAACGGCGGAAACAGGCATCTGATGATGTGAGCGTCTCGGCCGGGGCGTATGCGCTGCGTTTCGGGATCGAATTTGTCGCGAGTGTCTTTGTCGGGGGCTTTCTGGGCTTCTGGATCGACAAGTTCGCCGGCACCCACCCCTGGGGTCTCCTGGTGATGGGCATGTTTGGTCTCGCAGCCGGCATCCGCGCCGTCATCCGGGCCTATCACGAGCTGAATGCTCGGGCTCAAAAGATTTCACCGGGGCCCGATAAAGCCCCCGACGACGGAACGAAAGACGCATGAACCTGATGCCGGCCATCGCGCTTGACCCGATCCACCAGTTCCAGGTCACCAAATGGCTGGACCTGCGCCTGGGCAATATCGACATCTCGTTCACGAACGCTTCGGGCTTCATGCTCCTCGGCGTCGTGCTGGTCATTGCCTTCTTCGGCATGGCTTCCCGCAAGGGAGAGCTCGTGCCCTCGCGCCTTCAGTCGGTCGCCGAGATGGGTTATGGCTTCATCGCCGACATGGTTCGCAGCGCCGCCGGTGAAGAAGGCCTGAAGTTCTTCCCCTTCGTCTTCACCCTGTTCTTCTTCATCTTTTTTGCGAACATGATCGGCATGGTGCCGTACGCATTCACCACCACCAGCCACATCATCGTTACCGGCGCCCTCGCCTTGACGGTCATCCTGATGGTCATCGTGGTCGGCCTGATGAAGAACGGTCTCGGCTTCTTCAAGCTGTTCGCCCCCTCGGGCGCCCCCTGGTACATCTACATCATCCTGACGCCGATCGAGATCATCTCCTTCCTGGCGCGCCCGCTCACCCTTGGCCTGCGTCTCTTCGCCAACATGCTGGCCGGCCACATCATGCTGAAGCTGTTCGCCGGCTTCGTGGTGGCCCTCATCGGCGCAGGCGCTGTGTATGTTCCGATTGCGGCTCTGGCCTTTGCGATGGGCGTGGCGCTCAACGCGCTGGAGTTCCTGGTCGCCGGCCTTCAGGCCTATGTCTTCGCCATTCTCACCTGCGTGTATCTCAATGATGCACTTCACGCGGACCACCATTAGGAGGCCCCGCGGGAGTGCGTCACGATACCCCGCATCAAACTGCTTGACGGCGCTTAGCGAACACGCTTCACGGGCGTCAAAATACCCCTAACCCCTTTTCCCTCAAAGGAGATACCTGATGGAAGGTAACATCACAGACGGCCTGAAGTATGTCGGCGCTGGCCTTGCTACGCTCGGCATGATCGGTTCGGCACTCGGCGTGGGCAACATCTTCGCCAGCTTCCTGGACGCCGCCATGCGCAACCCGTCGGCTGCTCCGCAGCAGACCGGTAACCTCTTCATCGGTATGGCGCTCGCAGAAGCTCTGGGTATCTTCTCGGTGCTGATCGCCATCCTGATCCTGTTCGTCGCCTAATCATCCGCCGGATTCGGCTGGTTCTGACCGCGACGGAGATATTGCCATGATGATCGCTTTCCTTGCTGAGACTGCAGGCCACGGCGCCGAAGCGGCTTTCCCGCCCTTCGAAACCTGGCACATGCCGTCCCAGCTGTTCTGGCTGGCGGTGCTGTTCACGGCACTTTATATCGCCCTGTCCCGGTTCATCCTGCCGAAGATGTCGGACACGATCGAGAAGCGCGCCAACCGCGTCGCTTCCGATCTCGATGAAGCAGCGCGCCTGAACAATCAGGCCGTTGAAGCCCAAAAGGCTCTGGAACTGCGCCTCGCGCAGGCCCGCGCCAAGGCACGTGAGACGGCTGAAAAGGCCCGTGAGAAGACCGAAGCGGAACTTGCTTCGGAAACGGCACGGGTCGATGCCGACCTCGCCAAGAAGCTCGAAACCGCTGACGCCCGCATCTCCAAGCTGCGCGCCGATGCCATGACCAATGTCGAGCAGATCGCCGTGGATACTGCAGACGCTATGATCACACGTCTTGGCGTCAAGGCTTCCCCGGCAGACCTCAAGAAAGCCGTTTCGGCGGCTCTGGAACAGGCATGATGAAGAAGACAGCTTCTTTCCTGATCGCTGCCCTCGCCGCTGCGCCTCTGGCGCATGCCGCCGAAGGGGGTTTCGTCGGCGGCCTGGCATATGCCGCAAAGGACCCGGTGACGTTTGTTGCCTTCCTCTGCATGGTCACCTTCCTGCTGATCGCAGCACGCATGGGGGCTTTCAAGGCCGTCCTGGGCGGGCTCGATAACCGGGCGTCTGCCATCCGGTCGGAACTCGAACAGGCGGCTAACCTGCGTGAGCAAGCTGCCGAGGCTCTGGCCCTGGCCGAACGCCGCGCGCAGGACGCAGACAAGGAAGCCGAAGCGATCATCGAGCAAGCCAAGCGCGACGCCAAGGAGATGCTCGAGGAGGCCCGCCGTGACCTCGCTGAGAAGATCTCCCGCCGGGAAGCTCAGGCAGCTGCGCGTATCTCCCGCGCAGAGGCTGAGGCTGCCAGCGAAGTTCGCCGCGCAGCGGCTGACGCCGCCACCGCTGCTGCCCGCCGTATCCTCGCTGAGGAAAAATCGGTTGATCAGTTCGAGGCCGCTGCCCGCGAAATCGAACGCGCGCTGAGCTGATCGGTTCAACGTCTTGGTGCCCAAAAGAAAGCCGCCCCTCAGGGCGGCTTTTTTGTTGGACGATGGGTCTGGATCAGCGAAGCCGCATACGTCAGCCGCTATTCGGGCGCGTCTTCTGTCTCTTCTGCCGGTGCCGTATCGTCGATTATCTGCGGCTGCGTATCATCGATGATCGGCCCGGGTTCGAGAACCGAAAGCAGCGACCGGGGCACGGTCCCTGCCGGGCACGTCACCGTAGCCATCCGTGAATTGGCAATCGCCTGGCTGGCTGCCGCCATCTCAGGAGACGTTTCCGACCGGAAGACCCAGGCCATCGCAAGCATCCCCACAATCGCTACAGAGACGGCCGCAATAGCGCCCCAGCCCGCGCCCAGCTCCTGCAGCGGGTTGGGCTGCGCACTGGCGACGGGCGCCGTCACGACAGGCATGGCGGGCGCCTTTGTGCCATTGGTTTTCAACGAGGCGGCCGCCAGGGCCGCAGCGCCGATAGCGTCGCGTGCCGGGGCAGGCTTGATGCCGAGATCCTTTTCCCGCTTCTTTCGGGCGTCCTCGGCAATCGGGTCATTCGGGTGGGCGGCGATCCAGTCGGCGCGCTTGTCGTCGTCCTTTGAACCAAAGCTCAGCCACTGGCGCAGGTCGGCGCGGCCATCACGGCGGCCCAGCTCGTCGACCAGCTGGTAAAAACCCTCCGGCGTCTTGCGGGACGTCATTCCGTCGATGGAATAGCGCTTTTCCTGCCGGAAGGGCTCGTAGGGGATCGTCTTGTCGATAGCCGCCTGGATAAGTGTGCCGGGACGGGAATTGCCTACCGAGGCCGCCGCCCTCACCCAGTCACTCTTCACGGCATTTTCGGACCAGAGCACCAGCACAGACTGCGAATTGGTCGCGTCGCGGGCATCTTTGGGATCAAAAGTCTCATCAATCTGGTTCTGATTGAACGCCACGCGGAATTTCAGCGACCGCAAGCGGCGCACAACCAGCTTGGCAATGTCCCGGTCTGCTACAGCAGACACCAGAAAGACGTCGTAACTCATCGCACTCTACCTCGAATTAGGCCCAATCATAAGGATAGCTGCAGAACGCCTGAACGCCAGTCCCGCTGCATCCTAGCGATTTTTGTGCCTGTTTTTCGCGCGCGAAAGGGGCTAAGGCGCCCTTTCAGGAATTTTAGAGGTATTCGCCCCATGGGCTTCAAATGCGGTATCGTTGGCCTGCCAAATGTCGGCAAGTCCACCCTTTTCAATGCTCTGACGCAGACAGCGGCCGCCCAGGCCGCCAACTACCCCTTCTGCACCATTGAGCCGAACGTGGGCGAAGTCGCCGTGCCGGAGCCGCGCCTGACCAAGCTGGCGCAGGTGGCCGGCTCGAAAGAGATCATCCCGGCCCGCATGAACTTCGTGGACATCGCCGGCCTGGTCGAAGGCGCTAGCCAGGGTGAAGGCCTCGGCAACAAGTTCCTCGCCAATATCCGCGAGACGGACGCCGTCATCTATGTGCTGCGCTGCTTCGAGAATGACGACATTACGCACGTTCGCGGCAAGGTGGACCCGATTGCGGACTTCGAAGTGGTCGAGACCGAGCTGATGCTGGCCGACCTTGAAAGCCTGGAGAAGCGCAAGGCCAACCTGATCAAGAAGGCCAACTCCGGCGACAAGGATGCCAAGGCACAGGTGGCGCTGATGGATCTGGCGCTGAACGAGCTGAAGGAAGGCCGCCCTGCCCGCAAGGCCAAGGTGCCCACTGACGACCTCAAAGCCTGGAACATGCTGCAACTGTTGACCGCCAAGCCGATCCTGTTCGTGGCCAACGTGGACGAGGCAAGCGCCGCCACTGGCAACGCCTATTCCAAACAGGTCGAAGAGCGCGCCAAACAGGAAGGCGCCATCGCCGTCGTCATCTCTGCGCAGATCGAGTCCGAACTGGCCATGCTGGACGAGGCCGAGAGCAAGGAATTTCTCGAAACCCTGGGTCTGGAAGAGGCTGGCCTCACCCGCCTCATCCGGGCAGGCTATGAGCTATTGGGCCTGCAGACCTATTTCACCGCCGGCCCGAAGGAAGCCCGCGCCTGGACGATCCATAAAGGCTGGACCGCGCCCAAGGCGGCCGGTGTGATCCACGGTGACTTCGAGAAGGGTTTCATCCGTGCCGAAACCATCGCGTTTGAAGACTACATCGCCTGCGGCGGCGAAGTCGGCGCCAAAGAAGCCGGCAAGATGCGCTCCGAGGGCAAGGAGTACGTCGTGCAGGATGGCGATGTGATGCTGTTCCGCTTCAACGTCTGAAGCGCCTTTCACGGCTCAAAGAAAAAGGCCGGACCCGTGGAAAGGTCCGGCCTTTTTCTTTGCTTCGGAGTGCTGTCTGTTACGGCATCGCCTCAAAACCCGGCGTGTCTTCCACCGGCTTGCGGTTGATGTCGACGCCCAGCATCAGAACGATCGCGGCGGCAAAATAGATCGACGAATAGGTGCCGATCACGATGCCCCAGATCATCGCTACGCTCATCCCCTGCAGCACGGGGCCGCCGAAGATGACGATGGCCAGCACGGCGATGATCGTCGTGCCGCCGGTCAGGAACGTCCGGGAGAGAGTCTGGTTGGTGGCGATGTCGATCACCTCGGTCGCCGGCATCTGCTTGTACTTCCGCCGGATCTCCCGGATCCTGTCAAACACCACGACCGAGTCGTTGACCGAATAGCCGATGATGGTCAGCAGCGCGGCAATGGTCGTCAGGTCAAACTGGATCTGGAGCAGCGAGAACAGCCCGATTGTCCCGATGGCGTCATGGATCAGCGCGGCAATGCCGCCGACGGCATAGGCCCAGCTATAGCGGAACGCGATGTAGAGAAACATCATGAGCGTCGCCACGCCGAGCGCAATCAGGCCCTCCCGGAACAGCTCACCGGAGACCTTAGGCCCCACGGAATCGTTCCGCAGGATGTCCTCGTCCTGCAGGTTGAACTCCTGCTTGATCGTGTTGACGACAAAGGTGTTGGACGCGGCCGAGGCGCGGTCCGCCTTCTCTTCTTCCGTAAGCGCCGCAAATTCCGGACCGAGCAGCGATGCATCGACTTCGCCAAACCGGATCACCACCAGTTCGGCGCCATTCGCATCGGTTGCCGAGTTGACGGTCAGGCCGCCAGGGATCTGGCTGCGCACATTCGCAACCGTGACCGTGTCTGTCTGGCGCAGTTCGATGACCGAGCCACCGGCGAAATCGACGCCCAGGTTGAGCCCCCGCGTCATGACGAGATAGATAGAGCCTACCATCATGATGAGTGACAGCACCACGCCTACATAGCGATAGCGCATGAACGGGATCTTGGTTTCTTTAGGCCAGTATTTGATCAGCATGTGTCTGTCCTAACCTGCCTATACCGCGAGACGTTTCGGCTTGAACGTCTTCATCCAGAACACCGTGAGCATCCGGGTAAAGACGAACGCCGTGAACACCGACGTAACGATGCCCAGTGCCAGCGTGACCGCAAAGCCCTTCACGGGACCCGAGCCCATGGAATAGAGGATGACGGCGGCAAACAGGGTCGTGATGTTTGCGTCCAGAATGGTGATCAGCGCGCGTTCGTAACCCGCCTGAACGGCCGTCCAGAGTGACCGGCCATTGTTCTGCTCCTCCCTCACCCGCTCAAACACGAGCACGTTCGCGTCCACCGCCATACCGATGGTGAGGATGATGCCGGCGATGCCTGGCAGGGTCAGTGTTGCCCCAAGCAGCGAAAGGGACGCAAAGATGAGGATGACGTTCGCCACCAGCGAAATAACGGCAAACATGCCCTGCAGCCCATAGGCCAGGATCATGAAGACCGCGACAAGCGAGAGGCCCACAATCGCGGCCCTGAAGCCGGATTCGATAGAGTCTTCGCCCAGCGTCGAGGAGACGACGCGCTGATCCAGGAACTGTACCTTGGCGGGCATTTCGCCAGCCGCGATGATGGCCGCAAGGTCTTGCGCTTCCTCCATCGTGAAAGTGCCGGTGATGCGCACATTGCCGCCCGGGATCGGCTCATTGATCCGCGGGGCCGACATGATCACATCGTCCAGGACGATGGCGAACAACTTACCCGAATTGTTGCGCGTGGTTTCATAGAACTTGCGCGCGCCATTGGCGTTGAGGCGGAAGTTGATCTGGGGCCGGTTGGCCTCGTCATTGCCCTGGCTCGCGGTCGCGATGTCAGAGCCGACAACTTCAGGAATTTCGCGCACCAGAAGCGGCCCCGTCTCCGGCCCTTCCAGAAGGCGGAAGCCCGGCTTGACGATCCCGGCCTGCGCCGACGCAATCTCTGCCGGGCTCGTTTCAACGAGGTTGAAGGTCATCCGGCCATCGCGGCTGAGAAGGTCTTTCAGGCGTTGCGGATCGGGCTCGCCGGGCGCTTCCAGGACGATCCGGTTGTTGCCAGACGGGGTCAGCGAGATTTCGGCGACGCCGTCGGGGTCAACCCGGCGGCGCACGATGGTCATGGTCTTGTTCAGCGCATCCTGAAGCATCGCCGCTTCAGAAGCAGACGAAACGCCGACGAGAATGCTGTCGGGCCCGGCGCGGGAAATTTCGAACGTCTTGCCACCGCCGAGGCCGCCTTCGATAGGGCTATTGATCCGGTCAAGACGCCGCAGCGCCTCCTCAACCGGGAAATTGCCGTTCTCGTCCGGCCGGCTGAGCTTGATCAGCATCGTGCGGCCGCGCAGTTCCGGCTGGAAGAAGATAGGATCGCGGTCAGATGTGCGCGCGAAAGCCGAGCGCACATCTCGCGCAAACACTTCAAGGCGGCTGCTGATCACTTCCGTCGCGGGGATCTCCATCTCGAGATAGACGCCGCCGCGAAGATCCAGGCCCAAATTGACCGATTGCTTGGGCAGGAAGCCCGGCGCATTCGACATATTCACGGCGTTGGGCAGCGCCATGACGACGCCCCAGATCAGCACCGCCAATACCAGCAAAACTTTCCACGCCGGGAATTGAAGCATTGCGCTATCCTATAATTTAAAGCGGAGCCCGCGATCAGTCGTTCGCCGGAACCGGCTCGGCCTTGTTGCGCACTTCAATCACCATCGACTTGATGACGCGGACGCGGACGTTCTCGGCCAGATCAACCGAGAGTTCGGTGTCGTTGACCTTGTTCACCTTACCGATCAGGCCGCCCGAGGTGACGACCGTGTCGCCGCGCTTGATATTGCTCACCATTTCGGTGTGCTTCTTGGCGCGTTGCTGCTGGGGGCGGATCAGGAGGAAATAGAAGATAAGGATCAGCGGCAGGAACATCACCAGCTGCATGATCAAGCTGGGGCCGGCAGCCGAGGCAGGCGCAGCCTGTGCCAGCGCGGGCATCGCCAGCGCGGCCGAAATGAAAGCGAGCGTCAGAAAGCGGGCGGACATGTCGGCATTCTCCAGATAAATCTGCGGCGGGAAACGGGAAATGAGGCGTATAGCGGGGCAGCCCCAGCTTGGCAAACTACCCCTGCAGGCGATTCCCCCCTGCATTCAAACGGTATTCAAAGCATTTGAGCGCGGCCTTCGGCAAGGCGCGGCATCCATTGGAACAGGGGGTGCCGGGCAGTCACATCGCCCGTTGCATTGACGCTCGCGATGTTCACCTGCCCCGCCGGGTCGGCCAGCGGAACGATCAGCCGCCCCTCCCGGACAAGTTGCGCGGTTAACCCTTCCGGAACCGCATCCACCGCGCCCGCCAGTACGATGGCATCAAACGGCCCGTGCTCGGCCCAGCCCTCCAGGCCATCGCCATGGGAAATGGACACATTCGATATGCCAAGGCGCGCCATCCGGGCGCGCCCCTCTTCCGTCAGGCGCCGGAACCGTTCGACTGCGAATACATGCCCGGCCAGCTGGGAGAGCAGCGCCGCCATATAGCCTGAGCCAAAACCGGCCAGCAGCACGCGCGTGTCTCCTTCCCGCCTCAGCCCCATCGCCTGCAGCAGATGCCCCGTCGCAGATGGCCGCAACATCACCTGCCCGCACGGGATCGGCAGCATCGCATCTTCAAAGGCCAGCGCCTCCAGCCCCGGCGCATCGACAAAAGCTGCCCGGCCGATGGTCTCCATCGCCGCCAGCACCAGAGGATCGGTCACCCCCTCCTGCCGCAGATGCAGGAGAAGCCGCGCAGCGCGGAAGGGATCGGCGATCAGCTCTGCCATGACTCCTTCAGGGTTTTCAGGAACGGCTCATGCGTCAAGTCCACGTGCAGGGGCGAGATGGAGACATAGCCGTCATAGATCGCGCGGAGGTCGGTGCCTTCGTCGGGCTTTGACAGCTTCCCGCGATAGCCGATCCAGTAATAATCATTCCCGCGCAGATCTTCGCGCCGGTCGGTGTGGATGATGGCCTCGTCGCGGAAGCCCTGCCGGGTGATCTGCATGCCGCGCACATCGCCGGGCTCCACATCCGGGAAGTTCACATTCATCACGACATCGCTCGGCCAGCCCATCTCCAGCAGCGGGCGGATGGCCTTGGCGCCCCAGGCTTTGGCTGTCTCCCAGGAGAGCGAGCCACGCTCTCGAAAATTCTGCGCCTGGCTCAGCGCGATGGACGGCACGCCCAGCTGCATCCCGAACATGGCCGCCGCGATGGTGCCGGAAAAGCTCGTATCCTCGGCAATGTTCTGGCCGCGATTGACACCGGAGAGCACAAGGCCGGGCATTTCGGGCATCAGATCGCGCAGCGCCAGCAGAACCGCGTCCGAAGGGGACCCCGCAACCGCCCACGCCTTCGCCCCCACCTTGCGCACGCGCACAGGCTGGGTCAGCGAAATCGCCCGCCCCTTGCCGGATTGCTCCTCTTCAGGCGCAGCAATCCAGATGTCGTCGGAGAGTTCCTTGGCGATCTCTTCGAGCACGGAGAGACCGGGGGCGTTGATGCCATCGTCATTGGTCAGGAGAATTCTCATATCACCCTTCTAACTCCCCTCTCCCGCTTGCGGGAGAGGGGCTGGGGGTGAGGGCTACGGCATCAGCCGCATTTCCTTGCCTCACCCCCTCATCCCCAACCCCTTCTCCCCGAGGGGAGAAGGGGCTTAATTGATCACCTCAACACCGCCCATATACGGCACCAGCGCCTTGGGCACCGTGATGGACCCATCCGCATTCTGATAATTCTCAAGCACTGCCACCAGCGTGCGGCCAACGGCCAGGCCGGAGCCATTCAGCGTGTGGACGTATTCGGGCTTCGCCTTCGGCTCGGGGCGGTAGCGCGCGTCCATGCGGCGGGCCTGGAAGTCGCCGCAATAGGAGCAGGAGGAAATCTCGCGGTAGGTGTTCTGCGAGGGCAGCCAGACTTCAAGGTCATAGGTCTTGCGCGCGCCCGCGCCCATATCGCCGGTGCAAAGCAGCATGCGGCGGAAGGGCAGCTCAAGGCGCTTCAGAACTTCCTCAGCACACCCTGTCATCCGCTCCAGCTCCTTCAGCCCCTCTTCCTCATTCGCCACGATGGAGACGAGCTCCACCTTGTTGAACTGGTGCTGGCGGATCATGCCCTTGGTATCGCGCCCCGCGCTGCCCGCTTCGGAACGGAAACACGGCGTATGCGCGGTGAAGCGGAGGGGGAGCTGCGCCGCGTCGAGGATCTGTTCACGGACGAGATTGGTGAGCGTCACCTCTGATGTTGGAGTTAGATAGAATTTCGATTCAACCTGCTCTATCTCGGCGAGAATTCCACCCAAATCCTGACCATATCTTTCGATGAGATATGACATCAACTTGGCGTCCACATTTGTAGCTTTGAATAGATCTTCCTCAAACTTCGGCAACTGCCCCGTTCCAAAGAGCGCCTGATCGCGCACCAGAACCGGCACGCTCATTTCCTCATACCCATGCTCCGTCGTCTGAAGGTCGAGCATGAAGTTCGCCAGCGCCCGTTCCAGCCGGGTCAGCTTGCCGCGTAGCGCCACGAAGCGCGCGCCGCTCATCCGGGCGGCGGCTTCAAAGTCCATGAGCGGGAACCCGCCCTGCCCTTTCAGCGCCTCGCCCAGATCGGCATGGTCCTTCGGCGCGTTGATCCCCTTGGGCGTGCCCCATTTATGCTGCTCGACATTGGCATGCTCGTCCGCTCCCTCCGGCACTTCGTCCAGCGGCAGGTTCGGCAGGCCCATCAGCACATCGTCCAGCGCCTTGCGCGCGGCCTCTTCGGCCTCGCCCGCCTGCTCGATGGTGGTTTTCGCCTCGGCCACCAGCGCCATCAGGCGCGCGGCCTCGGCTTCGTCCTTCTTGGCTTTCGCCTGGCCGATCAGCTTGGAATTGGCGTTGCGGGCGCTTTCGGCGTCCTGCTTGGCGGTGGTCGCTTCACGCCAGGCCTTGTCCAGTTCCAGGATCTTCGCGACGGACGATGAGCCCAGACCTTCTTTCCGGCGGTTCCAGGCACGGATGAACAGGTCAGGGTGTTCGCGAATGGCGCGGATATCGAACATTGGGAAGCCTCAGGCTCTGGTGGGTAAAGATGGGAAGGCTCTAATCCGCGCCGCCCCCTCCTGTCCACAGGTCACACCCGGCTGGTCACCGCCTCGGCGCCTGCGTCTTCCTCTTCGCTGTCCTCTTCAGGGGCCTCTTCTGCCGTATCCTCTACAGGATCGGGCAGGTCCACATCCTTCGCCGCCTCGGCCAGCAGCGCCAGCGGCGTGCGCTCGCGCGGCAGCAGGCGGGCTTCAGGTTCATCATCAACAGGCGAGGGCGTTTTGGGCTTTGGCGGCGGCGCGTCGGCAGGCTCGCGCCACACCGTCTCCACCTTGTTCTTGCCCAGCGTGGTGACCTCAATGGCGGGCTGTATCTGAGACAGGCGGCGCATCATGGCGGCGAAGTTCTTGTGGCCAAACCAGGGGCGCAGGCCCGCCTGATAGGTGGGGGTGAATTCCTGCACGACGCTCAGCGCCCGCACGATCCGCGTCTTGGACAGCGGCTGGTCCGGCATCCGCTCGCCCAGCTCCTTGATAATGGCCACGGCACGCAGCAGTTCCGGCGGTGGCCCGTCCTTGGGTGCCTCGCTGGTGTCCAGCGCGGCCCGCACCCGGCCCATCAGCGGCGAGCGGCGCTCCTTCACCAGCGTCAGCGGCGCAATCTCCGGCGGCGGCGAGCGCAGGCGATACCATTTGCGCTTGGCCCGCTGATAACTGAACGCCGCCTTCAGCGCGGCGATATGAATGGCCGCGTCAGCATACTGGCTGAACAGCTCATAGGTCGGGTCGGTTTCCTTGCCGCAGGTCACCACCCGCAGCTCACCCGCCTGCACACGGTTCACCACAGGCACAAAGTCTGAGTCGGTCGTCAGGATGACGAACTCCTCAACCTCCTCATTCACCAGCGCAATTTCAATCGCGTCCATCGTAAGCACGATGTCGGCAGAGCTCTTGCCCGCGCTGATCTTGCGCTTGGCCAGCGCCCGGCAATTGTAGGCGGAAAACCCTGCCCGCTCAAACTCCGGGCGGTACTTGTCGAATTGCAGATTCCAGTAGACGCGCTTGTCGATAAACCGGCGGCGGCGGTTCTTCGGGGAGAAGGCGCCATCCTCCAGCCAGAGCAGCCAATTAGACAGCCCGCTGACAACCTCTTCACTGGTCGCGCCGTAGATATTGTCGAAATCGACCAGCAGGACGCTTTTAACGCGCGACACTCGGGAAGGCTCCTCGTTTCTCGGGAGACGGTTGGTTTCTATCCGGCGCCTAGGTTCAACACCTGATCACAAAATGCAACGCCGCGGCTGCAGGGAAAATTTATTCTGCGGCGGCCGTCGCCTCTGCCTTCTCGGCTTTCCGCTCAATCATGCGGACGCAAAAGATGGAAATCTCGTAGAGCATGTAGACGGGGATCGCGAGAAGAAGCTGTGAAATTGCATCGGGCGGCGTGAACACGGCGGCAAAGGCCAGGATACCGACGACCGCATATTTCCGGCCCTTGCCCAGCCCTTCAGAACTGACGAGACCGATCTTGCCCAGGAGGCTGAGGATTACCGGCAGCTGGAAGGAAATGCCGAACGCCAGCATCAGCGCCATGACGAGCGAGAGGTAATCCCCTACGCGCGGCATCATCTTGATCGTCGTTCCCGTGGTGTCGACCTGCTCCATCGAGATGGTGAAGTTCGCCAGCATGGGCAGCATGATGAAATAGACAAATGCCGCGCCCAACGAAAACAGGAGCGGCGCAAAAACCAGGAACGGCCAGAACGCCCCGCGCTCAGACTTGTAGAGCCCCGGCGCAACAAAGGCATAGATCTGCCAGGCGATAACGGGGAACGCCAGAAACACGCCTGCAAACAGCGCCAGCTTCAGCTTGGCGAAGAAAAATTCCATCGGCGCGGTGAAGATGAACTCCAGCTTCGAGCCGCGTACATCTTCGGCCACCGAAGCAAATGGCGCCACCAGCAGATTGTAGATCTGGTCGGCAAAGAAGAAGGCCACGATCGTTGCCACCGCCAGGGCGGCCAGCATCTTGATCAGCCGCCCGCGCAGCTCGATCAGATGGTCCAGCAGCGGCGCGCGGCTGGATTCGACCTCATCATCGAGGATCTCGGGCTGCTCGTCCTTGGGCGGGGTATGGCTCATGCGGCGCCGCCCTTCTTGGCAGGCGCCGTCTCCGGCACATCGTCAGGCTTTGCATCCGGCAGCGTCTCCGGCGGCGCCGCGGCGGGATGCTCGCGCATGATGGCGGAGTTCACATCCGCCTCATAGGCGGCCAGATCATCCTGCGCAGAGGCCAGCGTGTTGGACTTGCGCAGTTCCTGGATTTCCCTCTTGAGCTCGTCGAGCTCGCTCTGGCGGGCGATGTCGTCAAACGCCGCCTGGAACTCGCGCGCCATGCGCCGTCCCTTGCCCATGATCTGGCCAAGCTTGCGCATCATCATCGGCAGGTCCTTGGGACCAATGATGATCAGGGCCGCAAGGCCAATCAGCAATAATTCGGAAAACCCGATGCCGGGCAGCATGGCTATCCGCCCTCCGCTTCAGTCGTCAGGTCGAGGTTTTCGTCTCGTCTTTCTTGGGCGTGATATCGACCATGTCGTCCTTGGTCACCGGCTTGGTTTCCTCATCCTTGAGGCCCTTACGGAATGCGCCGATGCCCTTGGCCATGTCGCCCATGATCGAGGAAATGCGCCCGCGCCCGCCAAACAGCAGCAGAGCGACGACGACCACGATCAACAATTGAATCCAGCTTGGCGCCATGACGCGACTCCTCAGGTTTACACAAGTATAAGGCCCGTCTGCTGCTGGAACAATGGGACGAAGCTGCTTAAGGGATTAGCGCATGCGTATAGCGACCTGGAATGTCAATTCGATGAAGGCCCGCCTGCCGACCGTTCTGCAGGTGCTGCACGATATCAATGCAGATGTGGTCTGCCTGCAGGAACTGAAGTGCGAGACCGACGCCTTCCCCTATCTCGAAATCGAGGAAATGGGCTGGAACTGCGCGGTTCACGGCCAGAAAAGCTATAATGGCGTGGCCATCCTGTCGAAATTCCCGCTGCAAGACGTCACCCGGGAAATGTCCACCCTGAAGGATGATCAGGCGCGCTATATTGAGGCAACGGTCCTTGCTGAGCGCCCTGTGCGCGTCGGCGGGCTCTACCTGCCGAACGGCAATCCGGCGCCGGGCGAGAAGTATGACTACAAACTCGAATGGATCGCTGCGCTGGAAGATCACGCGCGCGCGCTGCTGAAAGCGGAGGAGCCTTTCGTCCTCTGCGGAGATTACAATGCAATTCCTGCGCCGGAAGATTGCTGGGATGATACCGTCTGGAACACCGACGCGCTCGGCCTGCCAGAAACCCGCGCCGCCTGGCGCCGGCTGAAGCACCTTGGCCTCACCGATGCCTTTGAAGCCTGCGATGGCCGCGCCCACCAATACACCTTCTGGGACTATCAGGGCGGCGCCTTCCAGAAAGACCACGGCATCCGCATCGACCATGTCCTCGCCTGCCCCCGCATGACAGACCGCCTCACCGGCATCGAAATCTATCGCAAGGCCCGGGCACTTGAGAAACCGTCAGACCATGTGCCGGTGATCGCGGTATTCGAAGACTGACCCTCTCCCGCTTTCCGGAGCCCCTCATGCCGCCGCATGTTCTGCCGATTGTCCTTCTGTCGATTTCCAACCTTTTCATGACCATGGCCTGGTATGGCCACCTCAAGTTCAAGACGGCGCCGCTCTTGCTGGTGATCCTTGCCAGCTGGGGCATCGCGCTGATCGAATACATCTTCGCCGTCCCGGCCAATCGCTGGGGCCATTCGGTCTATTCGGCCGCGGAGCTGAAAACGATCCAGGAAGTGATCACCCTGATGGTGTTCGCCGGATTTTCGGTGTGGGTGCTGAAGGAGCCGCTCGGCTGGAACCACGCCATCGGGTTCGGCCTGATTGCGCTGGGCGCCTGGTTCATCTTCCAGGGCAAGTAGAAGCAGGCGGCAAGGGAGAACGCCCCGCCGCCCGCGGCAAGATCTTACTTCGTGATCTCTTCTTTGACTTCCTTGGCGGTCTCTTCAACTGCCTGGCCGCCAGCTTTCACGTCTTTGCCAACGCCTTCGATGGTGTTGCAGGCTGCCAGCGTGGGCAGGGCAACGGCGGCGATCAGAGCCATCATCACTTTTTTCATCTGATTTCTCCTGTGTGTGGTGAGCGGAAGATGACCTCACAGCGGCATTCCGGCAAGTCTCTTCCAATGCTTTCAACGCCTTATGTGGCTTTCTTGCCTCACTGCACGGGCCTTCGTCATTCCCGTTTCCAAACGCTCCGACTCTTTGCTAAAGAGCGCCCATGAAATCCGCTGTAATCGTCTTTCCCGGCTCGAACTGTGATCGTGACGCGCATGATGCGCTGGCCAAGCTAACCGGCAAGGCCCCGGCCATGGTCTGGCACAAGGATGGGGAAATCCCCGCCGGAAC
>NZ_NCJT01000502.1 GCF_002282565.1 Hyphomonas sp. 34-62-18
TCGGTGCTTTCCCGCGCGGGGAAGGCGCCGCTTTGGTCAGGCCATCATGAGAAGGCGGCCTTTTTTCACGACAATCCCGCCCGCGCGAGCATGCACTCGATCGACCGGCTGGCAGAGCAGCTTGAGGTCGCCGGGGTCGCGCCGCAGGGCCGGTGGCTGGGCAAGAGCGCGCCTTTCCCCGATCTCGGCTGGGTGCGGCCCAAGCTGGGCGACCCACCCCGGCTGAGCCCGGCCTATTTCGGCATCCAGAAGCCCTACATGCTGCTGATCCCCGGCGCCTCGGAGCACAGGGAGGCCAAGCGCTGGCCGATCGAGAATTATGCCGAACTGGCCAAGCGCATCGCCGATCTCGGCATCACGCCCGTCGTCATCGGTGGCAAGGCCGAAAGCGCGATCGCCCAGGAGCTGGTGAAGCGCGAGCCGCGGGTTAAGAGCCTGGTCACCCGCACTGACCTTTTCCAGATCGTGACACTGGCGGAAACGGCTGTTTTCGTCGTCGGCAATGATACCGGGCCAATGCATATGGCAACGCTTGCCGGCGCGCCGGGTATCGCCCTTTTCGCGCTGACCGAAAGCAACCCGGACCACTCCGCCCCGCGCGGGCCCAAGACCGTGATCGTCAACTCCGCCCCGACGCTGAAAGAGCTGTCGGTGGATGATGTCTGGCAGTCCGTCCGCGCGCTGGGGATTGCGCCCGCCTGAGGCGAGCGCCTCTGGGCAGGCCGGGGCTGCCTACTCAGCCCCGCAATGCCAGCATTCCTCGATCTGTCCCATGGCGCCGGTCATCGATCCGATGGGCGCGCCTGCGGGGGCAGGGGGCGCCGGGCGCAGCAGCGCGGCGGGCAGGTCGTCCCCGGCGAGGTGCTTGCCGATGAGGGCTGCCAAGGCGCGCGAGGTGTCCGCATCTGTCAGCGCCTGGCCTCTCTTGGGCGCTGTGAGGCGTGTTTGCAGCCCGGCGAGATAGCCGTCGGTCACCGCTTTCACAGCTGGAGATGCCGTTTCGTTACGCGAGAGAGAAATCAGTTCGGCCACAAAGCGCGTCTGCACGATCTGGC
>NZ_NCJT01000196.1 GCF_002282565.1 Hyphomonas sp. 34-62-18
AGCCATATTGCCCAAGACTGGCGGGGCGGGATTTCAGATCCTCTCGGATGAAGCGCTCCACCCGGTCGTTCACCTCCAGCGTGCTCATGCCGATGAGGTCCATCTGGTCGATCAGGCCGAATACTGAGGCCAGCAGGCGGCCCGATTCCGCCATCAACGCCAGTTCTTCTGCGCTCTTGATCATGCCGCGTTTGCGCGCAGAGGATCAGGCGTGACGCCGGCGGCGGCCATTTCCCGCTGCACGATCTCGTTGAAGGAAAGGGTGGGGTTCATTTCGGCGAGCTTGCCGATGCGGATCCACCAGGCGGCCTGCGCATTGATCGAGCGGCAGGAAACCGCGCTGGCCTTGCGGACCTGATCGTGCAGGTCATCTTCAATATTCACGATGCCCATGATGGCCTCACTATCTGAAACATATATGGTTCGTATATATTTGAGTCATGTTGCGCAACTGCCGATCTGCAGAGTTCCGGAAGGGGTCGCCAGCCTGGGGGCAGGCTGATAAACCGGAGCGGCAATACCCTGGAAAATAGGGAGGCAAGGGGATGAAACGGTCCATGGATGCCGTATCGCGCCGGACGCTGCTGGCAGGCGGCGGGGCGCTGGCGGGGATGGCGATGAGCGGCTGCGCCCTTACAGGCGAGGCGCCAGGAGGAAAGACAATGACACAGAAAACCGCGAGCGATCTGGCGAAGGCTGGCGCGTTGGAAACGGCAGACGCCGTGCGCAGCGGAGAGATTTCCGCGCTGGAGGCGGCTGACGCGGCCATCGCCCGCATAGAGGCCGTGGACGGGGCGATCAACGCCGTGGTGGTGCGCGATTTCGAGCGGGCGCGGGCGGCGGCAAAAGCCCTCGACGCCAGCCGCAAGCCCGGCGACGCGCGCCGCTTCCTGGGCGTGCCGATGACCGTGAAAGAGTCCAATGATGTGGCGGGCCTGCCCTCCACCTGGGGCTTTGAGCAGTTCAAGGATTTGAACGCGGCACGGGACGCTGTGGTGGTTGAGCGCCTGAAGGCGGAAGGCGCGATCATCCTTGGGAAGACGAATGTGCCCGTGGCGCTGGGCGACTGGCAGAGCGTGAACCCCATCTATGGGCGCACGGTGAACCCGTTTGACCATGCCCGCTCGCCCGGCGGCTCCTCCGGCGGGGCGGCCGCCGCGCTGGCCACCGGCATGGTGCCGCTTGAGATCGGCTCGGACATTGGCGGCTCCATCCGCTTTCCGGCACATATGTGCGGCGTATTGGGGCACAAGCCGACCTATGGCATCGTGCCCCAGCGCGGGCATCTTTTTCCGGGGACGGATGGGTGCGACGCGCCCCTGGCCGTGGTCGGCCCGATGGCGCGGAATGTGGCGGATATGGCGGCGTGCCTGGAGGTGATCGCCGGGCCTGAGGCGGGCGGCGGATACCGGCTGGATCTTCCCCCAGCACGCGCCAGCACCCTTAAAGGCTGCCGCGTGCGCGTGATTGCTGAAATGCCGGACGTGCCGGTGGACGGGGATACGCGCGCGGGCCTTGCCCGGCTGGTGGACGCGCTGCGCGCAGAAGGCGTAACGGTCAGCGAGGGAACGGCCGATATGCCCGATCTTGCCGAAATGGTGCCGAGCTATGTGCGCATGCTGATGACGGTGATATCGCGCGGAGACCCGGCGGCGGCGCCGATCAGCGCGCATGAGTGGATGAACCTGCAGGATTATCAGCTCGCCATCACGCGGCAATGGGCGGCCTTCTTCGAAGGCGTGGACATTCTCCTCTCGCCCGCCTTCTCCACACCCGCCTTTCCGCACAAGGACGAGCCGGACTGGGGCAAGCGGACCCTCGAGGTTGATGGCGCGGCGCTGCCCTATGGCTCTCAGCTTGCCTGGGCCTCGATTGCAACCTTTGCCGGGCTGCCGTCTACCTGTGTACCCGTCGCCAAGAGCGCAGGCGGCCTGCCCATCGGGTTCCAGCTGATCGGCGCGCCCTATGCAGACCGGACGACACTGCAATTTGCATCGCTGCTGGAAGCGGCGGGGCTGACAGTCTAAACGGGCGCGGAACAGAAGGCAAAGCGCATGAGCGATTTTATTCTCGTCATCGACGAGGGCACCACCTCGACGCGGGCCATCGTATATGACCGCGATTTCCGCGAGGTGGCCCTCGCCCAGGAAGAGGTCGCGCTGCGCTATCCCGAGGATGGCTGGGTGGAGCAGGACGGCGAGGAGATCTGGACGCGCACGCTGTCTGTCTGCCGCGCGGTGATCGCCAAGGCGGGCGGTGCGGCGCGCATTGCGGCCATCGGCATCACCAACCAGCGGGAAACCACACTCGTCTGGGACCGGAAGACCGGCAAGCCGCTCGCCCCGGCCATCATCTGGCAGGACCGGCGCACAGCCGCCTTCTGTGAAGGGCTGAAGGACAAGGGCTATGAGGCCGATGTGCAGGCCGAAACGGGGCTGCTGCTCGACCCTTATTTCTCCGGCACCAAGATCAACTGGGTACTGAGCAATGTGCCCGGCGCGCGGGAAAGGGCAGAGGCGGGCGAGCTTGCCTTCGGCACCATCGACAGCTTCCTTCTGTGGCGCCTGACGGGCGGGAAGGTGCACGCCACCGATGTGACCAACGCCTCGCGCACGCTGCTTTACCGGCTGGGGCTTGGCGCCAGCGGCGGGTGGAGCGCGGCGATGGCGGCGATGATCGGCGTGCCGCAGGGGATGCTGCCAGAGGTCAAACCCAGCGCGGCGGATTTCGGCATGGCAGAGGCGGCGCTGTTTGGCCAGGCGATCCCGGTGGCGTCCATCCTGGGGGACCAGCAATCGGCGCTGGTGGGGCAGGGATGCCTGAAGCCAGGCCAGGCGAAGATCACCTTCGGCACGGGCGCCTTCCTGGTGGCCAATACCGGCGCCGTGCGGCCCGTCTCGGAAAACCGCCTGCTGGGCACGGTGGGATACGCGCTGCCGGGCGCAGAGGCGATGGCGCTGGAAGGCTCCATCTTCAATGCGGGCACGGTGATCAAATGGTTGCGCGATGATCTGGGGCTTATTCAGAAGGCGGATGACAGCGCGGCGGCAGCCGCCAGCCTGAAGGATAATGGCGGGGTCTATATGGTGCCCGCCTTCACCGGCCTTGGCGCGCCCCACTGGGATGCAGAGGCGCGCGGCCTGATCGCGGGGCTGACGCGGGCCGCGACGGCGGCGCATCTTGTGCGCGCGGGGCTGGAATCGGTGGCCTATCAGACGCATGATCTGCTCGCCGCTTTTGCCGGCGATGGCGCCCCGATTGCGGAGCTGCGTGTGGATGGCGGCATGGTGGGCAATGACTGGCTGATGCAGTTCCTCGCCGATGTCTGCGCGCTGCCTGTTTTGCGCCCGGATTACCGGGAGATGACCGCGTTGGGGGCAGCGGCGGCAGCGGCCATGCAGATCGGCTGGCTGAGCGCAGCAGACTGGGCCGCCCGGGAGGTACCCGGCCGCCGCTTCGAGCCCCGGATGGACCCGGCATCCCGCGCGGCCTTGCTCAAAGGCTGGCAGGCTGCGCTCGCTCGCGCGCTGGTATAGCGCTACAGAGCCATCAACGAAAAAAGGGCGGCCCGTGAGCCGCCCTTTTGATTTTGGTCCGTATCAGGACTTACATGTTGCAGGTGTTGGTCAGGAAGCTTTCGATTTCTTCCAGAACGCGGCCTTTGTGTTCCGACGGCCATTTCGGCGACTGGTGTCCCATCAAGTCCAGTGGAATGAACTTGCTTTGCGGTTCCTTGTCCTTGATGGCGTTATAGAAGTCGCGGCTGTGGAAGATCGGCACGCGGACATCGTATTCACCATGATAGATCAGGATCGGGATGTTGATCTTGTCGGTGTTCTGTTGCGGGTCCATGCCCTTGACGGTGTTGCCCTGGAAAATCCGCTGAATGCGGTTTTCGCCCCAGCTGTTGCCGAGCTTGGTGAGGTTGGCAACGCCGGCGCCGGCGATGGCACACTGATACGGGCTATCGGGACGAACCGAAGCGGCGAAGGCTGCAAAGCCGCCATAGGAATAGCCGTGAATGGCGATCTTGTCGGCATCCACAAGACCCTGGGAGACGAGCCAGGCAGCGCCGTCATCCTTGTCGTCCTGCATCTTCAGGCCCCACTCGCCGTCCCCGGCCAGCCAAAGCTTGCGGCCCCAGCCAGAGCTTCCGCGATATTGTGGTTGCATCACGATGTAGCCGCGGCTGGCGAAATACTGGGTCCAGCCTGAGGAGTCAAAGTCGCCATAGTCACGCGCCCAGGGGCCGCCGTGCGGTACGATGATTGCGCCGCGGGCCTTGTCGCCTTCCTTCCAGCCGGCAGGATAGGTGATGAAGGCCGGAATCTGCATGCCGTCCCGCGCAGGGTAATAGACGAACTCAACCTCGCCGAGACTGTTGGTATCGATCCACGGATACTCTGAGCCGATAACCGCCACCTTGGCCTTGTCGACGAGCAGGTAATAAGCCGGCGGCATATTCCCTGCGCTGACGCTGAAGAGCACACGGTTGCGGTCAGCAGTGTAGTCGATCAGGCTGACGTCCTTGCCAGGAAAGGCCTGGTCGAGGCCGTCCTGAATCGACTTCATTTCAGGATCGACCCAGAAGACTTCCGGGATCGGGCCCTGATAGGTGAAGCCGAGCACTTCGCCGAAATCCTGCTCGCGGTTCGAGAAGATCACGCTGCTCGCGTCAAATTCCGGATGGGCGAATACTGGCTCGGTGCTGAAGGTATCCGTGGCGGCGTCGTAGAGATAGATCGACACCTTGTCGGAGAACTTGTCTGTGGCGATGAAGTATTTACTGGTCCCGTTCTGCTGGCCCAGCAGTTCCATCGTGTAGCGGTTGGCCACTTCGGTGGTCAGCGGGTCTTCGCGGGTGAACCGGTCAGAGCCCGGCTCCGGCAGGCTGATATATGATTTCCAGGCGCCGCCTTCATATTCGAGTTCCTGACGGGCCACCGGCATGCCGGTGCGCGAGCTGATAATGATCTGCTGGGTCGGGTTTGCCTTGTAGAGGAATTTCTCGCGGCCGTTGGAAAGGTCATGCTCGAAATAGCTTGTGCCGTTCTTCGT